>JBBQAW010000101.1:0-11992 GCA_038316815.1 Burkholderiales bacterium
CAGCCAGGCTTGCGCCGCTGGCTGCACGGCAGCGTTGTCCGGGGTCTGGGCCTGCAAAGCAGGACAGATCGCCATGCACAGGGCCAGGGTCAAAGCGGCATTCAGGCGGCGGCGTTGCATGGCGGTTTCTCCTTCGATGAGGGCCTCAAGAACTGGCGACCGCGGCCAGTGTGGCACGGTCGGCATTCGGATCAGGGACGGGACACCCGCACGTTCACCCCCAGGTTCACCCGCCTGCTTTCCCGGCTTTGGGGGCTTCGCTGGGGTCTGAGGTTTCAGGCGCTCTTTGTCCGCCGTTCCTGGCTTGCATCAGGGCCTGCCAGCCCGCCCAGCCCAGCGCCTGCAGCCGGGCCTGGTTGACTTCGAAAATGTCTTCGGCGTCGGGGAAGGCGGCCACCGCAGCGTCGATGCTGGCTTCTCGCAGCAGGTGCAGCGTGGGATAGGGCGACCGGTTGCTGCAGTTCTCGATGTCGTCGGGCGCGGTGTCTGCAAACTGGTAATCGGGGTGGAAGCTGGCGACCTGCAACACACCTTCCAGGTTCAGTTCGATCAGGGCCGCGTCGGCCACGTCCAGGAAATCGTTGTAGTCCAGGAAGTCGGCCAGCACCCGCGGGTGCACGATCAGGGTGGTGTCAGTGGTTTCGGGGTCAGCGCTGGCCAGGTGCTGCAGTTCCTGCACCAGGGTGTGCAGCAGGCCTTCGGTGTCGCTGGCTTCGCACAGCACCCAGCGAATGCGGCCCTTGGTGTGCACGGTCTTGGCGAAGGGGCAGAGATTCAGGCCGATGACGGCGTTCTCCAGCCAGCGGCGGGTGTCAGCGAGTGCGTCCATGCAGCGCACTCTACGGCCTGACGGCCGGTGTCTCGAGCAACATGCCGGCGGCACGCTGCATCAGATAGACCTCGAGCGCGGTGAACTCGTCCGAACCCGGGGCGAAGGGCTCGGCGCGCACCCCTGTCATGCAGTTGCGCAGGCGGCGCTGCAGCGAACCCATGCCCTGCCATTCCAGCCGGTAAATGGGATAGCCGGTGGGGTGCCCTTGCGGGATGGTGCTGCCCGCCAGCTTGCCGCCGGCATGCTGGTCGTGGCATTGGGCGCAGCTCAGTGCCAGCTGGCCCAGCGGTTGGCGGAACAGCTGTTCGCCGCGTTCTCGCCAGGCCTGCAGTTGCGCATCGGCTGGCGGTGTGGTGGGTGCCATCGGTGCCATTGGTGGCATTGGGTCCCTCGCTGCGAGCGGTGCAATCTGTGCAATCGGCAGGCCGCGCGAGGCGTGGGCGACGTAGGCTTCCAGGCCGAGCAGGGCGTCGCTCTCGGCGGCCAGCGGCTGCGCCTTCAGGTGGCGCGCACGGCATTGTTGAATGCGGCCTTGCAGCGTCACCGGCTTGCCCAGAACGGCGTCCCAGGCCGGATAGCGTGGCGCCACGCCGCGCAGGCTGGCGGCGCTGTGGCAGGACTGGCAGTCGCGCTGGAAGTCTTGTTCGCCGCCCTTGAGCCACAGCCAGCCCGGGTTCTGGCCATCGTCGCGCTGCAGGGCCTGGGTGGCGGGCTGCATGTCCAGCAGGCCGCTGCGGCGTGGGTCCGGTTGGGGATGGTGTTGGGGTTGGGCCTGCGCTGCAGCAGCGGCTGCCAGCAGCACCAGCGCAGCGCCAACCTGAAGTAGCTTCACGCCACCTCGAAGACCACGGTTTCGCTGTGCGCAAAGCCGTTGTCGCCGCGCCAGCTGAGCACCAGGCTGCCGCCGTTGCTGGCGCGCAGGTGGAAGGCCACGTACGGATTCGCCGACAGGGCCGCGTGCATGTCGGCGGCAAACACCAGTTCGCCGTTCAGCCGCGCTTCCATCCGGCGCACGATGTCGCGGGGCGCCAATTCGCCGCCGCTGGCGCGGCGGTGGCCGGTTTCCATGGCGTGCGCCACGGTGGCACGCACTTCCACGATCTGGCCGCGCGTGATGTCGCGTGGCAGGTTGACAAGTGCCCGTGTGGCCATCGTTCTAGCCTTCGATGCAAGCCGCCAGCGTGACGATGACGTCGGCCTGCGCCTGCCACCAGCTGCCGTCGTTCATCTGCGCCAGCGCCAGCACGCGCTGCGACGTCGCCAGCCGCATGCGCGTGGCCACGCGCGCCAGGCCGTTGTGCGGGCCGAGCTCGAACACCGCCACTTCGGGCTGGGGGTTGGCTTCGTTGAACAGCGCGATGCGCCGCACATGGTCGGCCGGCGTCATCGGGCTTGCCACATCCACCTGCACGGGCACGGTGTTGCCGTTGTCGACCAGGGTGGCGATGTCGATCTTCACGCGGCCACTTTGCAATAACGCACCGCGGGTCAGGGCCTGCACCGCCGCGCGCATGCTTTCGGGCGTGGCTTGCGCGGCTGGCAGCAACGCCAAGCCCGCCAAGCCGACAGCGCTTTGCAGAACATGGCGGCGTTGATTCATGGGGTTACTTCAAGGTCTGCAGGTAAGCCACGACGTCTTCCACCTGCTGAGCGTTCAGCACCGGCTGGCCACGCCAGGCCGCGCCCACGCGTTGCCGTGCTTTGGCTGCTGAGTCTCCTGTTGCGTCGGCTGTTGCGTCGGCTGTTGCGTCGGTTACTGCGCTTTGAACCGCGTGCATCGTCGGCATCAGGCTAGCCGGGTTCAGCCGCCGGCTGTCGGCCACGCGCAGCCGCAACTGCGCAGTCGTCCAGCGCGTGCCCGCACCGTCCAGCGGTGGCGCCAGGTTGCCCTGAAAGCGCTCTTCCGGAATCGGCCCGCTGTGGCACAACAGGCACAGCCCCTGCTGCCTGTGGGCGACCACTGCCCGGCCACGCTGCGCGTCCCCGGGCGCAGCCGTCAGCGGCATGGGAATGCCGTCGTCCACCACCGTGTAGGCCGCAGCGGGCAGCATGCCCGCCGCTGCCAACAAGGCGAGAACGACGCGACCGCTCATGCCTTCTTCAGGCTCTGCGCCGCCAGCGGCAGGTCGCGAATGCGCCTGCCCGTGGCCGCGAAGATGGCGTTCAGCACCGCCGGTGCCGCCACCGCGATGGTGGGTTCGCCCACGCCGCCCCAGAAGCCGCCACTGGGCACCAATACCGTCTCGACCTTGGGCATCTGGTTCATGCGCAAGATCGGGTAGGTGTCGAAGTTGGTCTGCTCAATGCGGCCGTTCTTCACGGTGCAGGCGCCGTACAGCGCGGCCGTCAGCCCGTAGGCGAAGCTGCCTTCGACCTGGGCCTCGATCTGCTGCGGGTTGACCGCATGCCCGGGGTCGGTAGCGGCGACGATGCGGTGGATCTTCAACTCGCCCGCCGCGCTGACCGAGACCTCGGCCACCGCCGCCACATAGCTGCCGAAGCCGTGCGTCTGCGCCAGGCCGCGAAAGACCTTCTGCCCGTTGACATTGGGCGCCGGCTTGCCCCAGCCGGCGCGTTCTGCGGCAGCGTTCAGCACCGCCAGGTGCTTGGGGTGCTGCGTCATCAGGCGGCGGCGCAGGGCCAGCGGGTCTTGCTGGGTGGCGTGCGCCACTTCGTCGAGAAAGCACTCCAGATAAATGGCGTTCTGGTTCAGGTTCACGCCGCGCCAGAAGCCCGGCGGCACATGCGGGTTGCGCATGGCGTGGTCGACCAACAGGGCCGGGAAGCTGTAGCCGATCATCGATTCGTTGCCGCCATCGTTCAGGCCCTGAAAGACCACCGGGTCCTTGCCGTTGCGCACGTTCTGCGGAAACAGCCCCGCCAGGATGGACTGGCCGCTGATGCGCATGTGCAGGGCCGTGATCTGGCCCTGCGCGTCCAGCCCCGCCGTCAGCTTGCACTGCGTGATGGGGTGGTACTGGCCCTGGGTCATGTCTTCTTCGCGCGACCACATCAGCTTTACCGGCGCGCCCGGAAATTCCTTTGCGGTCTCTCTGGCAACTGCCACCGCCTGCCGCACCCAGTCGTGCACGGCACCACGGCGGCCGAAGCCGCCGCCCAAAGGCAGCTTGTAGACCTCGCACTGCGCCGCTGGCAGTCCCGATGCTTCTGCTGTTGCAGCCAGGGCCGCTTCGCCGTTCTGCGTGGGCGTCCAGACTTCGCAGCGTTCGGGCGTCAAGCGCACCGTGGCGTTCATGGTCTCCATCGTGGCGTGGTTCTGGAACGGGTACGAATACACCGCTTCCAGCTTGCGCGCGCTGCCGGCCAGCACTGAAGGTACATCGCCTGCGCCAGACTGGGTGCCCACCACAGCTTGATCAGCCGTCAGCCCGGCTTTCAGCGTGGCGGTGATGTCGGCCTGCTGCACTTGGGCGTGGGCGCCCAGGTCCCAGTCGATGGGCAGCGCGTCCAGCGCGGTCTTGGCCTGCCACCAGGTGTCGGCCACCACGGCCACGGCGTTGTCGCCTACCCGCACCACCTTCTTCACGCCCGGGCGGCTCGCCACAGCGGCAGCGTCGAAGCTCTTGAGCTTGCCGCCGAACACCGGGCAGGCCTTGATGGCCGCGTTCAGCATGCCGGGCAGCTTCAGGTCGCTGCCGTAGACCAGGCTGCCGTCGGTCTTTTCGACCGTGTCAAGCCGCGCCAGGCGCTTGCCGGCTATCTGCCAGGTCTTCGGGTCTTTCAGCGCCACATCGGTGGGCACCGGCAGCAGGGCCGCGGCCCCGGTCATGGCGCCATAGGTGGTACGGCGCGCGCTGCCGGGGTGCGTGATCACGCCCTTGCTGGCGCGGCATTCAGACACCGGCACTTGCCATTCGTTGGCTGCGGCCTGCACCAGCATCATGCGCGCCGCGGCGCCGCCCTTGCGAACATAGTCCTGGCTTTCGCGGATGCCGCGGCTGCCGCCGGTGCTGAAGTTGCCCCAGACCCGTTGACGCGCCAGGTTCTGGCCAGGCGTGGGGTATTCGGTCATCACGCGCGCCCAGTCGCAGTCCAGCTCTTCAGCCACCAACTGGGCCAGGCCGGTCATCGTGCCCTGGCCCATTTCGCTGCGCGCGATGCGGATGATGACCTTGTCGTCAGGCCGTACCACCACCCAGGCGTTGAGTTCGGGCAGCTCGTCGCGGGCCACGCCCTGTGCCGTGTTTTGTGCCGTGCTCTGCGCCAACCCTGGCACGTGAAAGCCGACCACCAGCGAACCGGCAGCCGCCGCACTGCTGCCCAGAAAACCCCGGCGCGAGATGTCGGCTTTCAATACATCGGCTTTCATCAGACAGCCCTCACGATGTGCACGATGTCCAGGCTGCCTGTCTTCGGGCCGCCGGCCGCTTCCTTGATGGCGGCGCGCACGCGGTTGTAAGTGCCGCAGCGGCAGATGTTGGTGATGGTCGCGTCAATGTCGGCGTCAGTCGGCTTGGGCTTGGTCTTCAGCAGCGCGGTGGCGGCCATGATCATGCCGCTTTGGCAGTAGCCGCATTGCGGCACGTCGTTGGCCACCCAGGCTTTCTGAAGCGCCGCGCCCACGGGGTCGGGCGCGATACCTTCGATGGTGACTATCTTCGCCCCGGCCGCAACGGCCGACACCGGCACGACACAGCTGCGCACCGGCACGCTGTCCACGTGTACGGTGCAGGCGCCGCATTGCGCTACGCCGCAGCCGTACTTGGTGCCGGTCAGGCCCAGCTGTTCACGCAGCACCCACAGCAGCGGGGTGTCGGGTTCGGCGCTGTGCGTGAGCGCACGGCCGTTGACGGTCAATGTGGCCATGAGCTGTCCTTTTCGTCGTTGGATACGGGTGGCGAAGATGATGCGCAAATTTTGGCAGCCAAGCGCCAGCGCGGGTGTGAATGCCAGAGCAGACAACCGGTGCAGCGTTGTAAGCACGGTCCTACAAGTTTGCGGGCGGCGCCCTGATGGCCCTATTCGACTTGGAGGCGCAGAGTACCCGAACTGCATGCCGTGTCGCCCACTCCCATGAACCCGCTTCGCGCCTTCATCGTCGAAGACAGCCCTGTCATCCGTGACAGCCTGATTGCGATGCTGGAAGAGATGACGCCGGTGCGCGTGGTGGGCACGGCTGAAGATGAGGCCACGGCGGTGCGTTCGCTGACCGACAGCACCCAGCCAGTTGACATTGCCATCATCGATGTTTTCCTGAGAGGTGGTTCGGGCCTGGGTGTGCTGAAGGCGCTGCGCGATGCAGGCACGGACGTTGAACGCGTCGTGCTGACGAACTACGCCACCGCCGAAATGCGTCGTCACTGTCTGGCATTGGGTGCGGCACGGGTCTTCGACAAGTCCGGCGATATCGACGCGCTGGTCACGCACTGCATCGAAAAGTCTTCAACTACCGGCCCCTCACGCCTGTCTGGTTGAACTGAGCCAGGCATTTTCCGCTGCACTGGTCAATGGTGGCAGCCGCCCGGTGGGCGCGGTCGTAGCCCTGTACCTTTCGAGCTCGATCAACTGGGTAAGCTTCGCCAAGCGCCGATAAAGGGGATGGAAGCCTGCAGCGCCCGACAGCACGGCTGAACGCAGGGAGAAAGTTTATGCAACGCAACTTCGAAGGCCCGCCTCAGGCCAACTTGAGTGACCCGGATGTGGGGCCAGTGCTGCAGATGCTCTCCTTGCGCCCGCGCTCCGGCTGCGAAATCATGCTCTACCGCCACGTGCAGGCAGGCCTGACCCACATCAGCACGTGCCCCGGCGCGGTCGCTTTTCGAAGCTTTACCCTCGCGGCTGTCAACGACTGTGCTGGGGCTGCGTTTTCAGGCCCATGGTGTCCGTCACTGAATCCCGCCCGCCGCTTTCTCGCAGTCCGCCTGGGCCTGTGTTGCCAGACTTCCCCCGCCCGGGCGCAGACCGAAGCCTTGCAGGACCGTGACCGCTACGAGTGCGACCGCTGGGCCGTGCGTGAGACCAGCACCGACCCAGGCATAACGCCCGTACGCAGCGCGCCGGTGCGTTTGGTGAAAGCCGCGCCGATGGCGGCGACGCATTGGGCGGCGCAGCCACCGGGGCCTTGCTGGGTGCAGCAATCTCGTCGCCGCCCAACGCCGGCCAGAATGCGGTGCTGGGTGCCATCTTTGTTGCCGCTGTGGGTGCTGCGGCGGGCGGAACGCGCAACCGCAATATCAATGCCGCTGATTCACGACAGCTGGCCGCGGTGGCCCGTGCCAATGCGCCGCAGGACAGCTTCCGTCGCGCCGTGTCGGCCTGCATGCAGGGCCGCGGCTTTTCCGTCCAGTGAGCAGTGCATTGAGGTTCCCCATGTTGGTTTTCCCGCGCAGCAGCACGACCGCGTCCGCGCTATTCACAGCCTTCGCTTTGCCATTGGGAGCCCTGCCGTCCCAGGCCGCCCGGCCTATGGCTGCGGCTAGTGGTTGCGCCGGCTTGATTGCCAGCCGCAGCGGTTGAAGAATCGCCAGCATGGGCATCACGCTTCAAGGCATTTCATCGAAGGCGACGCAAAACCTGCTAACTGAGCTGGCGCGGGCCTTTGAAGCGCAGGGCGGAACGCCAGTGGCGATTGAATCTGTCGGCGGTGTCGACGCTGCGCGGCGCGTGCAGGCGGGTGAGGCCTTCGACCTGGTCTTCCTGGCTTCCGATGCCATCGACAGGCTGATGGCCAGCGGCCATGCGCACGCAGGCAGCCGGGTGGACCTGGCGACATCACCGGTGGGCGTGGCGGTGCGTGCCGGTGCTGCGCAGCCGGACATCAGCACTGGCGTAGCTTTGCGCCAGGCGGTGCTGGACGCACCGAGCATCAGTTTTTCCAGCGGCCCCAGCGGCACCTACCTGACGCAGATGTTCGATAGCTGGGGCCTGGCCGAGACCCTGGCGCCGCGCCTGGTGCAGGCGCCGCCTGGCGTGCCGGTGGGCAGCCTGGTGGCCAGCGGCCAGGTGGCACTGGGGTTTCAGCAATTGAGCGAGTTGATGCATTTGTCCGGCATCAGCGTGCTGGGAACGCTGCCGCCAGAGGTGGCTTTCATCACGACGTTTTCCGCCGCCCTGCCGTCAACGCTGGACCTGGGTTCGGCCCGGGCCGACGCGGCGCGTGCGCTGCTGGATTTCTTGCGGTCTGAGGCAGCAGTCCCAGCCAAGCGCCGTCAGGGCATGGAACCTGCCTGAATCTTGAATGGATACCGCGGCATGATCATCGACATCCACGGCCACTACACCACCGCGCCCAAGGCGCTGGAAGCCTGGCGCAACGCGCAGATCGCCGGCATCCAGGACGCGACGCTGATGCCCCGGGTGGCCGACCTGAAGATCAGCGACGACGAACTGCGCGAGAGCATCGAGACCAACCAGTTGGCCAAGATGCGTGAACGTGGCAGCGACCTCACCATCTTCAGCCCGCGCGCCAGCTTCATGGCCCATCACATTGGCAGCTTGCAGGTCAGCAGCACCTGGGCCGCCATCTGCAACGAGCTGTGCTTCCGCGTCAGCCAGCTATTCCCCGAGCATTTCATCCCCGCGGCCATGCTGCCGCAAAGCCCGGGCGTGGACCCGGCGACCTGCATCCCCGAACTGGTGAAGTGCGTCGAGCAATATGGCAACGTTGCCATCAACCTGAACCCCGACCCTTCCGGCGGCCACTGGACCAGCCCGCCTTTGAGCGACCGGCATTGGTACCCCCTGTACGAGAAGATGGTCGAGTACGGCATTCCGGCCATGGTGCACGTCAGCACCAGCTGCAATGCCTGCTTCCACACCACGGGCGCGCACTACTTGAACGCGGATACGACGGCCTTCATGCAGTGCCTGACCAGCGACCTTTTCAAAGACTTCCCGACGCTGAAGTTCGTCATTCCCCACGGTGGCGGCGCCGTGCCCTACCACTGGGGGCGTTTTCGCGGCCTGGCGCAGGAACTGAAGAAGCCGCTGCTGAAAGACCACCTGCTGAACAACATCTTCTTCGACACCTGCGTCTACCACCAGCCGGGCATCGACCTGCTGACGAAGGTGATTCCGGTCGACAACATCCTGTTTGCCAGCGAGATGATCGGCGCTGTGCGCGGCATCGACCCCGAGACGGGCTTCTTCTTTGATGACACCAAGCGCTACATCGAAGCCAGTACGCAGCTGACACCGCAGCAGAAGCAGCAGATCTATGAAGGCAACGCACGGCGCGTCTACCCGCGGCTGGACGCCGCCTTGCAAGCCAGGGGGTTGTGAGCGTGTTCGAACTGGGCGTCGTCTACCGCAACATCCAGCGCGCAGAGCGCACCGCTGCCGACGGCCTGGGCGCTTTCGGCAGCACCACGGTGCATGAAGCGCAGGGCCGCGTCGGGCTGCTCAGGCCCTACATGCGGCCTATCTACCCTGGCGCACGCGTGTCGGGCACGGCAGTCACCGTGCTGCTGCAACCAGGCGACAACTGGATGATGCATGTCGTGGCCGAGCAGATTCAGCCCGGCGACATCGTCGTGGCCGCCGTCACGGCAGAGTGCAGCGACGGTTTCTTTGGCGACTTGCTCGCCACGTCGTTCCAGGCGCGCGGCGCACGCGGCCTGGTCATCGACGGCGGTTGCCGCGACGTGCGCGACCTGCAGGCCATGGGCTTCCCGGTGTGGAGCCGCGCCGTCAGCAGCAAGGGCACCATCAAGGCCACGTTGGGTTCCGTCAATGTGCCGGTGGTCTGCGCCGGCGCGCTGGTGCACCCGGGCGACGTGATCGTGGCCGACGACAACGGCGTGGTGGTGGTGCCCGCCGCCGCGGCCGTGGCCACCCTGGCCGCGGCCAACGCGCGCGAAGCCAACGAGGCCGGCAAGCGCGCCAAGCTCGCCGCCGGCGTGCTCGGGCTGGACATGTACAACATGCGCGAGCCGCTGGCCAAGGCCGGCCTGCGCTACATCGACTGATGGACACACGCGTCGCGCTGATCGGCTACGGCGAGGTTGGCCGCATCTTGGCCGAAGACCTGCGGGCGCTGAGCCATGCGGTGACCGTCTTCGACCTGAAGCTGGACGAGGCCGAGGGTCAGGCCATGCGGGCCCATGCCGCGCAGCACGGGGTGTCGGTGGTGCGCAGCCATGCCCTGGCCGTGGAGGGTGCGGAACTGGTGATCTCGGTCGTCACCGCCAGCCAGGCCGTGGCCGTCGCGCAGGCCTGTGCGGCCGTCATGCCCGCCAACGCTTTCTTTCTCGACTTCAACTCCGCATCGCCCGGCGCGAAGATCGGCGCTGCGGGGCACATCAACGCCGGCCTTGGACGCTTTGTCGAAGGCGCGGTCATGACCTCGATTGCGCCCTACCGCATAAAGGTGCCCTTGCTGCTGGGCGGGCCTGACGCACAGGCCTTGTTGCCGCTTCTGCAAGGCCTGGGGTTTGCCGCCAAGGTGGCCAGCGACCAGCTAGGCGTGGCCAGCGCCACCAAGATGTGCCGAAGCGTGATGATCAAGGGCCTGGAGGCGATGGTCATCGAGAGCTTCACGGCGGCACGCCATTACGGTGTGGAAGATGCCGTGATTGCTTCGCTGGCCGAAACCTTCCCCGGCATAGATTGGGAGAAACAAGGCGCCTACATGTTCCAGCGCGTGATCGAACACGGCCGCCGCCGCAGTGAAGAGGTGCTCGAAGTGGCGCAGACCGTGCGCGACGCCGGCCTCACGCCCTGGTCTGCCAGCGGCACCGCCCAGCGCCAAGCCTGGGTCGCCGACGCAGCCGATACCGGCATTTTTGGCGTCCGCGGCGAGCCGGGGTTTGCCCGCAGTGGCGACTGGCGCTGCGAAGCCGACCGAATCCTGGCCAGCGCAAAAACGGGGCCCGCGACGTGAAGACCCAAGTCGCGATCATCGGCGCCGGCCCGGCCGGCCTGCTGCTGTCCGAGATGCTGCACCGCCAGGGCGTGGCCAGCGTGGTGCTGGAAAAGCATAGCCGGGACCATGTGCTGGCGCGCATCCGCGCCGGCGTGCTGGAGCAGACCACCGTGGACGTGCTGCGCAGCAACGGCCTGGGCGAATGCATGGACGCTTTGGGGCACCCGCATGACGGCGTGCAGATCGTCTGGGCCGGCCGCGAGAGTTTCTTCATCGATTGCCACAAGCACCTGGGCAAGCGATTCATGGCCTATGGCCAGACCCAGGTTCAGGAGGACCTGTTCGCCGCTGCCGACCGGCGCCAGGCCCTGGTTCTGACCGAGGCCACCGACGTGAAGTTGGCGGACATCACCAGCGACCAGCCGCAGGTGTCGTTCACCCACGGTGGCGAACGGCACCGGCTGGACTGCGACTACATCGCCGGCTGCGACGGTTTCCACGGCGTGTCGCGCAAGGCCATTCCGGCTGGCTATCTGCGCGAGTTCGAGAAGTCGTATCCCTTCGGCTGGCTGGGCATCCTGTCGCGAACCGCACCGCTGCCCGACATCACCTACGCCAACCACCCGCGCGGTTTTGCATTGGCCTCGATGCGCGGCCCCACGCTTAGCCGCTATTACGTCCAGGTCGCGCTGGGCGACAAGGTCGAAGACTGGTCGGACGACCGCTTCTGGACCGAGTTGACAGCGCGCTTCCCACCCGAAATGGCGCGTGCCATCCAGACCGGGCCGAGCGTCGAAAAGTCGATCGCGCCGCTGCGCAGCTTTGTCGCCGAACCTATGCAGCACGGCCGCCTGTTCCTGTGTGGCGACGCCGCGCACATCGTGCCGCCGACGGGGGCCAAGGGTCTGAACCTTGCGGTGTCTGACGTGTTCTACCTGTGCCGCGCATTGGCCGCCTTTTATGCCGGCGGTGGGGCCCGGTTGATCGAGGCCTACAGTGTGACGGCGCTGCGTCGGGTCTGGAGTTCGGTGCGCACCTCCTGGTACCTGACCACGCTGCTGCACCGCTTTCCCGACGCCACCGACTTCGACCAGCGTGCGCAGGAAAGCGAGCTGGACTACCTGAAGGCGTCGGCCCACGCGCAGGCTTCGTTGGCCGAACAGTACGCCGGCATGCCCTACGAAGCAGCCGTCTGAAGACCAAGGCAAGCGCAATGGACTTTGTCAAGACCCCTGGCTGGCTGGACTGGCATGCCGGCCCCAGCCGCCCGCAGTTCCGGCTCCCCGCCGGCAGCGTTGACGCACATTGCCATGTCTTTGGCCCCGGCGCCGAATTCC
>JBBQAW010000102.1:0-11845 GCA_038316815.1 Burkholderiales bacterium
CAGATGTCGCCGGCAATTTCCAGCGAACGCTTGACCATCTGTTCCGGCGTCATTTCGGTGTGCTTGAGCAGGGCCATGGCCGCGGCCTGCGCGTAGGCGCCGCCGCTGCCGATGGCAACGATGCCCTGCTCTGGCTCGAGCACGTCGCCGTTGCCGGTGATGATCAGGCTGGCACTGTGGTCGGCCACGGCCAGCATGGCTTCCAGTCGGCGCAGCACGCGGTCGGTGCGCCAGTCGCGCGTCAGTTCGATGGCCGCGCGCACCAGGGCCACCTGGTGCTTTTCAAGTTTGGCCTCGAAGCGTTCAAACAGCGTGAAGGCGTCGGCCGTGGCGCCAGCAAAGCCGGCCAGCACCTGTTCGCGGTAGAGCTTGCGCACCTTGCGCGCGCTGGCCTTGACGACGATGGTGCCCAGAGTCACCTGCCCGTCGCCGCCCAAGGCAACGATAGGGCCGCGACGCACGCTCACGATGGTGGTGCCGTGATAGTTTTCCATGAAGGTTCAGTGTGGCGATTGAATCGAAGCCATGCGCGAAACCGGCTTTACCGGGCCGCTGCACGAGCTGGCGGCGGGGGGAGGCGAAGGCGCGCAGCGACAAGCCTGGGGGCTCAACTTCACACTTTCCTGACTTGCACTTTCGCGTGTTCGTTGATGCCCATGGCACCGAAAAACAGCGCCAGCAGGCGGTGCGCGTCGACGAAGTGCACAGCGCGGTTTTCATTGCGCTTGGTCAGTACCCAGTTCAGCAAGTCGCCGGCAGCGAGGAAGTCGACGCGGATCAGCCGTGAGCAGCTGACGCGAACGATGGGCGCATGGGTCAGCCCGCTGTCCAGCTTGCGCAGCGTGGCGCCGATGTCGCCCACCAGCTGGCCGGACAGTTCGACTTGCGCCATCTCCACCGCCGCCGTCGCGCCAGGGGCTGCTTCGTGCAGACCAGACTCAAGAAAGCCGGTCGAGACCTCGCTGACCATCGACATCTGCGCGTTGCGCGTGTTCGGGTTGGCACTGGCAACGCGCACCTTGCAGCGCGCGGGTTCCCATGAAGGCGGAGACACCTCGTAGGTGACGCAGTAGTCGATGGCAGCTTCGTCGAACTGGTCAGCGCGGTTGGCCAGGCGCAGGGCGTCCAGGCGTGTCAGCCAGAAGGCGGGGTCGGCGTCGCGCACGCCAGTGGGGGCGGCTTCCTGCAGCGCCTGGAAAAGCTTGTCGCCAGCCACCCAGCGCATTTCCAGCACCTGGCCCGCCCACAGGCGGAACAACATCGACAGCTGCATCGCGGCTTCGGGGTCGACGCGCTGCAGCTGCGACCAGTCGAAAACCCACGGCAAGGGCATCTGCAGCGTTTGCGACCGCAGTCGGGCCACGGCTTCGATGTCCAGCTGCTCCGGGCAAACCCAGCCGACGTCGCCAGAGCCCACGGCGCTGCTTTGGGTGGCGATCAGGGGTTCATCTGCCAAGGCGTCGGCCACCAGTTTGGGTAGCGAATACCACTGCGGCGCCGACCAGCCGAACTGGTGCGCGTATTCCAGCGCCAGGCTCTCGAAGCGTTGCTGCTGGCCGGTGGCGCGGTACAGGTCGAACAGCACCAGCCAGGTTTCGGCATGCTGGGCACGCATGCCGCCCACACCGGTCAACTGCTGCAGCGCGTTTTCGCACTGCGTGAAGTCGGCATTGGCGAAGGCGATGACGGCTTCGTCCAGTTCAGGGTCGTGAACCACTTCGCTGATTTCCAGCGCCAGGGCGGGGTTCTCGGTCGTACGTTCCAGCGGCTGCGGTTGCGTTGCCGTATTTGCCGCTGCTTGTGTTTGCGCTTCCAGTTGCGGGGTGGGCGCTGGCGGCGGGGTCAGCGGCGTCAGCGGCGGCAGGCCCGTGCCCATCTGCACGGGTGCCGGCGCTGCCGCGCGCGGTGCATTGAAACCGTTGTCGCGAACCCCTGAGCTGCCAGGCATGCCCAGCGGCGGCAATGAGGGCAGCACATCGCCCTCATCGTCCATCGGCCCCCCGCGCTGCGAGGTGGGCCCTGCGGGTGGCGCAAAGTCGCTGCCCGGGCGGGGCGGCGGCTGCAGGCGTGAGTCGCTGCTGCGCAGCAGGCCGGGGCCTGAATCGCGGGCCGCTGGCCGCGGCTGCGCACCAGCCAGGCGGGCCAGTGCGCCAGCCACCGTGTTGTTGCCCAGCAGGCCGCGGCGGCTGGTGCTGCGAAAGCCCCCTTCGCCCACCATCTGCTGCTCGATTTCGTCGATCTTGGCTTTCACGCCCTGGTCGGGGCGGCCGGCGTTGGGGTCAGGCAGGCGGGCTTCGGAATCGTCCAGCCTGGATGACCCGCCCAGCGCCGCCAGTTGTTCTGGCGACAGGCCTTCGCGGCGCACCCGGCGCAACGTGTCGAATTCGCGCTTGCGCACGAAGTCGTTGCGGCGCTTGCGTTCGATCATGGCCTTGAGCTCGGACTTCTCGAGCTCGAGTTCGCGCGTATCTTCCTGCTTGGAATTGAGCTCGGTCCAGTCGGTGGCCGGGTTGGCCACGAACCGCACGACTTTGCGGAAGAAGCTTTCGTTGTCGGCCATTTCGGCGCAATCCGGGGCTGTGCGCCTAGTCGCCGAACATTTTCTGTTTCATCTCGCGCCGCTGCTGCGCTTCCAGCGACAGCGTGGCCGTGGACCGGGCCAGCAGCCGGGCGATGCCGATGGGCTCACCCGTCTCGTCGCAAAAGCCGTACTCGCCGCTGTCGATGCGCGTCAAAGACTGCGCCACCTTCTTCAGCAGCTTGCGTTCGCGGTCGCGCGTGCGCAGTTCGAGGGCATGTTCTTCTTCGATCGTGGCGCGGTCTGCCGGGTCGGGCACGATGCTGGTGTCTTCGCGCAGGTGTTCTGTGGTCTCGCCGGCGTTGGCCAACAACTCGTCTTTCTGAATCTGCAAGCGGGCGCGGAAGAAGTCCAGTTGCTTGTCATTCATGTACTCGCCGTCGGGCATGGCCATCAGCTCGGCTTCGCTCAAATCGCGGCCGGCCTTGGTTTTCCAGGCATTGACGAGTTTCGGATCGGCTTTGTAGAGGCTCTTCTGCACTTCGATGGGGTCGGGCTGCTTCGACGGCGGGGAAGGCGCGAAGCGGTCAGTGAATCGGTTGCCGCCGCCGGACAAGGCGGTGGACGGCACCTGGGCGGGTGTTTCGGGCTTGGGCTGTGCCTTGCTCGACGCCTTGCCACCGGTCTTGCCGCCGCTCTTGCCAGTGACCGGTTTGGTGACGGCTTTGGTGGCCGGGACCGCCGGGGTTGCCGGGGCGGCCAAGGCGGCAGCCCCAGCGGCGGCCTTCACAGCGGCAGGCGCCGCGGCTGCTTTGTCGACGGGTTTGCCCGTGGAAGGCGTTTTTGCAGCTGTCTTCGTCAAGTTTTTCTCCTCGCCTGGGGAATGGCTCAGGGGCACAAAGGGCCGCCGGTGGGCGGATGGCCCCCATGGGGTCTGGGGCGGTTGGCCCGCAGACCTTCCAGGCGCGCGGATTGTAGCCACGGGGAAGCACGGCGCGTGGCTTGAAGCGTGTGCCGTGGCAAACCGGTCACACGAGGCATTGCTCCAAGCCTTGCAGCAAGACTTCGCGCGGCAGGTCGATGCCGATGAAGACCATCTTGCTGCCTTTGGCTTCGCCAGGCGCCCACTTCGGGCCCAGGTCACTGCCCATCAACTGGTGCACGCCCTGGAAGATGACCTTGCGGTCGCTGCCCTTCATGTGCAGCACACCCTTGTAGCGCAGCATCTTGGGGCCGTAGACCTGCACGATGGCGCCCAGAAAGTCTTCCAGCTTGGCCGGGTTGAAGGCCCGCGCGCTGCGGAAGACGAAAGACTTCACGTCGTCGTCGTAGGCGTGGTGGTGCAGGCCGGGGTTCGGGTCGGGTTGATCACAGGCCTCGTCCGGCCCGTGGTTATGACCTTTATGGTCTTCGTGGCCATGGGTGTGGTCATGGGCATGATCATGGTGTGCGTCGGCCTTCAGAAAGTCCGGGTCGATATCGAGCTTGGCGTTGAGGTTGAAGCCCTTCAGGTCGAAGACCTGGGCAATCGGCACCTCGCCGAAGTGCACGGCCTGTTGCGGGGCGCGCGGGTTCATGTGCTTGATGCGGTGCATCAGCGCGTTCACGCTGGCGGTATCCACCAGGTCGGTCTTGCTGATGAAGATCTGGTCGGCGAAGCCGATTTGCCGGCGCGCTTCCTGGCGCGTGTTCAGCTGCTCGTCGGCGTGCTTGGCATCCACCAGCGTCAGGATGCTGTCGAGCAGGTAACTCTCGGCAATCTCGTCGTCCATGAAAAAAGTCTGGGCCACCGGTCCCGGGTCGGCCAGGCCGGTGGTTTCGATCACCACGCGGTCGAACACGAGTTCGCCCTTGCGCCTTTTCTCCGCCAGGTCGGCCAGGGTGCTGCGCAGGTCTTCGCGGATCGTGCAGCAGACGCAGCCGTTGCTCATCTGGATGACCTGCTCGTTCGTGTCGGCCACGAGAATTTCGTTGTCGATGTTTTCTTCACCGAACTCGTTCTCGATCACGGCAATCTTCTGGCCGTGCGCTTCGCTCAACACGCGTTTGAGCAACGTCGTCTTGCCCGAGCCCAGGAAGCCGGTCAGGATGGTGGCGGGAATGAGGCCTTGCGACATGGGGGCTGCTTTCGTGTTCAACGGGAAAATTGGAAGAACCCGTCAGGAAGTGGCGGTATGTGGGGGCGCGGCCCAGGTTTGCAAGTGCGGCAGCAGGGCACGGTAAGGCGCCAGCAGCAGCACGGCCATCACGGCTTTGACAGCCAGGTCGCCGGCGGCCAGCTGCAGCCAGTTCACGTCGCTGCCCGCAAACGCCAGGAAGAAAAACACGCCCGTATCTACTGTGCTGGCCACCAGGCTGCCGATCAGCGGCGCCTTCCACCAAGTGGCGCGGCGCCAGCGGTTGAAGACCGCCACGTCCATCAGCTGCGCCAGCAGGAAGGCTGCGCCCGACGCCACGGCAATGCGCCAGGGTGCCAGCACCAGGGACACCGCCACTGCCACCGCAAAACCCACCCAGGCCACGCGCCGCGCCACCTGCGGGCCCAGGGCGCGGTTGCTCAAGTCGCTGACCAGGAAGACCAGCGGGTAGCTGAAGGCGCCCCACGTCAGCCAGGCATTGATCTCGTACTGCACGAGCACGTTCGACAGCACGATGACAGCGGCCATGGCTGCGACCGGCAAGGCCAGGCTGCGCAGAGGGGGCGGGGTGAAGGCGTTGGGCATGGCGGGCGCGCATTGTGCCTGCGGCGGCGGCCGGCTGCGTCGCAGTAGCTGCTGCTGCAGGTAAGTTATTCTCCACCGGACCTCGACTGCCGACACCCCTCGTGTCTGAACCCCCCACTTCCCGGCCTGCCCGTAGCCCGTCGTCCGTCTCGCGTGTCGGCCGCACCGAACGCGCTGACCGCCCTGACCGGCCGGACAGGCTTGACACACCCGATCGCCGCACGCTCTTCGAACGCCTGGTGGAATTCGTTTCGCCCGGCCCGGACAGCAAGGCCGAACTGATCAAGACGCTGGCCGACGCCGAACAGCGCGAACTGATCGAGCCCGAAAGCCGCCAGATGCTGGAAGGCGTGTTGCGCATGGCCGACATGACGGCCGGTGACGTGATGGTGGCCGCCCCGCGCATGGACCTGCTGGACATCGGGGCCGACTACGACAAATTGCTGGCCCTGGTCATCAGCACCGCGCATTCGCGTTTTCCGGTGTTCGAGCTTGAACGCGACAACGTCATCGGCATCCTGATGGCCAAAGACCTGCTGAAGCTGCAACGCGCGCCGGAACTGAACCTGCGCACCTTGCTGCGCCCGGCGGTCTTCGTGCCCGAAAGCAAGCGCCTGAACGATCTGCTGCGCGACTTCCGCAGCAACCGCAACCACCTGGCCATCGTCATCGACGAGTTCGGCAACACCGCCGGGCTGATCACGATCGAAGATGTGCTGGAAGAAATCGTCGGCGAGATCGAAGACGAATTCGACGACCGTGCGGAAGAAAGCGGCATCTACACCCTGGCCGACAGCACGCACCGCGTGGCCGGTGACGTGGGCATCGACGCCGTCAACCACGCCTTCGGCACCAGCTTGCCGGTGCAGGACTTCGACACCATTGGCGGCCTTATCGCGCATGAACTGGGGCACGTGCCACGGCGCGGCGAGAGCGTTGACGTGGGCGGGCTGCGTTTTGCCGTGATGCTGACCCGCGGCGGCGCGGTGCGCTGGTTCCGCGTCGCTCGCAGTCCCGACAGCCCCAACAGCCCCGCCAGTCCGATCACGGCCGACGGCGGCGACCGCGATTGATCGCGCGCGCCCCCGCCGGCCGGCGCCTGCTCGAAGGCCTGGCTCTGGCTGGGCTGGGCGCGCTGCAGACCCTGGCCTACACCCACACCTGGGCCTGGTGGCTGCCGGTGCTGACCCTGGCCGCGCTGGTATGGCGCTTGAACGGTGCGTCGCCCTTTCTGGCCGGCCTGTGGGGCTGGTGCTACGGCACCGGCTGGCTGGTGGCCGGGGTGTGGTGGCTGTTCATCAGCATGCACCGTTACGGCGGCCTGCTGGCGCCACTGGCGGCTCTGGCCGTGCTGGCCCTGGCAGCGGCACTGTCGCTCTACATGGGGCTGGCAGCGGCGCTTTACGCCCGCTTGCGCCGCGTCACGCTGTGGGGCGACGCGCTGCTTTTCGCGTCGTTCTTTGTGCTGGCCGAATGGGCGCGTGGCATTCTGTTCACCGGGTTCCCCTGGGTGGCGCTGGGGTATTCGCAGGTCGACGCGCCGCTGGCCTTGCTGGCGCCCTGGGTGGGTGTTTACGGCATGGGCGCGGTCACCGCCTGGGCCGCGGCGCTGCTGGCGGGCGCTAGCCATGTTCGCCCGGGTGAGCGCCATGGGCAACGCCTGCATGAGCGCCCAGATGAGCGCTTGGGTCTGCGCGTAGGTGCGCGCCCGCGCGCAAGTCTGGGCAAACGCTTTGCAGTGGTGGCCGGCCTGGCCGCCCTGCTCACTCTGCCCGGCTTGCTGGGCCCCTGGAACTTCACTGCCAGCACGGGTTCGATGCGCGTGGCCCTGCTGCAGCCCAACGTCCAGCAAGACGAGAAGTTCAGCGCTGAAAGCCTGCCGGCCACGCTGGCGTGGGTGGCCCAGGAACTGCTGGCAGCCCAAGCCGACCTGGTGGTGACGCCAGAAACCGCCGTGCCCCTGTTGCCGTACCAGCTGGCCGATGCCGCGCCGCAGTACTGGGAAGGCCTGGTGGCGCATTTCGCCGGCCCCGGGCGCGCCGCGCTGGTGGGCGTGCCCCTGGGCGACTACGAGAAGGGTTACACCAATTCAGTCGTGGGGCTGTCGGCAGCGGGCAGCGACTACCGCTACGACAAGCACCACTTGGTGCCTTTCGGAGAATTCATCCCGAAAGGCTTTCGCTGGTTCACCGAGATGATGAACATCCCCCTGGGCGACTTCAACCGCGGCGTGCTGGTGGCGCCTTCCTTCATTGTGGGTACCCAGCGCGTGGCACCGCACATCTGCTACGAAGACCTTTTCGGCGAAGAACTGGCGCTGCGCTTTCGGCAGCCCGACACTGCGCCCACCGTGCTGGCCAACATCAGCAACATCGCCTGGTTCGGCAACACCGAGGCCGTGGACCAGCACCGCAACATCTCGCGCCTGCGCGCGCTGGAGTTGCAGCGCCCCGTCATCCGGGCCACCAACACCGGGGCCACGGCCGTCATCAACCACCGTGGCCAGGTGCAAGCCGAATTGCCGCCAGCCACCCAGGGCGTGCTGACGGCCAGTGTTGAAGGGCGAACCGGCGGCACCGTCTACGCCTACTGGGTGTCGCGCCTGGGCCTGTGGCCACTGGTGGTGTTGGCGGTGCTGCTCATCCTGGGTATGTCGCGCCGAGCCGTGCGCCCGGGTGTAGCCAGAAATGCCGGGCTGCCGCCAGGCGCGGCCCCATAAAATCATGGGTCCACCGCGTTCCAGACCCCCCCTCCAGTCCATGCTCACCTTCCAGCAGATCATCCTGAATTTGCAGTCCTACTGGGACGCCCAGGGCTGCGCCTTGCTGCAGCCCTACGACATGGAAGTGGGCGCCGGCACCAGCCACACCGCCACCTTCTTGCGCGCCCTGGGCCCCGAACCCTGGAAGGCCGCGTACGTGCAACCCAGCCGCCGCCCCAAGGACGGCCGCTATGGCAACAACCCGAACCGCCTGCAGCATTACTACCAGTACCAGGTGGTGCTCAAGCCTGCACCGGCCGACATTCTTGAGCTTTACCTGGGCAGCCTGGAAGCCCTGGGTTTCGACCTGAAGGCCAACGACGTACGCTTCGTCGAAGACGACTGGGAGAACCCGACGCTGGGCGCCTGGGGCCTGGGCTGGGAGGTGTGGCTGAACGGCATGGAAGTGACCCAGTTCACTTACTTCCAGCAGGTGGGCGGCATCGACTGCAAGCCCATCACGGGCGAGATCACCTACGGCCTGGAACGTCTGGCCATGTACCTGCAAGGCGTGGAGAACGTCTATGACCTGGTCTGGACCGACAGCGCGCCGGTGCAGGGCCGCCCCCAAGTCGGCGCAGCGCCCGCGGGGGGTGGCGAATCGCGCAGCGACAAGCCTGGGGGCAAGCTGCTCTATCGCGATGTTTATCACCAGAACGAGGTCGAGCAGAGCACCTACAACTTCGAGCACAGCGATGTCGACTTTCTGCTTGCCGCCTTCACCGCGCATGAGAAGCAGGCGCAGGTCCTGATGACGCAACAACTGGCCCTGCCGGCCTACGAACAGGTGCTGAAGGCCGCGCACAGCTTCAACCTGCTGGACGCGCGCGGCGCCATCAGCGTGACCGAGCGGGCGGCCTACATTGGGCGTATCCGCAACCTGGCGCGCAGCGTGGCGGCCAGCTACCTGGACAGCAGGGCGCGGCTGGGTTTCCCGATGGCACCGCGGGCCTGGGCCGACGAGGTTGCGGCCCAGCTGGCGAAGAAGGCCGCCTGAACATGACGCGCGCCCCTTCATCACCGTCACTTCCTTTATTGCTTGAACTGTTCGTCGAAGAACTCCCGCCCAAGGCCCTGAACAAGCTGGGTCAGGCGTTTGCAAGCGGCTTGGCCAGCAGCCTGAAGGCCCAGGGTCTGGCGGCTGAAGACGCCACGGTCGTGGCCTTTGCCTCGCCGCGCCGCCTGGCGGTACACGTGACGGATGTCGCCGATCGCGCCGCCGACAAGGCCATGCAGAGCAAGCTCATGCCCGTGGCCGTGGGCCTGGACGCCAGCGGCGCGCCCACGCCTGCGCTGCTGAAGAAGCTGGCCGCCCTGGGGGCTGACGCCAGCGCCGTGCCGCATCTCAAGCGTGCGCTGGACGGCAAGGCCGAGGCGCTGTTTCTGGACAGCACGGTGCCCGGCGCCACACTGGCCGAAGGTCTGCAAAAGGCCTTGCTCGAGACGCTGGCCAAGCTGCCCATTCCGAAAGTCATGCAGTACCAGTTGGCGGATGGCTGGACGAGCGTGAACTTCGTGCGCCCTGCGCATGGACTGGTGGCCCTGCATGGCAGCCAGGTGGTGCCGGTGCAGGCCTTGGGCTTGCAGTCGGGCCGCAGCACGCACGGGCATCGCTTCGAGGCGGCGGTACCGACGATCGAGATCCGGGACGCCGACAGCTACGCCACACAACTTCGCGACGAAGGCGCCGTCATCGCCAGCTTTGCCGAACGCCGCGCTGAGTTGTTGCGCCAGTTGACGGCCGCGGCGCAGCGCGAAGGCCTGGTGGCCATCGACGACAACGCGCTGCTGGACGAAGTGACGGCCCTGGTCGAGCGCCCGAACGTGCTGCTGTGTCGTTTCGAAGAAGAATTTCTGGCTGTGCCGCAGGAATGCCTGATCCTGACGATGAAGGCGAACCAGAAGTACTTTCCGCTGCTCGATGCTTCTCCCGGACATGAGGGCAAGTTGACGAACCGCTTCCTCATCGTCAGCAACATCAGCCCGGCCGACCCCAGCCGCGTCATTCAGGGCAACGAACGCGTCGTGCGCCCGCGCCTGGCCGACGCCAAGTTCTTCTTCGACCAGGACCGCAAGCGCAGCCTGGAGAGCCGCGTGCCCCTGCTGGACCGCGTGGTCTACCACGGCAAGCTGGGCAGCCAGGGCGAACGCATGGAGCGGGTGCGTGGGCTGGCGCGCAGCATCGGCCAGCAACTGGGCGGTGCCGAACTGGCGGCCCTGGCCGACCGTGCAGCCCTGCTGGCGAAAGTTGACCTGCTGACCGACATGGTGGGCGAATTCCCCGAACTGCAAGGCGTGATGGGTGGCTACTACGCCCGCCACGACGGCGAGGCCGAGGCTGTGGCCCTGGCCGTGGAAGACCACTACCGCCCGCGCTTTGCCGGCGATGAACTGCCGCGCGGCAGCGCCGGCGTCGCCGTGGCCCTGGCCGACAAACTGGAAACGCTGGCCGGCCTGTTCAGCATCGGCCAGTTGCCCACCGGCGACAAAGACCCGTTTGCGCTGCGCCGCCATGCCCTGGGCGTGATCCGCATGCTGATCGAACGCGACCTGCCTTTGTCGGTGCCGGGCCTGATCAAGGCAGCGCTGGCGCAGTTTCCGGCCACTGCGCCGACGGTGGCGGCCGAACTGTCCACCTTCCTGTATGACCGCCTGGTCGGCAGCCTGCGCGAACAGGGCAGCAGCGCGCAGGAAGTGGACGCCGTCGTCGCCCTGCGCCCGCCGCGTTGGGGCGACATCCCACGCCGCTTGGCCGCAGTGCGCGCCTTCGCCGCCTTGCCCGAATCGGCTGCCCTGGCAGCCGCCAACAAGCGCGTTGGCAACATCCTGAAAAAGGCCGAAGACGCTGCCCCCGGCGCGGTGGACACGGCCCGTCTGGTCGAACCAGCCGAAGCCGCATTGGCCGCGGCGCTGGCCGCGACCGCGCCGCTGGCCGATGCCGCCTTTGAGCGGGGTGACTACACCGCTTCGCTGCAGGCTTTGGCGGCTTTGAAGGAGCCCGTGGACGCCTTCTTCGAGTCCGTGATGGTCAATGCCGACGACCCCGACCTGCGCCGCAACCGCCTGGCCCTGCTGGCGCGGCTGCATGCCGCGATGAACCGCGTGGCCGACCTGTCACGCCTGGCGAACTGATGGCCTCAAGGCTTGTCGCTGCGCGCCTTCGCCGCCCCCCGATGGGTCCAGGTCCGGCCTTGGGGCGGCCCGGCGCCGGACCGTGCCCCCAGGCTTGTCGCTGCGCGCCTTCGCCGCCCCCCGGGGGGGCTGGGTCCGCCTTGGGGCGGCCCGGCGCCGGACCATGCCCCCAGGCTTGCCGCCGCGCGCCTTCGCCGCCCCCCGAGGGGGCTGGGTCCGGCTTGGGCCGTCCCGGCGCCGGACCGTTGAGACCCTGATGCAACACACCAAACTCGTCATCCTGGGCCGCGACGGCGTGCTCAACCAGTTCCGTGAAGGGCATGTCACCGCGCCCGATGAATGGGTGCCCATCCCCGGCGCGCTGGAAGCCGTGGCGCGGCTGAACCATGCTGGCTGGCATGTGGTGGTGGCGACCAACCAAAGCGGCATTGGCCGCGGAATGATCGACATGAGTGCCGTCAACGCCGTGCATGCGCGCATGAACACCCTGCTGCAGGCCGAAGGCGGGCGCCTGGACGCCGTCTTCTTCTGCCCGCACACGCCCGAAGAAGGCTGCAACTGCCGCAAGCCCCAGCCCGGCCTGCTGCTGGACATCGGCCGGCGTTACGGTATCGACCTGGGCCCGGTGCCGATGGTGGGCGATACCCTGCGCGACCTGCAGGCCGCCCTGGCCGCCGGCTGCGAGCCGCACTTGGTTCTGAGCGGGCGCGC
>JBBQAW010000103.1:0-11773 GCA_038316815.1 Burkholderiales bacterium
CATCCATCATGAACTCAAGCCTCAAATCTCTCGCCCGCGTTCTGGGTCTCGCCGCTGCTGTCCTGGGTACGGCCGTGCCCGCGGCGGCTGCCGTGGTGGTCTTTACCGATCAGGCCGCCTATGAGGCGGCTCTTGGCACCAGCGTGACAAGCGACAACTTCAGTGACCTGACGCCGGACGCCGCTCTGGCCGGCCCACTGGCCCGGTTGGCTGGCGGCACCGGCTACACGGCGCGCGCCGTACCGCTGGTGCCCGATCTGGGCGCCGAAGACTTCTTTCCCATCGCCCCGGGCGGCAACACCGCGCTGAGCAGCAACTTCTCGACCGCCAGCATGGTGTTCGACCAGTTCAGCCAGAGCGTGCGCGGCATCAGCGGCCAGTTCTTCAGCAGCGACGAGTTTGGCAGTCTGCTGGCTGGCACTTTGAATCTGGTCTTGTTCGATCAGGACGGCGACTTCAATTACAGCCTGACCAGCGGCATTGCGCCGAGCTTCCTGGGCTTCATCTCCAATGGCAGCTTCAACAGCTTCAGCCTGGTGGCCCTGCAGCCCACTGACGGCAGCTTCCGCTACGCTGCAGTGGATGACCTGGGCCTTGCGGCCAGGCAAGCCGTGCCCGAGCCGGGTGCCGCGTCGCTTAGCTTGCTGGCTCTGGGCCTGATGCTGCTGGTGGGCAAGCGCAGAGGCAACTGAGCGACGACGCCCAACGCGCCGACATGGCGTCGGCGCTTGCGAGATCGAGGCCTGCTAAGCGCCAAGCGCAACCCGCTTTGCGCGTAGAAGAGGTGCGCCTGCTCAAGCAACCAGCGCAAGCCCACCGCCTGCCCCACCGACGCCTGCAGCGCGCCGGGCACGCGCACCGTCAACGCGCCCACGGGGGTGTGCAGCGTGGCATAGGTTGCAGCGGATCGCGACCGCCGAGGGCATTCGGAACCCAGAGGTGGCCGAGACCTACTTCGCATGCGGGCACGATTCCGACTACGGTCAACTCGCTTCTCAAGCGGGTCGCCATCGGACCGCACGAGGAATCACAGCTACGTCGTTTGGTGATTGTCTTCTTCGCGATGATTCAAGGTGACTCGACAGAGCGCCTGGTGGTGGGTGTCAAGCCTGTGCCGGGGGGAGAAGTTGAGATCTACATTTCCTTGGCTGTGGATTGGCTGTTGGGGAAGCTTGGCGCAACTGAGGTCGAGGTCCGTTCCAGTGCCCCCGGCTCAGCGGCAGGTAGCACCGCTTCTGGCCGATCCCGCATATCCCCGACTGTCGGCTTGCTGGCCGTCCAGGTCGAAAGATAGCAATAGGGCCTGCGGATCGGCGAAGCAGCTGGCTGCCGTCGACCCAAAAAGCCAATCCGATGGTGGAGTTGGGCCTCGAAGCGGTCGTCCGAGAGTTCAGCGATATGCGGGACGAGCTCCAGCAGTGATCACCGGTCATCGCATCGGCACCCGCTGCGCCCGCCCGGCAATCAGTAGCAGGCGGTCGTCGGCTCGTCCGGTTAGTCAGTACTCGAGTCCAGCAGCCCCGTGTCCGCCGTGCAGTGCTGCGTCCCTGAGTGCTTTGGTGAAGAGGCTGGTGGTGACGTTCAGCAAGTAGTTGCCCCCCCAACCGGCGACCTTGGATGCGTCCTGCGGCGTCAGGGCCAGAGTGCCTGCGCACTTGCCTGCGGCAACCGCTGCACGGATCGCTGATTCAATGGCGGCCTGCACCGGCGCGCAGGCCCAATCGCTGCCATGGCCCATGGTGTGCGACAAATCGTTGGGGCCGACGAACAGCGCATCCACACCATCGACGGCGGCGATCGCCGCCGCATTGGCCACAGCCAGCGGTGTTTCGAGCATCACGATCAAGGCGATGCCGTCGTTGCTGCGCTGGGTGTGCGCCGCACCGCCGAAGGCACCATAGCCTGCTGCACGCGTGCTGAACGCGCTGCCGCGCTGGCCCAGCATCGGGTAGCGAACACGCTGCACCAGGGCGCGCGCCTGCTCGGCGGTGTCGACCATCGGAATCTGCACGCCGCTGGCGCCCATGTCGAGAACGCGTGCGATATCGGCCTCAAAACAGCGCACGATGGGCGTGATGCCGCTGGCCCGGGCCGCGCGCAGCATGTGCTCGGTCGTCTCCAGGTCGGCTGCGCCGTGCTCGTTGTCGATCACGATGCAGTCAAAGCCCGCATAGGCGCACATCTCGACAATGCCTGCGCACGGCAGGCCGTTGAAGATGCCGCGTACCGGCCGGCCGCTGCGCAGCAGGGCCGGCAAGCGGTCGTCCAGCGGATGGCGGATGGTGTCGGTGGCCATGGCCTACTCCACCACCAGCTTGTTGCTCTTGATCAGCTGCGCGAACTTCGCCGTCTCGGTCTGGATGAAGAGCGCGAAAGCTTCCTGGCCCATGGGCTTGGGCGTGAAGCCTTGCGCGGCCAGGCGTTTGGCCACTTCCGGGTCGTTCAGGACGGCCACCACTTCGGTGTTCAGGAACGAGACCACCGGCGTGGGCGTGCCCGCTGGGGCCAGCAGGCCAAGCCACGTCACCGCTTCGAAGCCGGGCAGGCCGGCTTCGCTCAAGGTCGGCAGCTCGGGTGCCAGTGGCGAGCGTGCGGCCGTGGTCACCGCCAGCGCTTTGGCCTGCCCGTTCTTCGCAAAGGCCAGGGCGGTGGCCATGTTGTCGAACTGCATGTCGA
Organism: Burkholderiales bacterium; assembly: GCA_038316815.1. Taxonomy (GTDB): domain Bacteria; phylum Pseudomonadota; class Gammaproteobacteria; order Burkholderiales; family Burkholderiaceae_C; genus Rubrivivax. Next base: position 2,677 of record JBBQAW010000103.1, read on the forward strand.
TGCGGTTGCCGGCCAGGTCCATCAACGACTGGCTGCTGCCTTTGTAGGGCACGTGCACGGCGGTGGCCCCAAGCTGGCTCAGCATCATCAAGGCCGTCAGGTGCTGCGACGTGCCGATGCCGCTGGTACCGTACGAAACCGCGTCCGGGCTGGCTTTGATCTTGGCCACCAACTCCTGCACGTTGTTGGCACCCGACTTGGTGCTGGCCAGCAGAACCAGCGGTGTCTGCGCCAACAGGGTGATGGGCGCGAAGTCCTTCTCGACGTTGTAGCCAAGCTTCTTCAGCAAGCTGGGGTTGACCGCCAATGCGGTTTGTGTGCCCAGCAGCAGCGTGTAGCCATCGGGCGCGGCCCTGGCCACGAATTCGGTGCCGATACCACCCCCGGCGCCGGCCCTGTTGTCGACCACCACGGCAACGCCCCAGCGTCTGCCCAGTTCGTCGGCCAGCAGCCTGGCGATGATGTCGGTCGCACCGCCCGGCGCGAAGGGCACGACGATGGCCACTCGCCCCGCCTTCGGGTAGCCGCTGGGGGGCGCGTTTGCGGGGGCGGGTGTCTGAGACAAGGCGCCGGTGCACCACAAAAGCGTGGCCATGGCCGCAGCACCTAAGGCACTGCGGCGGCGTACGGGGCTGGATTCGGTTTTTGTCATTTCGTATCTCGGCTTGACTTCATTCGGCTTGGATGCCTGCGTCCTTGATGACCTTGCCCCACTTGGTCATCTCGGCGCGCTGGAATTCGGCAAAGGCCTCTGGCGCACGGACCTCGGGTTCGACGCCCATGGCACGCAGCCGCTGCTGGACCTCGGGCATCGCGACCACTGCTGCGATCTCGCGGGCCAGGCGGTCCACGATAAGTGGCGGGGTTCCCGCTGGCGCAAACACGCCTTGCCAGGACTGCATCTCAAAGCCCGGTACTCCCAGTTCGGCCAGCGGTGCCACACCCGGCAGGCTGCTGATGGGCCCTTTCGCCGTCACGCCCAGCGTCCTCACGCGCTGGCCGTCAATCATGGGACGCGCAGCGGCCACGGTCTCGAAGACCATGTCGATCTGCCCACCGACGAGGTCGATCATGGCCTGCGAGCCGCCCTTGTAGCTGATCTGCCGCAGCTTCGTGCCGGTGATGCTTTGAAACAACTGGCCCGACAGATGTTGTGACGTGCCCGCGCCTGCGGTGCCATAGGTCAGGCTGTCGGGCTTGGCCTTGAGTTCATCAATGATCTGCTGCACCGAATTGAAACGGCTGCCTTGCGCCACGACCAGCACGTTGCTGACGGTGCCGATCAGGCTCACTGGGGCGAAATCCTTGACTGGCTCGTAACCCAGGGTTTTAGAGAAGAAGGGATTGACGGCGTGCGTGGTGATGGTGCCGCCCATGATGGTGTAGCCGTCCGGGTCGGCGCGCGCGACGGCACGCGTGCCGACGATGCCAGACACGCCCGGCTTGTTCTCGACAATCACCGTCTGGTTCAGCCGGTCCTTCAGGTGCTGTGCCACCAGCCGCGCGACGTTGTCAGACACGCCGCCGGGCGAAAAGGGGACGACGTACCTGATCGGCTTGCTCGGCCAGGCAGACGGCGCCTCCTGGGCCAGCACGCCGCTGGTCGCGCTCAGCAGCGCGGCGACAGTCACAACGGCTGTCAGGGTCTTGAAGGTCATGGGGTGTTCTCCAGGTTGGTGAAGGTCAAAATCGCAACTTGAGGCGGCAGCCGCCAGATGACGCAGCGAACCAGTGACTTCAAGTAGAAGCCCGGCCGCCAGCCAGCATTGCCGCGCCTTCGGCCATGGCGGCGAGCTTGGCATAGACGATGTCCTCATCAACGGCTCCAAAGCCCGCAAAGGTACCGAAGCCACAGTCGCTGCCGGCCTGTACGCGCTCTGCGCCCACGATGTCGATAAAGCGTTGCAGCCGTTGCGCCACCAGGCGGGGGTGCTCGATGAAGTTGGTGGTGGTGTCGAGCACGCCAGGAATCAGCACCTTGTCCTGCGGAACCTGTGCGCGCATCTCATGAATGGTTTCCCACTCATGCCCGTGACGCGGATTGGCGGTCTCGAAAAGCAGGCCTTGCGGCTTGGCCTTCAGCACCGTCGGCAGGATCGTGGCGAGCGGCACATCCTTGTGGTGCGGACCCTCGTAATTGCCCCAGCACACATGCATGCGGATACGGTCGGCAGGCAATGCGACCAGTGCGAAGTTCAGCGCTTCAACATGCTTCTCGATGCGCGCCAGGTAGGCGGCGTCATCAAGCTCTTTGAACATCATGTGCCGGCCCAGGCCCAGGTCGGGCGAATCCAGTTGCAGGATCAGCCCCGCATCGACGATGGCGTGGTATTCGTGGCGCAGCGCCAGTGCCAGCGCTTCGAGGTAGGCGTCGTCGTCGGCGTAGTGCTGGTTCGGTTGAAACAGCGCCACCACCCCCGGCGAGGCCGAGTTCATGAAGACGTCTTCGGCGCCGTGCCGGGCGGCTGCGGCTTTGACATGCGCAATGTCCTTGTGCAGCGGCTCCAGCGTCTTCACGCCGATCGGCCCTATGCAGCAAGGCCGGCGGTAATTGGGCGTGCCGCCGCTGCTGCTGGCCCGGTTCATGAAACCCGGAAAGTCGGTCAGGTCAGCCGGTGTGCGCCGTGGGCTGTCGCCATCGAAGCCGGTGAAGCGGTCCTTGATGTAGGTGGCGTAGCTGATCTTGCTCATCTCGCCGTCGCTGACGATGTCCACCCCGGCTGCCACTTGGCGCGCCACGCAGTCGTCGACAGCCTGCGCCATCACGGCATCGAAGGTGGCTTCATCGACCGCTTCGCCCTTTTCACGGGCAAAGATCAGGTCGACCACGCTCTGGCTGCGCGGCAGGCTGCCGACGTGGGTGGTGCGGATCCGTTTCATGGTCAAGCCTTTTGAATGAAGCAAAAAGAGTGAATGCATCCGCATGCAAACCTGAAGCATGGGCCACTTTCTTGTCAACAAGAAACTAGTGAATTCCCTTATGCATACGCATGCAACGCCAGTCAAAATCGTGACCATGAATCCGGACCGTGATCTGCCATTCCAGCTTGCTGCGCGGCCGCGCATCACGCGTATCCGCCAGGTGCCGGCGCTGGCCTTGCGCTCGGCCAAGCCCGAACGCCTTCAGCCGATGGCGGGGTTCGATGCCGGCTATGCCGACATCGTCGACTTCATCGTCCGCATCACCGAAGAGATCTGGGTTGACCGCGCGGTGGGCCGCATCTACGAGACCTACGACCACGCCTGCACCATCTATTCCCCGTATGGCGTGGTGCGTTCGGTGCAAGAGGTGGTGGCGTCCACGGTCTCCACGCTGAATGGTTTTCCCGACGGCGAGTTGCACCATGTGAACGTGGCCTGGGACGGCGACGAGGCGCAGGGCTTCTACACCTCGCACCTGGGCTACAGCAGATCGACCAACCTGGGCGCGTCGAGCTGGGGGCCGGCTACCGGGCGGCGCATTGGCGTTCACTTTGTTGCCGACTGCGTGGCGCGCGGCAATCTCATCCACACCGAATGGCTGGTGCGTGACAACGGTGCGGTGGTGCGGCAACTGGGGCTCGATGCCCATGGGGTGGCGCGTCGCATCGCCGACGGCCTCACCGGTTCGCAGCGCGTGCATTCCAGCCCCACGGCCCTGCTGGGGCAGGCGCCACGGCCCAGTTTGCAGGCAGCCGACGACGGCGTGGAGAGCTGGGCACGCGTGATGTTCGACCAGCTCTGGAACCAGCGCCGCCTCGACCGCCTGGGACGGTACTTCAGCACCGATTCCGTCTGCCATGCCGGCGGCGGGCGCGTGGCTGCAGGCCTGCGCAACCAACAGGCTCTGATGCTGTTAATGCTCAGCGCCATGCCCGACGCAGTGATGCAGGTCGACAAGGTGAGCTGGTCGGACGAGACCGACGGCGTCATCGTTGCCGTGCGCTGGCGCCTGGAAGGCAGCAGCCAGCCCGGGGCGCTGTTCGGCGATTGCCCCGCCAACAAACCGGTGCTGCTCAACGGCATGAGCCATTTGCGCCTGAGCGGCGCGCAGATCGTCGAGCACTGGATGATCTTCGACGAGATCGGCGCGCTGGCCGGCATCTACCGCGCCTGACTGCTGCCCACATGGATACTGCCCTGACGTCAGCGCCCTGGAACCAGCACCCGCAAGTGCGTTCGCCCGCCGGCCGCACGATTGCTGACCTGTTGACGCCGCGCTTGCGGCAGCAACCCTTGGACGGCTTTGATGCGGTGTACAGCGACTTCGTCGACTACATCGTCCGCTGCACGCACCGCATCTGGGAAGAAAAGGACATCGGCCTGTGCAGAACGCATTACGCCGACGACGTGGTCATGCACACCCTGGCTGGCCCCAGCCGCGGGTGTGAAGCCGTGGTGCAGGGCACCTTGGGTGCTTTGGCGGCCTACGCCGACCGGCAGGTGGTGGCTGAAGACGTGATCTGGAGCGAAGACGCGCCGGGCTTGTTCTATTCTTCGCACCGCATCACCAGCCGCTCGACGCTGGAAGGCAGTGACGCTTTGTACGGCGCGGCCAGCGGTGCGGCGCAGATGGCCACCACCGTTGCCGACTGCCTGGTGCGCGACAACCGCATCGTCGAAGAATGGCTGTATCGCGACAACGCCCGCGCCGCACTGCAGATGCAGCATGCGCCGCGTGCGGTGGCCCTGGCCCAGGCCCAGGCCGACTGCCTGGGCGACCACACCCGCCATGCCTGGCGCCAGCAATGGATGGACCGGGTGCGCAGCGCAGTGCAAACCTGGCCCGAAGCCGGCCACCCGGCCGAAGGGCCGATGCGTCTGCTGCACTCGGCGTGGGTCGACGACCTGTATGGCCAGGCAGCAGCCGCTGTGTCGCCCAGCATCGAAGTGCGGTGGCCCACAGGCCGCTCGGGTTGGGGGCGCGGTTACTGGATCGGCTGCCTGGTACAGCTGCGTGCGCAGTTGCACGACTTCCACTTCACCGTCGAGCACTGGGCCGCACGGCCCCTGCCCAACGACGAAGTGGCCGTGGCCCTGCGCTGGGCCGCCTGTGGCGTCCACGCCAGCCAGGGCGCCTGGGGACCGGCCAGCGGGCGCAACATCCTTGTCGCGGGCAGCAGCCATTACGTTCTGCGGCAGGGCCGCATCGTGTGCGACCAGACCGTGTTCGACGAATTGGCTGTGTTGCGACAGGTGCTGGGTGGCCTGGGTGCCAGCCTGCCGGCGGGGGGCGGGCAATGAACACCGAAGCGCATCACCCACCGCGGCTGCTGAGCGAACTGGCATCACTGCTGCGCGGCTTGCCGGGCAGCGCGGCGCCACTGGCGAACACGCTGCGCGTGCAGGCACTGGGCCATGAGACTTTTGGCCGCACCGACGCGCTGGACCTGTTCGCCCGCCACCCGCTGGCGCTGTCGGCCACGCCGCATGTGCTGGCCGGGCCCGACGCGCTGGCTGTGATGGACATCACACCGGACGGACACAGCGTGGGCATTTACGCCGACGTCGTTGACGGCGTGATATCGCGGGTGTGGGTGGCTGGCCCCGTGGCCGACGATGCCCTCACCGAGGCAGCCGTGCCGGTGGCCAGCGACGACTTTCTGACACAACAGCGAACGCTCTGCGCCGGCGATCCGCAAGACCACCCGCGGCTCGCCGCCCTGGCCTGGCCGCAAGTGCGGGCCAGCGCAGCCGAAGCGCTGCACAGCGTGCGCGATCCCGCAGCGGCCAGCAGCAGCCAGGCTGTGGTGGCGCGCGCCTTCAGCAGCGGTGACGCGTTCGCAGCCCTCTATGCGCTGCGCATGCAGTCGGCCAGCACGCCACGCCACGCCCGCCGCAGATGGGCGCTGGCAGTTTGTCGCATCGGTGCAGACGGTGCCCTGTCGCACCGTCTGCTTGCCGTTTCGGGGCCCTGGCCTATGCCGGTGCCCGTATTTTTTTGACGAATCTGCCAACGACCCCCTCTGAGGAGAGCAAGCCATGCCGCGCCAAGTTCAATGCCAACAACCCCAGTCGCCCTTGCGTATGTATCCGACACCGCAATCGCAACTGCAACTGCAACCGCACCTGCACCTGCGCCTGACCACCCTGGCTGCACTGCTCTCGACCACTTTCGCTTTCCCGCTGGCGGCGCAGACGGTCAGCCCTCCGGCGCAGCCAGCCAGTGCGCCGGCCGCGACGGCCAAAGAAACGACAGATCCCATGCAGATCGTCATCTCGGCTCAGCGCCGCATGCAGCCGATGCAGGCGGTGCCCCTGTCGGTCTCTGCGCTCACAGGCGATCAGCTCAAGAACGCCAACGTCACGACACCCGAACGGCTCGAGCAGCTGGTTCCGGGTCTGCGCATGGGGCGCTCTGGATCGGATTTGCGGCCAGCCATGCGCGGCACCTACACAGAAAACGTGTCGGCAACCAGCGACCCGCGCTTCGGCATCTACGTCGACGACATCTACCAGTCGCGTACCAGCCAGGTTCCGCCCATCGTCGATCTGGCGCGCGTGGAAGTGCAGAAGGGGCCGCAGGGCACGCTGTACGGACGCAACAGCTTCGGCGGCAACCTCGTCTTCCACTCCGCCCTGCCCACGGACCAGTTGGAAGGCGGCCTGGATTTATCCGTCGGAAACTTTACCCGTCACCGGGCTGAAGGCTTCTTGAACGTACCGATCTCCGAAGGCATTGCAGTGCGTTTCGCCGGCTTGACGGAGAAGACGCGCGGCTATGTCGAGAACGTCGGCACTGGCAACGACATGGGCGGTGAGTCGCAGCAGTTTGTTCGCGGCACGATGCGCATCGCACCACCCTCTACCCCTGCGCTCGAAGTCGTTCTGCGCGCCTCGTATTCCGATCTCGGCGGCGAAGGCCAGGCCGGTTTCGGCCAGAAATTCCTGGGTACGCTGGTCGATGCCAGCCTGATCCGGGCCCCGGGCCAGTCGTTGACTTACAACGGCATCACCTACAACCTGCCCAATGGCTTCAACGGCAACAGTTTTACCGGCACGCCACTCTCCGTTGATTCGCGCTTTCGTGACGGCATCCCCGACATCAATGGCGCAGACGTCGGTATTCCCGTTCTCGCAGACCCGTACAAGGTGAACTACGCGGGCGACATCTTCCGCAAGGGGTCGCAGCAGCAGTACAGCGCGATCATCAACTACGACGTCGGGCCGGTGCGCCTGCGCTCGATCACCAGCTTTGCCGATTTCGATCTCATCCGGACCGGTGGCAGCCTGACGCCCGTGCTGCTCAACTATTCGTACCAGCAGACCTTGGCCAAGACCTACACCCAGGAATTGCAGGTCCTGTCGAACGACGACAAGTCGGGCCCGCTGCAGTGGATTGCCGGCGCCTACTTCTTCGACGACACCGCGCGTGATCGCAGCGTCACCAACGTCAACCGCGATTACGTCACCGCAACGGCTCCGGTCGGCCAGCAGTACTTTCCTTTTGGCTTTACGCAACTTCCTTCCGGAACGGGGCTGAACCAAAGGACATCGTTCGACAGCTTCAGCGCGTTTCAGCAAAAGACCCGCTCCACCGCTGCGTACGGTCAACTGTCCTACACCTTCCTGGAAAAACTGACGCTCACCGGTGGGCTGCGCTACACCCGCGACGAGAAGAGCGTACTTTCCTCGCGATTCAACACCAGCCCGACGGGCCCCGGGGCCTACTTTGCCCACAGCATCGATGACCCTGTCAATTACGCCTGTGGCGGTTTCATTCCGGCGAATTCAGCTTCGGTGTCGGCTTCTCCGACGGCGGTTGCACAGGCCTACAACTTCGTTTGCGCCAGCAACACCTACAGCTACACCAACTTCCGCCTCGCGGCCGATTACAAGTTCGATCGCGATCACATGGTGTACACCAGCTATTCGAACGGCACCCATGCCGGCGGCTTCAACTCGGGCGCGGTGGGCATAGGCGGCGTGCCGACCTTGCTGCCTTTTGCACCGGAAAAGGTCAGGGCATTCGAGGTCGGATCCAAGAACACGCTCTTCGACCGGATGTTGACGCTGAACGCTGCCGCGTACCTCAACGACTACACCGATCTTCACGCCCAAACCTCGATCCCCAATCCGAATGCCCCGCTCACCAGCGTCATCGCGCTGGTGCAGAACGTCGGCAAGGACCGCGCGTACGGCCTGGACCTCGAAGCCGTGCTCAGGCCGACGCGGGACCTGCGCCTGACGATGGCCTACAACTACCTGAAGGCCAAGCAGATCGATTACGCCGTCAATACCTTCAACTTCGGCGGCACAGCCGGCTTCTGCGGTGTCACGCCGAGTTGCGTCGCGGCCACCGGTGAGGCCAACACGGTGCAGGGCACGCCGTTCCCCAATGCGCGCACCGATCCGAACCGGTTCGTTCCGGTGCTCGATGCCAACGGCAATCCGGTTATTTCAGGCGGCGTGCCGCAAGTCCGCTACGTCCTTGCCGGTACCGGGCGTGATGGCACGAAGTACACAGCCCAAAGGGCATTTTCGCCCGAGCACACCATTCAGTTCGGCCTGGCCTACACCATCGGCCTGGGCAGTGCCGGTACGCTGACACCTGAAATCCAGACCTACTACAACGCCGGCTATATCTTGACCGACCTCACGCCGGAATACGGCAACAACGATGCCTTCACCAAGACCGATCTGCGGCTGACCTATGTTTCGGTGGACGGCAAATACACCGTCCAGGCGTTTGTCAACAACATCGAAGACAAGGCGACCATCACGCGCGCCGTGTACTCGAATCACCGTTCGCTGTTGGTGACTTACGCACCGCCGCGGTCCTTTGGTGCCACCGTGGGTTTCCGCTTCTAGGCGTGGTGTGGCGGTCGATGACGCTTCAGGAGATGGTTTGATGACTCTGCGTGCACCCCCGCCATTGAGTTGGCGCATGAAGTGGGGGCATGGTCTGGGCAGCTCAGCCGAAGCCATCGTCATCACCACCACCAGCGCGTTCCTGATGTTGTTCTACAACCAGGTTCGCGGGCTGGACCCGGCGTCCATCGGCATCGCGTTGGCCATCGGGCTGGCGGTGAACGCGGTGTTCGACCCGCTGATCGGTTCGTGGTCAGACCGGACGCGCAGTCGCTGGGGGCGCCGCCATCCGTTCATGTTCGCGTCC
>JBBQAW010000104.1:0-11746 GCA_038316815.1 Burkholderiales bacterium
ACTCATCGCGGGTGTTTGAGCGTAGAGAGCGAAGCGAACGAAGCGAGTTCCGCGATGGGGCCGCGGGACCGAGCATCGCAGGGAAGTCGGCGCGCAGCGCCGACCGCCGAACATAAGCGCCGCAGCCAAGCCAAGCCCGCCTTTGCATGGGGACCAAGCAAGCAAGCAAGCAAGCTAGTGAAAAGCATCGAACGGAGAGACGAACGAACGAACGTCCGCAAAGGGCCGAAAGCGGAAGTCATCACGGCGCCACCCCGGGCAGCGGCATGTCTGCCGCACGACGCGGCGTGCCGATGGGTGCGCTGCTTTTGCCCACGCGCGTCGCGGCCAGGTCTTCTTCGCTGGGGTACAGGCCCAGCAACAGGTAGTCAAAGACGCGGCGGGCCATGGGGGCGGCGGCTGCGGCGCCAAAGCCGGAGTTTTCAACCACCACGGCCAGGGCCACGGTGGGTTGGTCCATTGGGGCCATCGCGATGTAGAGCGAATGGTCGCGCTGGTGTTCTTCAAGTTTGCTGGCGTCGTACTTCTGGTTCGCGCGGATGCCAACGGCTTGGGCTGTGCCGGTCTTGCCGCCGCTGGCATAGGGCGCACCGGCAAAGATTCGCGTGGCCGTGCCTTCTTGCGTCACGGCGTACAAGGCGCGGTTGATCACGGCCACGTGTTCGGGTTTGTAGGGCAGGGCCACCAGGGCGTCGCTGGCGATGCGGCGGCGTTCGCGTGTGATCACGTCTTCGATCTCGCGCACCAGGCGCGGGGCGTAGCGCTGCCCGCCGTTGACGAGGGTGGCCGTGGCGCTGGCCAACTGCAGCATGGTGAAGTTGTTGTAGCCCTGGCCGATGCCCAGCGAAATGGTTTCGCCTGCGTACCAGCGTTGCTGTTCGGGCTTCTTGAAGGCGCGCTTCTTCCAGGCGGTGGACGGCAGCAGACCGGTGACCTCGCCTTCGACGTCGATGCCCGTGCGCTGGCCGAAGCCCAGCGGCGACAGGTATTCGTGCATCAGATCCACGCCCATCTCGTTGGCCAGCGAGTAGTAGTAGACGTTGCTGCTCTTGACGATGCTGCGCGTCATGTCCACCGGGCCCAGCCCGCGGTCGCCATGGCTGCGGAAGGTGTGGTTGCCGAAGACGAACGTGCCACCATCGTTGATGACGGTGCCAGCCGCACGTTTGCCGCTTTCCAGCGCCGCCATGGCCATGAAGGGCTTGAAGGTGCTGCCGGGCGGGTAGGTGCCGCGCAAGGCCCGGTTCAGCAGTGGGCGATCGATGCTTTCGTTCAGTTCCTTCCAGCTTTCGACATCGATGCCGTCGACGAAAAGGTTCGGGTCGAAGGTTGGCTTGCTCACGAAAGCCAGCACTTCGCCGTTGCGCGGGTCGATCGCCACCAGGGCGCCGCGGCGGCTGCCGAACATGTCTTCCACCAGGGCTTGCAGCCGGATGTCGATCGACAGCACCAACTTGTCGCCAGGCGTGGGCGGGTGGCTGTTCAGGCGCCGTACCGCGCGGCCGCTGGCGCTGGTCTCGACTTCCTCGAAGCCGGTCTTGCCGTGCAGCACCTGTTCGTATTTTTGTTCCAGGCCCAGCTTGCCGATGTAGTCGGTGCCTTTGTAGTTGTCCTGGATCTCGTCGTCCCAGTCGGCCATTTCCTTGCGTTCGGCTTGGTTGATGCGGCCGATGTAACCCAGCAGGTGGCTGCCGGTTTCGCCCAGCGGGTAGCTGCGAAACAGCCGCGCCTTGATGTCCACGCCAGGGAAGCGAAAGCGCTGGGCCGTGAAACGCGCGACCTCTTCGTCACTGAGCTTGGTGCGCAAGGGCAGGCTGTCGACGTTCTTGCTGTCTTCCAGCAGGCGCTTGAAACGGCGGCGGTCGCGCGGCGAAATGTCGACGACGGCATGAATCTCGTCGATCAAGGCGTCGATGACGGCGGCGCTGCGCCCGGGCAGCCGTGCGAGCGTGACTTCCAGCGTGTAGGCCGAATAATTGGTGGCCAGCACAACCCCATTGCGGTCGACGATCAGGCCGCGGTTGGGGACCACGGGCACGATGGCGATGCGATTCGATTCAGCCTGAGTGGCCAGTTCTTCATGACGGACGACCTGCAAGTGCACCATGCGCCAGGCCAGCAGGCCAAAGCCCAGCAACACGAACAGCGCGGCCGCGAACAGCCGGCCGCGAAAGCGGCCGATCTCCTGTTCGACGTTCCTGAATTCGGTCATGGCCAAACCACAGGGCAAGAAGACGCGAAACCAAGCAGACGACGCGGATCTGGCTCCGCCAGTCCGCTGCCGTCGCCCCCTTGAAGGGGAGCGGCGAAGCCGCTACGGGGGTAGGTCATAAAGGTCGATTCTGGTCCCGATCGGGCGCTCTGCGCTGCGGTGCGAGCAGCAGCACAGACACCACCGGCCAGAGCAGCCCTTCGAGCAGTGGCGCCAGCAGCCCCGTCCAGCCCGGGAACATGCCCCCGGCCAGCATGCGTACGGCCAGCAGCACCAAATGGACGCCCAAGAACAGCGGCAACACATGCAGGGCCTGCTCCAGCAGCCCGAACCAAAGCATGCGGCGGTGAATGGTGATGGCCAGGAAGCTGAGCAACGTGTAGGCCAGCGCGTGGTGACCCAGGACAGCGCCCTGATGCACGTCCAGCAACAACCCCAAGACGAACGCCACGCCCACGCCCACGCGCCGCGGCTGGTGCACGTTCCAGAACACCAGGGTCAGGGCCAGCAGGTCGGGGACGCCCGGGCTGCGGCCCAGCGGCAGCAGGTTGCTGGCCATGGCCAGCACCAGAGTGAAGGCGATGAAGAAGGGGTTGACGGGCAGCAGCAGCTGGTTGGTGCCCCGCGGCATGATCATGGCGCGGTTCCCCAATTCGGCATGATCATGGCGCGGTTCCCCAATTCAGCATGATCATGGCGCGGTTCCCCGATTCGGCACGATCATGGCGCGGTTCCCCATTTCAGCATGATCATGGCGCGGTTCCCAGGTCCAGCATGGTCATGGCGCGACCTCGCGCTTGGGCGTCTTCAGCAGCCGGTCGCCGCCCAGTGGCTGCGAGGCAGCGGCTTCCGGTCTGGGCGGCAATTGCACGCCCAGGGGTTCCAGTACCAGCACATGACGCACGCCGTCGCTGGCGGCTGCAGGCACCAGGCTGACCCGCGCAAAGCCGCCTTCGGCGCGGCGTTCGACTTGCGTCACACGGGCCACCGGCAGGCCGGGCGGGTAGACGCCGTCCAGGCCGCTGGTCTGCAGTTCGTCGCCCACCTGCACGTCGGCGTTACCGGACATGAAGCGCAGCTCCATCGCCGCCTGGGTGGCCGAGCCCGCGCCGAAGGCCACGCTGCGCTGCTGCGTGCGCAGGTTCAGCACCGGAATGGCGGCGTCGCGGTCGGCCAGCAGCGTGACTTCCGACGACAGCGGGAACACCCGCGTCACCTGCCCCAGCACACCGGCTTCGTTGATTACCGGCGCGCCCGCCACCACACCCTGCACCTGCCCGCGGTCGATGACGACCTTGCGCGAAAACGGGTCGGCGGCTTCGAACATCACTTCAGCCGCCTGCGCACGCACGGCCATGGCGGTGCGCAAGTCGAGCAGGGCGCGCAGGCGTTCGTTTTCGCGCATCAGTGTCTTGCCCCGCATGGCTTGTTCCGCCTGCGTGGCCATTTCGCGGCGCGCGGTCTGGGCCTCGGCCTGCGCGGACGCCAGGCCCTGCAGATAGTCGCTGCCGCCGTGCCACATCTCCACCGGCACCGCCAGCGCACGCTGGGCCGGCAACAGGGCCACGGCCAGGGCCGCGCGCAATGGTTCCAGCATTCGAAAGCGCACGTCGGCCACCATCAGGAACAGCGCCAGGGCCGAGAAAAAGATGAGTTTGCTCAGCGCCGAAGGGCCCTGGCGAAAGAAGGGCGGCGGGGTGCGGTCCAGCGTGCCCAGCGGCATGGGGTAACTCGTTTATTGGCTGCGGGTTGAGGCGATTCTCGTCGCGAGCGCCCCGAGGCCGGGTCGAGAAGCGAAGCCGTACACAAGTACGGCGAGCATCACAGGCCCGGGATCGGGGTGCGCAGCAGGAAAGCGCTCACTCCGACGTGAAGATGGAGCCCAGGCGCTCCATCCTTTCCAGGGCCATGCCACAACCCCGCACCACGCAGGTCAGCGGGTCTTCGGCCACCAGCACCGGCAGGCCGGTTTCTTCGGCCAGCAGGCGGTCCAGATCGCGCAGCAGGGCGCCACCGCCGGTCAGCATCATGCCGCGCTCGGCGATGTCGGCGCCCAGTTCGGGGGGTGTCTGTTCCAGCGCGTTCTTCACGGCGCTGACCATCTGGTTCAGCGGGTCGGTCAGGGCTTCCAGGATCTCGTTCGACGAAATCGTGAAGCTGCGCGGCACGCCTTCGCTGAGGTTGCGGCCCTTGACTTCGATTTCCTTGACTTCGCTGCCCGGAAACGCGCTGCCGATGCTTTTCTTGATGGTTTCGGCCGTGGGTTCGCCAATCAGCATGCCGTAGTTACGGCGGATGTAATTGATGATGCTTTCGTCGAATTTGTCGCCGCCCACCCGGATGCTGCCCTTGTAGACCATGCCGCCCAGGCTGATGACGCCCACCTCGGTGGTGCCACCGCCAATGTCCACCACCATCGAGCCGCTGGCTTCGGACACCGGCAGCCCGGCGCCAATGGCCGCGGCCATGGGTTCTTCGATCAGGTAGACCTGCGATGCCCCGGCGCCGAGCGCGCTTTCGCGGATGGCGCGCCGTTCGACCTGCGTCGAACCGCAGGGCACGCAGATGATGATGCGCGGGCTCGGGCGCAGCAGGCCGCGCGGGTGCACCATGCGGATGAACTGCTTGAGCATCTGCTCGGTGACGGTGAAATCGGCGATGACGCCGTCTTTCATCGGCCGGATGGCTTCGATGTTGCCGGGTACCTTGCCCAGCATGGCCTTGGCTTCACGGCCGACGGCCTGGATGGTCTTCTTGCCGTTGGGGCCGCCTTCGTGGCGGATGGCGACGACCGAGGGTTCGTCGAGCACTATGCCCTTGCCGCGCACGTAAATCAGCGTGTTGGCGGTGCCAAGGTCGATGGCAAGGTCGGTGGAAACGTAGCGGCGCAGGGAGGCGAACATGGGAGGCGGGTTGGGCAAAGCGTGCGGGCTTGCGCGATGGGCAGGCCGGGCTTGAGCAGGCTGGGTGGCCTGCAGCAGCGTGTGTAGGGGGGTGTGCGGGCTCTCTGCCGATGACCAACGTGCAAGGTACCAGGCCCCTGTATTTGTTGACGTCTGGTTTGACGTTACTTCTGGTCGGGCACCACACCAAGGGGTTGACAAAGGCTTTTCGAGTAACCGGAGATAATAACTTATCCCCTCGTTGTAACTGGCTCTGGCACGCTGCTTTTTATGGCAAGTGCCGATGGATTCCATGGCTCTCACACCCCAAGACGTCAGCCGCATCGCCCACCTGGCGCGGCTGCAACTGTCACCTGCCGAAGAACCCGAGATGCTGGCGCGTCTGAACGACTTCTTCGGCATCGTTGAACAGATGCGCGCTGTCGACACCAGCGGCGTGGAACCCCTGTACACGCCGCTTTCGGCGGTGCAGGAAGTGCATTTGCGGCTGCGCGAAGACGCTGTCACCGAAACCGACCAGTGCGACCGCAACCAGGCCAGCGCGCCAGCTGTCGAAGCCGGGCTTTTTCTTGTGCCGCGGGTGGTGGAATGAGCATCGGCGTGATCGAACACGCCAGCGTCGAAGCCCTGGCACAAGGGCTGCAGCGTGGCGACTTCAACAGTGTCGAACTGACCCGCCATCTGCTGGCGCGGCAGGCCGCACACGCCGGGCTGGGCGCATTCCTGGCCGTGAATGAAGCGGCAGCTCTTGAACAGGCCCGTGCCGCCGACGCGCGCCGCGCTGCCGGCCACGCGGGCCCGCTGACGGGCGTGCCGCTGGCGCACAAGGACATTTTCGTCACCAGCTACCCGGAAGGCGGCCTGCCCACCACCGCGGGCTCGAAGATGCTGGCCGGCTACCGGAGCCCGTTCGACGCCACCGTGGTGGCGCGCCTGGGCACCGGCCTGCCGGGCGAAGGGCCGGGCGCCGGCATGGTGACCCTGGGCAAGCTGAACTGCGATGAATTCGCCATGGGTTCGGCGAACGAGAACTCAGCTTACGGCGCGGTGAAAAACCCCTGGGACCTGGGGCGTGTGCCGGGCGGCTCGTCAGGCGGCTCGGCCGCGGCGGTGGCCGCAAACCTGGTGCCGGCGGCCACGGGCACCGACACCGGCGGCTCCATCCGCCAGCCCGCCAGCTTCTGCGGCATCACCGGCATCAAGCCCACGTATGGCGTGTGCAGCCGCTACGGCATGGTGGCTTTCGCGTCCAGCCTCGACCAGGCCGGCCCGATGGCGCGCAGCGCCGCCGACTGCGCGCTGCTGCTCTCAGCGATGAGCGGTTTCGACCCGCGCGACGCCACCAGCGCCGAGCGGCCGCCGCAAGACTTTCATGCCCAGATGCTGCAAGCGCGGCCAGGCGCCACGGCGGCGCAGCCGCTGCAGGGCTTGCGCATCGGCCTGCCCAAAGAATTCTTCCCCGCCGCCCTGGCCGCCGATGTGCAAAGCGCCGTGCGCGCTGCGCTGGCGCAGTTGGAGAACCTGGGTGCCACCCTGGTGGACGTGAGCCTGCCGCGCACCGAGCTGTCCATTCCCGTCTACTACATCATCGCTCCGGCCGAGGCCAGCTCGAATCTGGGCCGCTTCGACGGCGTGAAGTTCGGCCACCGTGCCGCGCAGCATGGCGACCTGCTGGACATGTACAAGAAGACGCGCGCCGAAGGCTTCGGCCCCGAGGTCAAGCGCCGTATCATGATCGGCACCTACGTGCTGTCGCACGGCTACTACGACGCTTACTACCTACAGGCGCAGAAGCTGCGTCGCATGATCGCCGACGACTTCCAGACCTGCTTTCGCCAGTGCGACCTCATTGCCGGCCCGGTGGCCCCCACGGTGGCCTGGAAGCTGGGCGAAAAGGGCAGCAACCCGCTGCAGGCCTACCTGGCCGACATCTTCACCCTGCCCGGCAGCCTGGCGGGCCTGCCTGGCATGAGCGTGCCCGCGGGCACGGGCGCCCACGGCATGCCGGTGGGCCTGCAGCTGATTGGCAACTACTTTCAGGAAGGGCAGCTGCTGCACACCGCCCACGCGCTGCAGCAAGCCACCGATTGGCACCTGGCACGCCCACGCGCTTTCTAGAACAAGACATGCCCACTGCAGCCCCCTTGATTCGCGGTTTCGAGGTCGTCATCGGCCTGGAAACGCACGCCCAGCTGTCCACCGCCAGCAAGATCTTCAGCGGCGCGTCAACCGCCTTCGGCGCCGCGCCCAACACCCAGGCCTGCGCCGTCGACCTGGCCTTGCCTGGCACCCTGCCGGTGATGAACCGCGGCGCGGTGGAGCGCGCCATTTGCCTGGGCCTGGCCGTGGGTGCGAAGGTGGCGCTGACGTCCATCTTCGCGCGCAAGAACTACTTCTACCCCGACCTGCCCAAGGGCTACCAGATCAGCCAGTACGAAACGCCGGTGGTGCAGGGCGGGCGCGTTGAATTCGTGCTGAATGGCGAAGCGCGTTCGGTGCGGCTGACGCGTGCGCACCTGGAAGAAGATGCTGGCAAAAGCCTGCACGAAGACCATCATTTGAACGACGGGCGTCCCGCCAGCGGCATCGACCTGAACCGCGCCGGCACGCCGCTGCTGGAAATCGTCAGCGAACCCGACATGCGCAGCAGTGCCGAAGCGGTGGAATACGCCAAGGCCCTGCACGCTTTGGTGGTGTGGCTGGGGGTGTGCGACGGCAACATGCAGGAAGGCAGCTTCCGCTGCGACGCCAACGTCAGCGTGCGCCGCCCCGGCGCGCCCTACGGCACGCGGCGCGAGATCAAGAACCTGAACAGTTTTCGCAACCTGGGGCAGGCCGTCGACTTCGAAGTGCAGTGGCAGATCGACCGCATCGAGGACGGGCTGACGATCGAGCAAGCCACCGTGCTGTTCAACGCCGACACCGGCGAGACGCGGGCCATGCGCAGCAAGGAAGACGCGCACGACTACCGCTACTTCCCCGACCCCGACCTGCCGCCGCTGGTGATTGCGCCCGAGTGGGTGGAACGTGTGAAGGCCGCGATGCCCGAGCTGCCCGCCGCCATGGCCACGCGCTTTCAGCAGAACGACGGACTGCCGGCAGATGACGCGCATCTGATGACGCAGAGCCTGCCGTTTGCGCGTTATTACGAAGCCCTTCGTGATGCCTGCGTGGGCAGCCTGGGCAGCGGCCCGACGCGAACGGTGGGCGCCAAGTTGGCCGCCAACTGGCTGATGGGCGATGTCAGCAAACGCCTGAACGCGGCTGGCCTGGACATCACGGCGGTGCCCGTGCCCGCGGCGCAGCTGGCGGCTCTGATTCGTCGCGTCGCCGACGGCACAGTCTCAAACAACGGCGCGCGGCAGGTGTTCGATGCGCTGTGGTCGGGCGAAGGCCAGGATGTCGACGCTCTCATCGACGCCAAGGGCCTGAAACAGATAGACGACAGCAGCGCGCTGCAGGCCATCGTCGACGAAGTCATCGCCACCAATGCCAAATCGGTAGAGGAATACCGCGCGGGCAAGGACAAAGCCTTCAACGCTCTGGTCGGCCAGGTCATGAAAGCCAGCAAGGGCAAGGCCAACCCGGCCCAGGCCAGCGAAATGCTGAAGCGTGCGCTGGGCTGAAGCGCGCCCTGGGCTGAAGCGTGCGCTGGGCTGAATGGCCGCTGGGCTGATGCGCCTAGCGCGCGCCAGTTGAGGCTGGCTGTGCGGCCAGCACCGGGCCGCTTTGTCGCGCTTGCAGGGGGCCCAAACTGCCCGGTGCGGCGCCAGCCCAAAGGCGGCGCAAGCGGTTGAGTTCAGCGTCGTACAGGCGCATGACGCGCCCGAGCTCGGCTTCTTGGTTGCGGCTGACGTCGCGCTGGGCTTCGGCGGCAGCGTCGTTGGCGTCCAGGGCCTGCCGCAGCTTGGGCGGCAGTTGCCGGCCATCGTAGAACTCGGCCTCGCTGACCAGCGGCTTGCGTTCGGTGGCCAGTTCTCTCAGCCGCAGTTCGCTGGCCTTGGTGGCCAGGCGCACGGTGTCGAGCGCGGCTTCGCGGGCGCGCTGGTGGGCTGCTTCGTCGGGGTAGCGGTTGACGAGGTTGCGGTCGCGCCGCCCGGCGTCGGCCAGGGCGTTGCGTTCTTCGGCCAGCTTGCGTTCGCGGATCTCGAAGTCGGCGCGTTCCTCGGCCGTCATCGAAGGCGGAATGCGCGCGCGCACCGAGCCATCGCGGTTCAGCAATTGCTGTTCACGCGCCAGGCAATCGCGGATGGGCCGGTCGGCCGTCAGCCGCTTGCCGTTAGCGTCGATGCAGGTGTAGATGTTGCCTGTGCCAGGCTTGACGGCTTCGGCCATCGCCGCACCCGCAAAGGCCAGGGCCACAGCCAGGGCTGAGACCGGTACCAGGGTCAGGGGCGAACGAAAGATGTTCGCCATGTCATACACCGTACTGCAGGCGGTAGGCCTGCACGGGCGCAGCAAACGCGGCCAGGGCGGGGTCGGCGCTGCCTTGCAGCACTTGCATCAGGTCGGCCAGGGTGGCGACTGCCAGCACGGGCATGCCGAGTTCACGCTGCACATACTGAACGGCGCTCCAGGGCGCGTCGCGGCCTTCACGAGTGGCACGTTCCTGCCGGTCCAGCGCGATGGCCACGCCAGCCGGCTGGGCGCCAGCGGCGCGAATCATGGCGATCGATTCACGCACCGAAGTGCCGGCGGAAATGACGTCGTCGACGATCAGCACCCGGCCGCGCATCGGCGCGCCCACCAGGGTGCCGCCCTCGCCATGGTCTTTCGCTTCCTTGCGATTGAACGCAAAAGGCAGGTTGTGACCACGGCGCGAGAGTTCAATGGCCAGGGCAGCTGCCAGCGTGATGCCCTTGTAGGCCGGGCCGAAGATCATGTCGAAGCCCAGGCCCTGACCCGGGGGGTGCGCTGTGGCGTCGGCCAGCAAGCGGCGTGCATAGAATTCAGCCAGCTTGGAAAGCTTGGCGCCGTCATCGAACATCCCGGCGTTGAAGAAATACGGTGACAACCGCCCCGCCTTGGTCTTGAACTCCCCGAAGCGCAACACGCCTGCAGAGACGGCAAATTGCACGAATTCCGCGGCGAGTTGGGGGTCGGTGGTCATGGTCATGCCGGGAAGCGCAGGGATGGCGGTTACTAAGGAATTCTTTTGGGTTTTCGGCTTCTCTCGCTCAATCTGAACGGTATCCGTTCTGCAGCATCCAAAGGCTTCGTGGAATGGGTAGAAACCGCCTCCATTGATTGTATGGGCGTGCAAGAGCTGAGGGCGCAGGCGGAGCATCTGTCGGGCGGGCTAGACACTGTGGCGGGCCTGAAAGGCCATTTCCACCTGGCAGAAAAGAAGGGCTACTCTGGCGTCGGCGTGTACACCGGACGCGAACCCAGCGACGTGATTCGCGGTTTCGACGGCGGCGAATTCGACACCGAAGGCCGCTGGGTCGAGGCCCGCTTCGACACCCCGCAGCGCAAGCTCAGCCTGATCAGCACCTACTTCCCCAGCGGCAGCAGCAGCAACGAACGCCAGGCGGCGAAGTTCCGCTTCCTGGCCTGTGTCTACCCGCACCTGATGAAGTTGAAGGCTGAACGCGAGTTCATTCTGATGGGCGACGTCAACATCGCGCACCAGAACATCGACCTGAAAAACTGGAAGAGCAACCAGAAGAACAGCGGCTTCACGCCCGAAGAACGTGCCTGGATGACGCGCCTGCTGGGTGAAGGGCCAGATCAGGGCGGCCTGGTCGACGTCTTTCGCACGCTGAACCCGCACCCTGAGCAGTACACCTGGTGGAGCAACCGCGGCCAGGCCTGGGCCAAGAACGTGGGCTGGCGCATTGACTACCAGTTGGCCACGCCCGGCATCGCGGCACTGGCGCGCAAGGAGCACATCTACCTGGCGCAGCGTTTCAGCGACCACGCGCCGCTGGTCATCGACTACGACTTCACGCTCTGAAGATTCGCTGAGCGTATACGTCGCGGGTGTCAGCCGGGGCGTCCATCCACAGGCGCTGGAAGGGGCGCTGGAAGCAGGCCCCCTGCCGCCCGCGTCCTTTTTTGACCCATTTTTCCGAGCAGGCCTGAGAGGCTGGATGCCTTGACGCCAGAGGAAACATTTCGTCAAACTTGTCGATTTTTCTTACATTGATGCAATAGCAAATTTGGCGAGTACCTGTCGGAAGGGGCTTTTTCTGCCACGGCATGAACTTTGCCGTCGGTTCCCCCGAAGCCCTTTCTTCCGGAGTCTTTGCCATGAAGTTTTGCCAGTCCATTGCTGCCGCAGCGTTGATGACCGTGGTTTCGACTTCCTTCGTGGAAGCCGCCACTGTCAGCTACACCAGTTCGGTCGCCTTCCAGACCGCACTGACAGGCCAAACCGTTGTCACCGAGGGCTACGAGTCGCCTGCGGTCAACAGCACCATCGCCAACGGCGGCACCCTGAACGGGCTGACTTACAGCTTCAGTAACGGCCTGCCAGGGCGAATCGACGCTGGGTTCAACCGTTTTGGTGATAAGAGTCTGGCGTCGAGCAATACAGCCGGTTTCTTCTTTATAGAGGACAGCATCACCGTCAGCTTCGGCGCCGCCATCACCGCGTTCGGTATTTTCTTCAACCTGGGCCAGTCGCCGG
>JBBQAW010000105.1:0-11694 GCA_038316815.1 Burkholderiales bacterium
GTCTGGCCCAGGAGAAAGCGGCATGACCCCCAGTTTGGCACCGCGCTATTCACGCATCACCGGCACTGGCAGTTGCTTGCCGCCGCGCCGTTTGAGCAACGCCGACATGGTTCAGATGCTGGCCGAACGCGGCATCGAAACCAGCGACGAATGGATCGTCGAACGCACTGGCATCCGCAACCGGCACTTCGTGGCCGATGGCGTCAACAGCAGCGACTTGGCGGCCACGGCTTGCCGCCACGCGCTGGAAGCTGCCGGCCTGAAGGCGGGTGCGGTGGACCTGATCATCGTCGCCACCTCGACGCCAGACATGGTTTTTCCGTCCACGGCCTGCATCCTGCAGCAGAAGCTGGGGATCGCCGGCTGTGCCGCCTTCGACGTGCAAGCCGTGTGTGCCGGCTTCGTCTATGCCGTGACCGTGGCCGACGCCATGATCAAGGCCGGCAGTGCCCGCTGCGCTCTGGTAGTGGGGGCCGAGGTCTTTTCGCGCATCCTGAACTTCGACGACCGCACCACCTGCGTGCTGTTTGGCGATGGCGCGGGCGCCGTGGTGCTGCAGGAAAGCCCGGTACCTGGCATCCTGTCCAGCGACCTGCATGCCGACGGTCGATACGTGGACATCTTGTGTGTGCCCGGCAGCGTGGCCGGCGGTCAGGTGACGGGCAGCCCGCTGCTGACCATGGACGGCCAGGCCGTCTTCAAGCTGGCTGTAGGTGTGCTGGAAGATGCCGCCCGCGCCGTACTGGAAAAGGCCGGGCGCACCGAGGCCGATGTGGACTGGCTGGTGCCACACCAGGCGAATATCCGCATCATGCAAAGCACGACGAAGAAATTGAAGCTGCCCCTGGACAAGCTCATCGCCACGGTCGACGCCCATGGCAACACCTCGGCGGCTTCGGTGCCGCTGGCCCTGGATGTGGCCGTCAAGCAGGGTCGTATCCGGCCGGGTGACACCGTCTTGCTCGAAGGCGTGGGCGGCGGCTTCACCTGGGGTGCCGTGCTGCTCGACTTCTGAAACTGCGCCGCCAACCGCGCAACGCTCCAAGACCAACGCTTCTCTTTCATGCCCGCATTTGCATTTGTCTTTCCCGGCCAAGGCTCGCAGTCCGTCGGCATGCTTGACGCCTGGGGCGACCACCCCGCCGTGCGTCAGACACTGGCCGAAGCCTCCGACATCCTGCATCAAGACATCGGTTTGCTCATCCACGCCGGTCCCAATGACGCACTGGGACTGACCACCAACACCCAGCCGGCCATGTTGACGGCCGGCATCGCCTGCTACCGCGCCTGGCGGGCTGAAGGCGGCCCGGTGCCGG
Source organism: Burkholderiales bacterium (assembly GCA_038316815.1). Lineage (GTDB taxonomy): Bacteria > Pseudomonadota > Gammaproteobacteria > Burkholderiales > Burkholderiaceae_C > Rubrivivax. The sequence continues at coordinate 1,317 of JBBQAW010000105.1, forward strand.
CGGCAGTGGCTGGGCATTCGTTGGGCGAATACAGCGCCTTGGTGGCCGCCGGCGTGCTGCGGCTGGCCGATGCGCTGCCCTTGGTTCGTCTGCGTGCCCAGGCCATGCAGCAGGCCGTGCCAGTGGGCGTGGGCGCGATGGCTGCCGTGCTGGGGCTGGACGCAGCGCTGGTACGCGAGACCTGCATGCAAGTTGCCACGCGCACCGGCGAAGTGGTCGAAGCTGCCAACTTCAACGACCCGAATCAGACCGTGATTTCCGGCACCCAGGCCGGCGTAGGCGCCGCCTGCGAAGCGCTGAAGGACGCAGGCGCCAAACGCGTTCTGATGCTGCCTGTGTCGGCGCCTTTCCATTCGTCGTTGATGAAGCCGGCGGCCGAAGCCCTGCGCGAGCCTCTGCGCGACGCACCCTTCGCCACGCCAGTGATCCCGGTGCTCAACAACATCGACGTGGCCGTGCAGACCGAGCCCGACGCCATTCGCGATGCCCTGTACCGCCAGGCCTTCGGACCGGTGCGTTGGGTTGAAGTGGTGCAAGCGCTGCGTGCGCGGGGCCTTGTCCACATCTTCGAATGCGGCCCGGGCAGGGTGCTGGCCAACCTGGTCAGGCGGGTTGACGCAGACCTGATCACCACGACCGTGCTGGACCCGGCCAGCCTGAAGCAGGCGCAGGAGATGCTGGGATGAGCGAGATGGCGAACACGCCTCAGCAGGTCGCACTCGTCACCGGCGCTTCGCGCGGCATCGGCCGCGCCATCGCGCTGGCCTTGGCCCAGGCCGGGCAGCGTGTGGTGGGCACAGCCACCAGCGAATCTGGCGCTGCCGGCATCAGTGCGGCGCTGGCGCCCTTTGGCGGGCGCGGCATCGAGCTTGACGTGACTGACGGCCCCGCCTTGCAAGCGACGGTGGAAGGCATCGTCGCGGCTGAGGGCGCGCTGCACGTGCTGGTCAACAACGCCGGCATCACGCGCGACACGCTGTCGATGCGCATGCGCGACGAAGATTGGGACGCCGTGCTCGACACCAACCTGAAGGCCGTTTTCCGCGCCTGCCGCGCCGTCAGCCGCCCGATGATGAAGCAGCGCTATGGGCGCATCGTCAACATCACCTCGGTCGTTGGCGCCAGTGGCAATGCCGGACAGGCCAACTACGCTGCAGCCAAGGCCGGGGTGGCTGGCCTGAGCCGCGCGTTGGCGCGTGAACTGGGCAGCCGCGGCATCACGGTCAACTGCGTGGCCCCCGGCTTCATTGCCACCGACATGACCAACGCATTGCCCGAAGCCGCACGCACGGCTTTGCTGGCCAACATTCCCTTGGGCCGCCTGGGCACGCCGGAAGAGGTGGCGCAAGCCGTGGCCTTCCTGGCCAGCCCGCAGGCGGCCTACATCACCGGCAGCGAAGTGCATGTCAATGGCGGCATGTTCATGGCTTAGCCTTGAAGCTGGCGCCAAATGCTGAGCTGGCTGCCAAAAGCTAGTAATCCGGTTCCTAGCCCCCCGGTAGAATCGTGGGCTGTCTGTTGACCGAACTCCAGGAGGAGTCATGAGCGATATTGAAGCGCGTGTAAAGAAGATCATTGCCGAACAACTCGGCGTGCCCGAAGCCGATGTCACTAACGAGAAGGCCTTCGTGGCCGACCTCGGTGCTGATTCATTGGATACCGTCGAACTGGTGATGGCGCTGGAGGATGAATTCAGCATCGAGATCCCCGACGAAGAGGCCGAGAAGATCACCACCGTGCAGTTGGCGATCGACTACGCGGTCAGTAACCAGAAGGCTTAAGGCCCCAGATGACCAGACGCAGGGTCGTCGTTACCGGGCTGGGTCTTGTCAGCCCGGTTGGCAACACGGTGGCCGACGGATGGGCCAGCTTGGTGGCCGGCCGTTCGGGCATCGCCAACATCACCAAGTTCGACGCCTCGGCCTTTGCCTGTCGCTTTGCGGGTGAAGTCAAGGGCTTCCGGGTGGAAGACTACATGTCGGCCAAGGAAGCCCGGCATATGGACACCTTCATCCACTACGGCCTGGCTGCCGCCGTGCAGGCGGTGCAAGACGCCGGCCTGCCGCACGGTGATGCGCTGGACGAGGCCACGGCAGAACGCTACGGTTGCATGGTGGGTTCGGGCATCGGCGGCTTGCCGATGATCGAGCAGACCCAGCAGGAATACGCCGAGCGCGGCCCGCGCCGCATCACGCCCTTTTTCGTGCCGGCTTCGATCATCAACATGATCTCGGGCCACATTTCCATCCGCTACGGTTTCACGGGTCCCAACATGGCTATCGTGACGGCCTGCACGACGGGCTTGCACTGCATTGGCGCGGCCGGGCGCTTGATTGAGTACGGCGACGTCGACGTCATGGTCGCGGGTGGCTCTGAATCGACCGTTTCGCCCTTGGGCGTTGGCGGCTTTGCTGCTGCGCGTGCGCTATCGACCCGCAACGAAGACCCGCAGACCGCGTCCCGACCCTGGGACAAAGACCGCGACGGCTTCGTTCTGGGCGAAGGCGCTGGCGTGCTGGTGCTGGAAGAGCACGAACACGCCAAGAAGCGCGGCGCCAGGATCTACGCTGAACTGGCTGGCTTCGGCATGGGTGCAGATGCCTTCCACATGACGGCGCCCAACCTCGACGGCCCCAAGCGCAGCATGTTGGCAGCGCTGCGCAATGCCGGCATCAATGCGGCTGAAGTGCAGTACCTGAATGCCCATGGCACCAGTACACCGCTGGGCGACCTGAACGAAACAGGTGCCATCAAACTGGCCTTCGGCAGCCATGCGAAGAAGTTGGTTGTGAACTCGACCAAGTCGATGACCGGCCACCTGCTGGGGGGTGCCGGTGGTATCGAATCGGTCTTCACCGTGCTGGCCCTGCACCACCAGGTGTCGCCGCCGACCATCAACATCTTCAATCAGGACCCTGAGTGCGACCTGGACTATTGCGCCAACGAAGCGCGGGCCATGAAGATCGATGTCGCAATGAAGAACAACTTCGGCTTCGGCGGCACCAACGGCACGCTGGTGTTTCGGCGCGCCTGACCGGCCGTGCGCCACGCGCCACCGGTCAGCGTGCTGTGCCATGGCTGGGGCTGGCGCACAGCGCAGACGGCGGTCTTCGCCACGTCGGCTGGCGCGCTGGCGCTTTGGGGTGCGCAGCACCTGTGGGAACCCGCTGGGGCCGCGCTGTGGATGGCAGCACTTACCCTGGTTGTGACGGCGACGCTGGCCTGGCGCACCTTGGCTGTGCCTGCACTTGAACTGCGCTGGGACGGCCAGGCGTGGCATGCCGGTGACGATGCCATCGAGCTGAACCTGATGTTGCTGAGCAGCCGAATTGCGCTGCTGCGTCTTCGAACGACGACGCGCTGCACCTGGCTGGCCGTGGGCGCGGCCGAAGCCGGCCCGGCCTGGCACGCCCTGCGCGTGGCCCTGCTGGCCAGGCCGCAGCCTGCTGTGGCCGCCACGGCACAAGGGGAGGGCGGCTGATGCCGATGACCCAACCCGACGCCGACGCCGAGCTGGTGGACCGCGCCAAGCGCGGTGAGGTGCGCGCCTTCGAGATGCTGGTGGTGAAGTACCAGCGCCGCATCGAACGCCTGATCGGCCGCATGGTGCGCGACACCGACCTGGTGCAAGACATCGCCCAGGAAACCTTCATTCGCGCTTACCGCGCCTTGCCGCAGTTCCGTGGCGAAAGCGCCTTCTACACCTGGCTGTACCGCATTGCAGTGAACTCTGCGAAGAAAGCCTTGTCCGACCTCAAGCGTGACCCTCTGGTACTGGAAGGCAACCGCGGCGGGCAAGAAGACGGTGAGGAATCTTCACGGCTGGAAAATGAACTAACCGACGGCGAGACACCCGAAGCCCTGCTGGCAAGCAAGGAAATTGCCGCTGCAGTGAACTCTGCCATTGAAGATTTGTCAGACGATTTGCGCCAGGCGATCACCTTGCGCGAAATCGAAGGTTTGAGCTATGAAGAAATCTCCGAAGCCATGAACTGCCCCATCGGTACCGTTCGTTCTCGCATCTTCCGTGCGCGTGAAGCCATTGCCCTGAAGCTGCGGCCGTTGCTCGACACACGCGAAGGCGAACGCTGGTAGGCGGCGCCGGCCGAACCAGCTGAACGCACTTCCTGCCAGTCCCGTCTGAACCATCTGAACCATCTGAACCGTCCGAACCATGACCAGGTCGTCCCCATGAAACCCCATACCCCCGCGCCCGGCGAGCCTGGCGAGCCCAGCGACGAAACCCTCCGCGCCTGGCTTTCTGAACTGGCGGACGGTGAAGCTGGTTCTGCCGGCCAAGCCAGTGAGGCGGGCCACGACAAGGCCCAGGCGGCCTGCCAGGCCTGGCGTGAAAGCGCAGACATGCGGCGTGCCTGGCACAGCTACCACCTGATTGGCGACGTGCTGCGCTCTGAAGAACTGGGGCGCGCGGCAGACCACGACGCCAATTTCCTGGCGCGCTTGCGCGAAAAGCTGGCTGAAGAACCCGTCGTCATGGCGCCCATGCCTGAACGCGCAGCCCAACCCGCCGTGATTGACAGGGCGGCAGCTGGCACCGTGGTCCGCGACAGCGTCAACCTGAGCCGCCGGCGCCGGGCCTGGCTGGCCCCGGCCGCCGCTGCTGCGGGCTTTGTGGTGGTGGCCGGCGTGCTGGTGGTTTCCCGACTTTCAGCGCCCGGTGCAGAACTCAATGGCGCGGTGCAGGCGCGCAGCGGTGCCAACAACAATCTCACCCTGGCGACCGCGCCGGCGGTGCCATCGGCGTCGTCTGCCGGCGTGGCAATGATCCGCGACGCCCGGCTCGACGCCTATCTGCAGGCGCACCAATCGGTGCGCGGCGGCAGCGCAGCGGCGGTGCCCGGTGCCGGGCTGCGCAGCGTCGAGGTGGTGGTACCTGCCGGAAACGGCCGGTGACGCCCGTGGCGCGGTCTCTGTGGCAGCGCTGGCTGCCCGCGCTGGCCCTGGCGTCGGCGCTGGCGCCAGCTCTCTTGCCAGCCGCCGCCCTGGCCCAGGCCAGCGCCGCTTCGACCGATGACGCCCGCACCTGGCTGCAACGCATGCACACGGCGGCCAACAGCGGCAACTACCGCGGCACCCTGGTGTTCAGCGCGGGTGGCACGATGTCGAGCTCTCGCGTCTGGCATTACTGCGTGGGCGACCAGACCTACGAAAAGCTCGAGAGCCAGGACGGCCGCCAGCGCCAGATCGTGCGGCACAACGACGACGTGCACACCATCTGGCCGCAGTCACGCGTCACTGTCATCGAAAAGCGCGACGCTTTGCCCGGCTGGCAGGTCACGCCCCAGCGCGTCGATCCGCGCGCGCTGGATCAATACCAGGTGCAGCGCGAAGGCCCGTCACGCGTGGCCGGCCGTGAAGCCGACGTGCTGCTGCTGATGCCCAACGACCAGTTGCGCTACCCCCAGCGCCTGTGGGCCGACCGCGCCACAGGCCTGATGCTGCGCGCCGAGGTGCTGAGCCTGGGCACAGAACGCCAGGTGCTGGAATCGGCCGCGTTCTCGGAAGTGGAGATCGGCATCCGCCCCCAGCCGAAGGTGGTGATGGCTGCGGCTGCGCGCACCGAAGGCTTTCGTGTCGTGCGCCCGAAGCAAGAAAGCGTCAAGCTCGAAGACCATGGCTGGACCCAGGCCCAGACGGTACCGGGTTTCCAGCTCACCGGCTGCGTGAAGCGAGATCTGGCCGCCGGCCATAGCGATATCGCCAGCACCGTGCCAGCCAAGCCGGTGTTGCAGGCAGTGTTCTCTGATGGCCTGGCACAGGTGTCCATCTTCATCGAACCCTTCGACGCGCAGCGCCACAAGCAGGAAATGCAGGCCCATCTGGGCGCCACCAGCACGGTGACACTGCGCCGCCAGGACCACTGGTTCACGGCAGTGGGCGACGCCCCGCCGGGCACGCTGAGGCTGCTGGCCGAATCCTTGGTCCGCCGCCGCTGATTGCGGCGCGCCCCACACCTTGTCTGGTCCCCATTTCCCTTTTTTCATTCCCAGTTTGTTCCCGAGCAACCACATGCGCAACGCTTCAACCATGGCCCTTGTCCCCAACCTTTCGCCGCATGGCTGGCGGCGCTTTCTTGCCACCACGGCCCTGCTCGTCGCGACTGTGGCTTGGTGGCCGCAGGCAGCCCAGGCACAAACTGTGCAGCTGCCCGATTTCAGTGAGATCGCAGAACGGCTGAGCCCGACCGTGGTGAACATCCGAACCGCCGAACGCCGCGGCGGTACGGCTTCTGGCCCAGCCGAAATCGACCCGAACATCGAAGAGTTCTTCCGCCGCTTCGGCATCCCGATGCCGAACCGACCCGACCGCAGCCCTGGGCCCCGCGGTGGCCCCGGTGGTCCTGGTGGACCGGGCGGCCCCGGGGGTGGTGATGAAGAACAACGCCAGCGTGGCGTGGGTTCGGGCTTCATCATCTCGGCCGACGGCTTCATCATGACCAATGCCCACGTGGTCGACGGCGCCGACGAAGTCATTGTCACGCTGACCGACAGGCGCGAACTCAAGGCCCGCATCATCGGCGCCGACCGCCGCACTGACGTGGCCCTGGTGAAGATCGACGCCACCGGGCTGCCCTTCGTCAAGATCGGAGACGTAGGCAAGCTGAAAGTCGGCGAATGGGTGATGGCCATCGGCTCGCCCTTCGGACTGGACAACACCGTCACGGCCGGCATCGTCAGCGCCAAGCAGCGCGACACTGGCGACTATCTCAGCTTCATCCAGACCGATGTGGCCATTAACCCGGGCAACAGCGGCGGGCCACTCTTGAACATGCGGGGCGAGGTCGTGGGCATCAATTCGCAGATCTACAGCCGCAGCGGCGGCTTCCAGGGCATCAGCTTTGCCATCCAGATCGACGACGCCATGCGCGTGGCCGACCAGTTGCGCACTGTCGGCCGGGTGGTGCGTGGCCGCATCGGCGTCACCATCGCGCCCGTGACCAAGGAAGTGGCCGAATCCATCGGTCTGGGCAGGCCCGCAGGCGCGCTGGTGCAAAGCGTCGAGAAGGACGGCCCCGCCGACAAGTCTGGGGTCGAGGCCGGGGACATCATCGTCAAGGTCGACGGCAAGACCGTCGAACGTTCTGGCGACCTGCCGCGCCTGGTCGGTGCTACCAAGCCCGGCAGCAAGGCCACGTTGCAAATTTTCCGCCGTGGTGCGACGCGCGATATTTCAGTCTCTGTGGCCGAGTTCGAACCCGACCGGCCGACCCGCCGCGCCGCTGCCGAACCTGGCACGCCAGCCCCCGTCGCCAAAGCCGCCATCGGACTGGCGGTGTCTGACCTGAGCGATGCGCAGAAGAGAGACCTGCGCGTGCGCGGTGGCGTGCGTGTTGACGCCGCCGACGGTGCGGCGGCGCGCGCCGGTCTGCGTGAAGGCGATGTCATCCTCTCGCTGGACAACACCGAAGTGGCCGACAGCAAGCAGTTCATGACCCTGGCCGCAAAGGTGGAGAAAGCACGTGCCGTCAGCGTGCTGGTGCGGCGCGGCGAGTGGACCAACTACTTCGTCATCCGGCCGACGCGCTAGTTGAGCGATTCCGCGGGTCTTTCCACATCGTGGAAAGACCCAGGTGGCGGTTGGGTGTTGCAAGTTAGTGTTCGCCCACTTCAATTTTCTGCTGTCGATGATTCCGCATCTCGGCGTCTAGAATTACCTCAGAATCTTCAGTCTTTCAATATGCTTTGGGAACAGAGTGGGACTTCAGCCAGCGCCAGGGCGGCATGTGGAAAACCTGTGGACAGTTTTTCCTGTTGGCACACTGCAACGGCCGGAAATGCAGCATTGGCGCGGGTTCCCGGCCGGTGCTTGTGGTTAGAATGAACCCCCAACAAGCAGTTGCCAAACGATCTGTTGGAAGGCGCGTCATCCTTTTGGACGCGCCTTTTTTTTAGCCCGTGCCTGCCACGGTGTCGGCCTGCGCAGGTCGCCATTCAGGCGCTGCCGGCAATCGGCTGAACCAGCCAAATAACCATCTATCTGCACCTTCAAGCACGGGTGGGCCAACATGCGTTGCAATCACCTTCGATGAACCACATCCGCAACTTTTCCATCATTGCCCACATCGACCACGGCAAAAGCACGCTGGCCGATCGCATCATTCAACGCTGCGGCGGACTGAGCGACCGCGAGATGGAAGCGCAGGTGCTCGACTCGATGGACATCGAACGCGAGCGCGGCATCACCATCAAGGCGCAAACCGCCGCCTTGGAATACAAGGCCCGTGACGGCCAGGTCTATCAGCTCAACCTGATCGACACACCGGGCCACGTCGACTTCTCATACGAGGTCAGCCGTTCACTGTCTGCCTGCGAAGGCGCGCTGCTGGTGGTCGACGCGTCGCAGGGGGTTGAGGCGCAGACAGTGGCCAACTGCTACACCGCGCTCGACCTGGGTGTGGAAGTGGTGCCCGTGCTCAACAAGATGGATCTGCCGCAGGCCGACCCCGACAACGCCAAGCAAGAGATTGAAGACGTCATTGGCATCGATGCCTCAGACGCCATTCCGTGCAGCGCCAAGACCGGCATGGGCATCGAAGACATCATCGAAGCCGTCATCCACCGCATGCCCGCGCCACGCGGCAATCCCGACGCGCCACCGCGCGCGATGATCATCGACAGCTGGTTCGACAACTACGTGGGCGTGGTGATGCTGGTGCGCATCGTCGACGGCGCGCTCAGCCGCGGCGAGCGCGTCCGCATGATGGCCACCAACACCACCTACGGCATCGAACACATGGGCGTGTTCGCGCCCAAGAGCACGCCACGTGACACGCTGAAGGCCGGGGAAGTGGGCTTCGTCATCTGCGGCATCAAAGAGCTCCACGCCGCCAAGGTGGGCGACACGCTGACGCTCGAAAAGAAGCTGCCCAACAACCTGGGCCCGGCGGCCGAGGCCTTGCCGGGTTTCAAGGAAATTCAGCCCCAGGTCTTTGCGGGCCTGTACCCCACCGAAGCGAGCGAATACGACCAGCTGCGCGATGCGCTCGAAAAGCTCAAGCTCAACGACAGCAGCCTGCGCTTCGAACCCGAAGTCAGCCAGGCTCTGGGCTTCGGCTTTCGCTGCGGCTTTCTGGGCCTGCTGCACATGGAAATCGTGCAGGAACGGCTGGAGCGTGAATTCGACCAGGACCTGATCACCACCGCGCCCAGCGTCGTCTACCAGGTGTTGTTGGGTGGTGTCGACGGCGAAGTGATCGAGGTCGAGAACCCCAGCAAGATGCCCGACCAGGGCAAGATTGCCGAGATCCGCGAGCCCATCGTCACGGTGCACCTGTTCATGCCGCAAGACTATGTCGGCCCGGTCATGACGCTGGCCAACGAGAAGCGCGGCGTGCAGCTGAACATGGCTTACCACGGCCGCCAGGTGATGCTCACCTACGAGATGCCACTGGCCGAAATCGTGCTGGACTTCTTCGACAAGCTCAAGAGCGTCAGCCGCGGCTATGCCAGCATGGACTACGCGTTTAAGGAATACCGCGCTGCCGAAGTCGTGAAGGTGGACATGCTGATCAATGGCGACCGCATCGACGCGCTGAGCCTGATCGTGCACCGCAGCCAAAGTCAGTACCGGGCGCGCGCGGTGGCCGCGAAGATGCGCGAGATCATTCCGCGCCAGATGTACGACGTCGCCATTCAGGCTGCCATTGGCGCCAACATCATCTCGCGCGAGAACATCAAGGCCCTGCGCAAGAACGTGCTGGCAAAATGCTATGGCGGTGACATCACCCGCAAGAAGAAGCTGCTGGAAAAACAAAAGGCCGGCAAGAAGCGCATGAAGCAGATCGGCTCTGTGGAAGTTCCGCAGGAGGCCTTCCTCGCCATCCTCCAAGTGGACAACTGAATATCTTGATCTCCTCCTTCACCGCCGGCCTGTTTGGCCTGCTCATCGTCTATCTTGGTGGCTGGTTTCTGGGTTTTTGGACCGGCAACTTCTCGCTCCTGCTGTTTGTGCTGACGGTCTTCACCTTCGCCTACTGGCTGGCCGAGCGCTTTCACTTTCGCCCCGCGCGCGAAGCTGCGGCCCTGGCCCTGACAGCACAAGACACCGAGCGCCGCGCCGGGCTGGCGCGCATGGGCATCCAGAAGGTCGACGGCGATATCGAGACTGCGCGCCAGAAACTGTTGATGCAGCCCTGGTGGCTGGATTGGACAGCGGGCTTGTTCCCGGTAATCCTGGTCGTCTTCCTGTTGCGCAGTTTCCTGTTCGAGCCCTTCAAGATTCCCTCGGGCTCGATGATTCCCACGCTGCTGGTGGGCGACCTCATCCTAGTCAACAAGTTTCACTACGGCGTGCGGCTGCCGGTGATCAACAAGAAGATCATCGACATCAACGCGGTGCAGCGGGGCGACGTGATGGT
>JBBQAW010000106.1:0-11673 GCA_038316815.1 Burkholderiales bacterium
CGCATCAGCGACCCGGTGATCGACAGGCTGAGCGACGCGATGAAGGTCGAACCCGATGTCGCCAAGCGCAACGCGATGATGCGTGAAGCACTGTTGCGCATCAAGGACGAGACGCTCGTCATCGCGCTGCACCACCAGATGCGCCCGTGGGCCATGAAGGCCAATGTGACGACACTGCACCGGTCGAACGACAACCCGCAGACGCGGTTTGCGACCGTGAAGTAGCGCCTGCTGGCGCCAAAAACCGACGGGCCCTGCCGGGCCCGTCTGCGTTGGCGCGGATGGCGCAGCCTGGCTGCGCGGGCCAGTCAGGACGCGGCGACCCCGGCTTCGATGGGCGTCAAACCCACACGCTGACGCGCAGCGGCGTATTCGCGCTTCAGCCGCGCCACCAGTTCAGCCGTCGACAGCACGGCCTTGACGGCACCCACGCCCTGCCCTGCGCCCCAGATGTCTTTCCAGGCCTTCTTGGCACTGTCGCCGCCACCGAAGTTCATCTTCGTCGGGTCGCTCTCGGGCAGGTTATCCGGGTCCATGCCGGACTTGAGGATCGACCCCTTCAGGTAGTTGCCGTGCACGCCAGTGAAAAGGCTCGAGTAGACGATGTCGTCGCTGTTGCTCTCGACGATGCACTGCTTGTACTCGTCCGAGGCCCGCGCCTCAAGGGTGGCGATGAAGGCTGAACCGATGTAGCCGAAGTCCGCCCCCATCGCCTGCGCAGCCAGCACCGCGTCGCCCGTGGCGATGGCGCCGCTCAGCGCCACCGGGCCGTTGAACCACTCGCGAATCTCTTGGATCAGTGCGAACGGGCTCTTCACGCCGGCATGCCCGCCGGCACCCGCGGCCACGGCGATCAGACCGTCGGCACCCTTCTCGACGGCCTTCTTGGCGAAGGTGTTGTTGATGATGTCGTGCAGCACCACCCCGCCCCAGCTGTGCACGGCGTCGTTGATGTCGATGCGTGCGCCCAGGCTGGTGATGACGATCGGCACCTTGTACTTGGCGCAGACCATCATGTCGTGCTCGAGCCGGTCGTTTGTCTTGTGCACGATCTGGTTGATGGCAAAGGGCGCGGCCGGGCGCTCAGGATGCGCGCGGTTCCAGGCCGCCAGGGTTTCGGTGATCTCGGCCAGCCAGTCGTCCAGCTGCGAAGCCGGGCGCGCGTTCAGCGAAGGCATGCTGCCCACAACGCCGGCCTTGCACTGCTCGATCACGAGCTTGGGGTTGCTGATGATGAACAGCGGAGCACCGATGATCGGCAGCGGCAGGTTCTGCAACACGGGGGGCAGGCTGCGCGGCGCGGCAGGGTTTTGCATCAGAAAGACTCCAGCGAAAGGGCGGTGACCGCGTCTGCGCCTTCGACGATGCTGTCGCGCAGGCCTGCGGCCTTGTTGAGGATGTGGTCGCCATAGAACCGCGCGGTGGCGATCTTGGCGGCCATGAATTCAGTTTCCTGGCCGGCAGCCAGCGCGTCTTCGGCAGCCATCAGCGAGCGCGCCATCTGCCAGCCCGCCAGCACGGTGCCGGCCAGCATCAGATAAGGCACGCTGCCGGCATGGACCGCGTTCGGGTTGCCTTTGCCATGGCTGGCAACGAAGTCCACCGCGTCCAGAAAGGCACGGCGCCCAGCCGCCAGGCGCTTGACCATGGTCTGGCAGGCGGCGCTGGGGCGGGCGCGCAAGGCGCCTTCTGTCGCTTCGATCTGGCCGGCAATGGCGCGTGCCACCGCCCCGCCATCCCGTGCGGTCTTGCGGCCCACCAGGTCGTTCGCCTGGATGGCCGTGGTGCCTTCGTAGATGGTCAGGATCTTGGCGTCGCGCAGGTACTGCGCGGCCCCCGTCTCTTCGATGAAGCCCATGCCGCCGTGCACCTGCACGCCCAGGCTCGCCACGTCCAGGCTCATCTCGGTCGACAGGCCCTTGATCAGCGGCACCATGAATTCGTAGAAAGCCAGGTTCTGTTGGCGTGCCTCGGCGTCCGGGTGGGCGTGCGCGGCATCGAAGGCCGCGGCAGCCACCAGGGCCAGGGCGCGGCAGCCTTCGGTGTGGGCGCGCATCGTCATCAGCATGCGGCGCACGTCGGGGTGGTGGATGATGGCGCCGGCAGCGGGCAGTGAACCGTCTACGGGCCGCCCCTGCACGCGGTCTCGCGCGTACTGCACGGCCTTCTGGTAGGCGCGTTCGGCCAGCGCGATGCCCTGCACGCCAACCGCGAAACGGGCCGCGTTCATCATGATGAACATGGTTTCCAGGCCCCGGTTTTCCTGGCCGATGAGGTGGGCCACGGCGCCGGGCCCGGCGCTGTCTGCGATGCTGGCCGGCATGCCGTCGCCGTACTGCAGCACGGCCGTCGGGCTGGCCTTGATGCCCAGCTTGTGCTCGATGCTCACGCACAGCACGTCGTTGCGCGCGCCCAGCGTGCCGTCGGCGTTCAGCAAGAACTTGGGGCAGATGAAAAGCGAGATGCCCTTCACGCCTTCAGGCGCGCCCACCACACGTGCCAGCACCAGGTGGACGATGTTGTCCGCCATGTCGTGTTCGCCATAGGTGATGTAGATCTTCGTGCCGAACAGCTTGTAGCTGCCGTCGGGTTGCGGTTCGGCACGTGTGCGCACCTGGCTCAGGTCACTGCCGGCCTGGGGCTCGGTCAGGTTCATGGTGCCGGTCCAGGCGCCTTCGATCATCTTGGGCAGGTAGGTGCGCTTCTGCTCGTCGGTGCCTGCCGTCAGCAAGGCTTCGATGGCGCCATCGGTCAGCAGCGGGCACAACGCGAAGCTGAGGTTGGCGCTGTTGACCATCTCGATGCATGCCGCGCCAATCAGCTTGGGCAGGCCTTGCCCGCCGAAGTCGGCCGGGTGCTGCAAGCCCTGCCAGCCGCCTGCGGCGAACTGTGCGAAGGCTTGCTTGAAACCGGGCGTGGTGCTGACCTGGCCGTCCTTGAACGTGGACGGGTTGCGGTCGCCTTCCCAGTTCAGTGGGGCCAGCACGCCTTCGTTGAAGCGCGCGCATTCCTCCAGCACGGCAGCAGCGGTGTCCAGGCCCGCGTCTTCGAAGCCGGGCAACTGCGCGATGGCGTCGATGCTGGCCAGTTCTTTCATCACGAACAGCATGTCGCGAACGGGGGCGCGGTAGCTCATGGGGGTCTCCTTGGGGTCCGAAAGAAAGGGCGTCGAAGACGCTTGGCTTCGACGCCCTTATCAGTTTCTCAGGGCGGGCTGCCCGGGTTCACAGGCTCTTGACGAGTTCTGGAATGGCCGTGAACAGATCGGCCTCCAGGCCGTAGTCGGCAACGCTGAAGATGGGCGCCTCGGCGTCCTTGTTGATGGCCACGATGACCTTGCTGTCCTTCATGCCGGCCAAGTGCTGGATGGCCCCACTGATGCCAGCAGCGATGTACAGGCTGGGCGCGACGATCTTGCCTGTCTGGCCCACCTGCCAGTCGTTCGGGGCGTAGCCCGCGTCGACGGCGGCGCGGCTGGCGCCCAGGGCAGCGCCCAACTTGTCGGCCAGCGGTGTCAGGACGTCGTTGAACTTGTCGCTGCTGCCCAGAGCGCGGCCACCGCTGACGATGATCTTGGCTGCCGTCAGTTCGGGGCGGTCGTTCTTGGCGATCTCGCTGCCTTCGAAGTGGCTCAGGCCTGCATCGGCAACGGCGGCGATGACGTCCACGGTGGCCGTACCGCCGCTGGCTGCCGCAGCGTCAAAGCCAGTGCTGCGCACGGTGATGAGCTTCACCGCGTCCAGGCTTTGCACGGTGGCAATGGCATTGCCAGCGTAAATGGGACGCTCGAAGGTATCTGCCGCGATGACCTTGCTGCAGTCGCTGACCTGCGCCACGTCCAGCAACGCAGCCACGCGCGGGGCCACGTTCTTGCCCGCAGCCGTAGCCGGGAACAGGATGTGGTTGTATTCCTTTGCCACCGCCAGCACCTGCGCGGCCAGGTTCTCGGCCAGGCCGTGGTCCAGACCTGGCGCGTCAGCATGCAGCACCTTCTTGACGCCGGCAATCTGCGACGCCGCCAGCGCGGCCGGGCCGGCGTTGTGGCCGGCCACCAGCACATGCACGTCGCCGCCTTCGCCCACACACGCCAGCGCGGCCGTGACGGTGTTCAGGGTGGCGCCTTTGATGGACGCATTGTCGTGTTCAGCAATCACCAGGGCTGCCATGTCAGATCACCTTCGCTTCGTTCTTCAGCTTGTCCACCAGGGTGGCGACGTCAGGCACCTTGATGCCGGCACCGCGCTTCGGTGGCTCGGCCACTTTCAGGGTCTTGATGCGGGGCGCGATATCCACGCCCAGGTCGGCTGGCTTGATCACGTCCATCGTCTTTTTCTTCGCCTTCATGATGTTGGGAAGCGTGACGTAGCGCGGCTCGTTCAAGCGCAGGTCTGCCGTGATGACGGCAGGCAGCTTCAGCTTCAGCGTTTCAAGCCCGCCGTCGACTTCACGCGTCACCAGCACATGGCCGTCCGTCAATTCAACCTTGCTGGCAAACGTGGCCTGCGGCATGCCTGTCAGGGCGGCCAGCATCTGGCCCGTCTGGTTGCAGTCATCGTCGATGGCCTGCTTGCCCAGAATCACCAAGGCCGGCTGTTCCTTGTCGACCAGCGCCTTCAGCAACTTGGCCACGGCCAAGGGCTGCAGTTCTTCACTGGTCTCGACCAGGATGGCGCGGTCAGCGCCGATGGCCATGGCTGTGCGCAGCGTTTCCTGGCACTGCGTGACACCGCAGGAAATGGCCACGATTTCGGTCACCAGACCTTTTTCCTTCAGCCGCACAGCCTCTTCGACGGCAATCTCGTCGAAGGGGTTCATGCTCATCTTGACGTTGGCGATGTCGACCCCGGTGCCGTCGTTCTTGACGCGCACCTTGACGTTGTAATCCACTACCCGCTTGACGGGGACCAGCACCTTCATTTGCGTTGCTCCTAGGGTTTGCAGGTGATTCTAGGCGCCGCCCTGCCTTGGAACAGGCGATCAGGCAAACAAATAGAACGACCGTTCTATTTTGCACCGGGAAGAGAATTTGCGATGCCAGTGCAGGCCGACGCGATAGTGACGCGCCAACTGCAGGACGCAGCGCGCGGCAAGCGCCCGCGGCGCAATCTGGATCGTGATTGCGCCTGGCTCAAGCATCACTTGACCAGGGTCACCGGCACGGGCGACAGGTGCACGACCTTCTGGGCCACGGACCCCATCATCAGGCGGGCCACGGCGCCCGTGCCGCGTGTGCCCATCACGATGACATCGCAGCCATGCTTGGCGGCGCAGGCCGCGATTTCCTCGCCCGCTGCCCCGATGCTGACCTGCGGCACGCAGGCCATGCCTGCAGCCAGCGCCATGGCCTGGGCTGGCTCGAGAAGCTTCGCGCCGTCGTTTCGCAATTCGGCGTTGATCATGTCTGGCGAAATCAGCTTGCCAGGCCAGGGGTGCAGCTTCGGCGCCTGCACGTTCAGCACATGAACCTGCACGTCGCTGCGGCCGAACATGGCGTTGAGGGCAAACGCCAGTGCGCGTAGCGTCGCAGGCGAGTCGTCGATCGGAATCAAGGGGTTCTTCAACTTCGACCTTCGCCTTAAAAATCGCTTTCTCGTGGATGGGCGATGAGGACTTCTGCAAGACCATGGCGCCGACGCATTCAGGCCGGTCAGGATTCGCGGTTCACGCATGTCATGCTTGACCCCAGTCAAGGGAACGAATCGCAGGCCAGATGATCATTGTTGGGCCGCGAACCCTTTCGTGAACGGGAGCGCGGGCTCTGTTCGTGGTTCGTCTGGCAGCGATTCAAATCGGTCGCGCCACTGCCACCTGGCGCTGTCGGACGATCTCGATTCTGCGATGGACGGTTTGCGCAGGGCGGCAGGCCGAAGGAGACAGCGTGGCAGTCCGTTCGACGACAGCGCAAGCCTGCAAGACACCCACCCCGGGGAACGCGGCCGTGACCGTGATCGACGCGGTTGAGGCCACGCTGCGCGACTTGCATGCGGGCGACACGCATCTGCCGCCCGTCCTGCTTTCCAGCGTGCTGGATCGAGACCTTGGTTTCGACAGCCTGGGGCGAATGGAATTGCTGCTGCGCGTGGAAAGGGTTTTCGGTGTCGACCTGCCGGCAGACACGCTGCAGCGGGCCGAGACCGTGGGCGACCTGCTGGGCGCCGTGCAACGCGCTCACTTTCAAGCGGACGCCAGCCACGCCCTGCCGGGCGGCGGCGCTGTTGCGGCCGGGCTCTCCGCACCGCCTATCGCGCCCGCAGGGCCCGGCGCGAAAGCAGGGCAGTCCGACACACCGGCGCAGGCCAGCACCCTGCTGGAGGTACTGGCCTGGCACGTGCAATCGCATCCTGAGCAAACCCAGGTCGTCGTGCTGCCCGACGACATGCTCGAAGGTGGCGAGCAGCGCATCAGCTACCGCCAGCTTGCCGAAGCCTCGGCCGCCGTCGCCACCGGCTTGCAGCGCGCTGGTGTCGTGCCGCGGCAGAGTGTCGCCATCATGCTGCCGACATCGGCGGACTACTTCAGCACCTACTTCGGCATCCTGATGGCCGGCGCCATTCCGGTACCCATCTATCCGCCGGCGCGGGCGTCGCAACTGGAAGACCATGTGCTGCGCCACGGCGGCATTCTGGACAACGCACGCGCCGTGATGCTGATCACCGTGGCCGAGGCCGAGGGGGTGGCACGCCTGCTGCAGGCGCGCGTGCCGGGTCTGGGCCACGTCGTCACGCCGCGGCAACTGGCTTCGGCCGGGGGCACGCCCACGCCAGTCACGGTGCGCAGCGACGACATCGCCTTCATTCAGTACACCTCGGGCAGCACCGGCCAGCCCAAGGGCGTGGCGCTGACGCACGCCAACCTGCTGGCCAATATCCGCGGCATGGCGGGTGCCATTCAGGCCAACCCGCGCGACGTGTTCGTCAGCTGGCTGCCGCTGTACCACGACATGGGGCTGATCGGCGCCTGGCTGGCGCCGCTGTATGTGGGGTTTCCGCTGGTTGTCATGTCGCCGCTGGCCTTTCTGGCCAAGCCCCTGCGCTGGCTGCAGGCCATGCACCGCTGGCGCGGCACGCTGTCGGCGGGGCCGAATTTCGCGTACGAACTGTGCTTGAAGCGCATTGACGATGCGGCGCTGGCCGGCTTGGACTTGAGCGCGTGGCGCCTGGCCTTCAACGGTGCCGAAGCGGTCAGCCCCGACACCGTGCGGCGCTTTGCCGAACGATTCGAGGTCTGCGGCCTGCGCCCATCGGCGATGACCCCCGTGTACGGCCTGGCAGAAGCCTCGGTCGGCCTGCTGTTCCCGCCGCTGGGCCGCGTGGCGCCGGTCGATGCCATTGCACGCGAACCGTTCACGCGCGAACACCGCGCGGTGCCGGCCGCGCCGGATGACGCTGGCGCGCTGCGCTTCGCGGCCTGCGGGCAGCCGCTGCCAGGCCATGCGGTACGCATCGTCGATGAGACTGGCCAAGAGGTGCGCGAACGCACCGAAGGCCGACTGATGTTCAAAGGCCCTTCCGCGACCCGCGGCTACTTTCACAACCCCGAACAGACCGCCCAGTTGTTCCACGACGGCTGGCTTGACAGCGGTGACCGCGCCTACAGCGCCGACGGCGACATCTACATCACCGGGCGTGTCAAGGACATCGTGATCCGAGGCGGGCGCAACCTGTACCCACAGGAAATCGAAGCAGCCGTCGCTCAGGTCCAGCGTGTGCGCAAAGGCTGCGTGGCCGTGTTCGGCAGCCCCGATCCGGCCACCGGCACCGAGCGCCTGGTGGTGCTGGCCGAAGTGCAGCCTGCGTCCACAAGTACCCCGACCGAGGCCAAGGCGGTGCTGCGCATTGCGGTATCGCGTGCCGTCATCGACGCCATCGGCGAACCGCCGGACGAGATCGTGCTGGCGCCGCCGCACACGGTACTGAAGACCTCCAGCGGCAAGGTGCGGCGGTCGGCCTGCCGCGCGTTGTACGAAGCTGGTGGTGTTGGCGCCGCGCCTGCCAGCACCCGGCGCCAGGTGCTGCGGCTGGCGCTGGGCGCCGTGCTGCCGCGCCTGCAGCACCTGGGGCGTGCCGCCGGCCGTGCCGTGTTCGGGCTCTGGGCGGCGCTGCTGTTCTGGTTGCTCGCACCGCTGACCTGGTTGCTGACACTGCTGATGCCGAACCCGGCCGCCGCCTGGGCGCTGAGTGGCATCGCTGCACGCACGCTGTTCCGTCTGACCGGCACGCCTTTGACGGTGCGCGGGCTGGAAAACCTGCAGAGTCTGTCCGATGGGCCCTGTGTGCTGGTCAGCAACCACGCCAGCTACCTGGACGGCGTGATCCTGGTGGCGGCGCTGCCGCGCCCGATGGTGTTCGTGGCCAAGCGGGAATTGCAAGACCAGTTCATCGCCCGCCACTTCCTGCACCGGCTGGGCGCCTTGTTCGTGGAGCGCAGCAACCTGCAGCGCAGCGTGGCCGACGCCGGCCGGCTGACTGACGCGGTGCAGCAAGGCCGTTCGTTGGCCATGTTTCCTGAAGGCACTTTCATCGCCCGGCCGGGCCTGTTGCCATTCCATCTGGGCGCCTTCCTGGCCGCAGCGCGGGCCGGGGTGCCGGTGGTGCCCGTGGCGATCCGGGGCAACCGCGAATTGCTGCCGGATGGCAGCATGTGGCCGCGCCGCAGCTCGATACAGGTGGATGTCTGCACGCCGATTCACACCACCGCAGACAGCCCGCTGGACGCGTCGCAACTCTTCGCCGCTGCGGTTGCACTTCGCCAGGCATCACAGCAGGCGATTGCCCGCTACAGCGATGCCAACTGAAGGCAAGCGCCGGCACGGGCAGCTGCGCTCATGCAGCCGAAACCGGCCGTTCGGCGTCGGCAGCGGCCATGCCACGCTTGACGTTCACCCGAATCAGCAGCACCAGTCCGATGACGAAGAACAAGCCGGTGCTCATGATCGCAATGCGGTGGTTGCCGTCGGTCAGCAAGGTCACCACGCCATAGGTCAGCGGTCCGATGATGGCCGAAGCCCGCGTGGCGAAGGTCCACAGGCCGTAGAACTCGGCGCGGCGCAGTTCGGGCGAGAACGCGCCCGCCAGCGCGCGCCCGGCCGACTGGCTGCTGCCCATGCACAGCCCGGCAATGACGGCGGCGATCCAGAACAGCGTGGCCTCGGTTGCCAGGCCGGCCAGCAGGGTCATCACGATCCAGCCGACCAGCGTGATGGCCAGTGCGGGCCGATGCCCCAGGCTGTCCTGCACGTATCCCCAGCTGAAGGCGCCCAGAGCCGCAGCGATGTTGACCAGGAAGATCAGCATCATGGTCTGGGTCTGCTTGAAACCCAGCACCTGTTCGGCATACACCGCCGCCAGCGCAATGACCACCGATATGCCGGCCTGGTAGGCCACCGCACAGGCCAGGAACCACGCGAAGTCCTCGAAACGGCGCGCTTCACGCCAGGTTTGCCGCAGCCGGGCGAACGACGCGAACACGCCCTGCTGCTGCGCCAACGCCACCTGCGGCACGGCGCGTTCGCGCAGCAGCGCGAAGGTGGCGATCGACGCCAGCGCATAGACCGAAGCCGTGATCAGCATCGTGACGGGCACGAACTGCGCGGCCGGTATGCCCTGCCCCTGGGCCCACATCACATAGCCCAGACTCAGACCCAGCGTCAACATGCCGCCAAAGTAGCCGAAGCCCCAGCCCCAGCCCGAGACGCGGCCCAGGCTGTCTCTGCGCGCCAGTTCGGGCAGGAAGGCGGCGATCAAGGAATCGCCGTAGCTGTAGAACAGGTTGGACAGCACCACCGCCACGATGGCCAGGACCACATCGCCGGGACCGACCTCGGTCAATGCGAGCGTCGCAAGCACGCAACCCGCCGTGGAAAACAGCAGCAAGCGCTTCTTGGCTGCGCGCAGGTCGGCGTAGGCGCCCAGCGCCGGCATGGTCAGCATGACGAGCAGGCTCGACAGCGCCAGTGCGCTGGTCCAGGCCATGGTGGCCCAGCTTGCGTTGCCGGCAACGCCGCCCACGAAATAGGCGCCGAAGACGGCCGTCAACACCACCGTGGTGTAGCCGGAGTTGGCGAAGTCGTACATCGCCCAGCCGAACACCTCGCGCTTGCGCACGCCGTCGTTCAGCGCGTTCTGAGGGAAGAGAGCCATGCCGTATTCTGGCTTGTCGGCAGCGTTATGGTGGGCCTTGTTCGCAGCGCCCGCACGGTGCTGGCCGGCTGCTTGCTGCCCGCAGTGCTGACGGCCTGCGCAGCGCAGCCGGGTTTGGTGCCCGTTGCGGCCGGCACTGCAGACACAACGGCGCACGCCGCCTCGCGCACCACCGCGCCCAACATGCCGGCTACGCCCGCCCTGCTCAGCGTGCATGTCGTCAACCACGGCTGGCATACCGGTCTGTTGCTGCGTGCGGCCGACGTGCCCGCCGCCGCCTGGCCGGTGCTGAAGGCCGACTTTCCAGCGGCCACCCACTTCGAAGTGGGCTGGGGCGACCGTGCCTACTACCGGGCCGTCAATCCAGGCGTCTGGTTGGGGTTGAAGGCCGTTGCCTGGCCGACGCCGGGTGTGTTGCATGTGGTCGCTGTAAGCACCACGCTCGAGCGCTTCATCGCCGCTACCGGCATCAGCGAGAGCATCGAGATCAGCGTCTCTCCGGCGGGGATGCAACGCCTGCTTGAGCATCTGCGCAGCAGCCACGAACTCGACGATGCGGGTCGCGCCATCACGCTCGGCCCGGGCCTGTACGGCCAAAGCCGCTTCTACGCATCCAGCGAGCACTTTCACCTGTTCAAGACCTGCAACGTCTGGGTGGCCAAGGCGCTGCAAGTCGCCGGCATTTCGGTCACGCCGGTGGCGGCCATCACGGCCAGTCGGTTGATGGCGCAACTGAGGCCACTCGCAAAGGTGAGCCCGTGACGGGCCCGTTCGTCGCGGTCGGCACCTGTCGCAGCGCCCTCGCCTTGCGTTTCGTGACGCCGATGCAGAGCGCTGGCGCAAACCCATTCAACACCACTGAAAGGCCCTAGTGCAAAACGTCTATCACCAGTTCGCGCTGCTGCTGGCCGTTGCTGCCGCCGTCGGCGTCGTTGCGCTGCGCCTGCGCCAGCCGCTGCTGGTGGCCTACATCGTGGTCGGCATCCTGCTCGGGCCGTCGGCGCTGGGCTGGGTCAAGGCGCACGACGAGGTCGACCTGCTGGCGCAGATCGGCGTCACGGTGTTGCTGTTCGTGGTCGGCCTGAAGCTGGACATGCATGTGGTCAAGAGCGTTGGCGCGGTGGCGCTGGCCACCGGCGTCGGGCAGATCGTGTTCACCACCGTCATCGGGTTCGCCATCGCCATGGCGCTTGGCATGGTGCCGCTCACGGCGATCTATGTCGCGGTGGCGCTGACTTTCTCCAGCACCATCATCATCGTCAAACTGCTGTCGGACAAGCGCGAACTCGACTCGTTGCACGGCCGCATCGCGGTGGGCTTTCTGGTCGTGCAGGACATCGCGGTGGTAATAGCCCTGCTGCTGCTCGGCTCGTGGCAGTCCGGCGCGGGCGGCACGGACCTTTGGCGCCTCGGGCTCGAGGTGGGCCTGAAGCTGGTGCTGGCGCTGGGCGCGGTGGTGGTGCTGATGCGCTGGGTGCTGCCACGGCTGGTGCACCTGCTGGCGCGCTCGCAGGAACTGCTGTTGCTGTTCGCG
>JBBQAW010000107.1:0-11468 GCA_038316815.1 Burkholderiales bacterium
CGATCATTCCGAACCCGTACAACAAGATTCCCGGCTTCAGCCTGGGCCATGTGCACTTCATGCCGGGGTTCCCGGTCATGGCCTGGCCGATGATCGAATGGCTGCTCGACACGCAGTACGCCCACCTGCATGGCGGCGCCAAGCAGGTCGAGCGTTCGCTCATCGTCTTCGGCGCCATGGAAGCCAGCCTGACGCCGCTGATGGAAGACATCGAGGCGCGTTTTGCGGGCGTGCGCGTCTTCAGCCTGCCCAGCGTGGACCACCCCGAGTACGGCCGCCACATCGAACTGGGCGTGAAAGCGCGCGCAGACCCGGTGCACGCTTTTGCGGCGCTGCGCGAAGGCCTGCTGGCTTGCGGCGCACGTCTTGGCCCCGACATGGTGCGCTGACGCGCCAGATTGGTGGCGTGTTTGGGCGGGGGCTGCACCAGCGACGTGCGTTTCCGCTGTTGACTGCGCAGGTGCCTATGCCGGCACGCAGCCGGTTCTGACAGCCATCCGCCGCGCGCATGGCGCGTACCGCGCAGCCACGGGCATGCTTTCTGCTAGATTCCTTCGCGCCCATACGCTGCCTTGAACCCAGGGTGTCGGCCGGCCCACCCCCCCATCATTCAACCCCACCCGCGCCCCGCTAGGAGAGATCTGCATGGCAAAAACCGTTGCCGACGTGATGAAGTTGGTCAAGGAAAGCGAAGCCAAATTCGTTGACCTCCGCTTCACCGACACCCGCGGCAAGGAACAGCACGTGACCGTGCCTGTTTCCCACTTCGATGAAGACAAATTCATTTCCGGCCATGCCTTCGACGGTTCGTCCATTGCCGGCTGGAAGGGCATCGAAGCCTCTGACATGCTGCTGATGCCCGACCCGTCCACCGCCAACATCGACCCTTTCTTCGAAGAGCCGACCGTCATCCTGAGCTGCGACGTGCTCGACCCCGCCGACGGCAAGCCCTACGAGCGCGACCCGCGTTCGCTGGCCAAGCGCGCCGAGGCGTACATGAAGAGCAGCGGCCTGGGCGACACCGCCTACTTCGGCCCCGAGCCCGAGTTTTTCGTCTTCGACAGCGTGCGCTGGTCGAACGACATGTCGGGCTGCTTCATCAAGATCGAAAGCGAAGAAGCCGCCTGGAACACCGGCAAGGAATACGAGCACGGCAATTCCGGCTTCCGGCCTTCGGTCAAGGGCGGCTACTTTCCCGTGCCCCCGGTCGACAGCGGGCAAGACCTGCGTTCCGAGATGTGCCTGATCCTGGAAAGCCTGGGCATCCCTGTGGAGGTCCACCACCACGAGGTGGCCAACGCCGGGCAAATGGAAATCGGCACCAAGTTCAGCACGCTGGTCCAGCGCGCCGACTGGGTGCAGCTGCAGAAGTACGTCATCCACAATGTCGCCGCCGCCTACGGCAAGACGGCCACCTTCATGCCCAAGCCCATCGTGGGCGACAACGGCAGCGGCATGCATGTGCACCAAAGCGTCTGGAAGGACGGCGTGAACCTCTTCGCTGGCGACGGCTACGCCGGGCTGAGCGAATTCGCGCTGTTCTACATCGGCGGCATCATCAAGCACGCGCGGGCTTTGAACGCCATCACCAACCCCGGCACGAACAGCTACAAGCGGCTGGTGCCTGGCTTCGAAGCGCCGGTGAAGCTGGCCTATTCGGCCAAGAATCGTTCAGCAAGCATTCGCATCCCGTACGTGGCCAACCCCAAAGGCCGGCGCGTGGAAGCTCGCTTCCCTGATCCCCTGATGAACCCGTATCTGGGCTTCGCAGCCTTGCTGATGGCCGGCCTGGACGGCGTGGAAAACAAGATCCACCCGGGCGAAGCCGCCACCAAGGACCTGTACCACCTGCCGCCGGAAGAAGACGCGAAGATTCCGACTGTTTGCCACAGCCTGGACCAGGCCCTGGAGCATCTGGACAAGGACCGCGCCTTCCTGACCAAGGGCGGCGTCTTCACCGACAGCTATCTGGACGCCTACATCGACCTGAAGATGCAGGAAGTGACGCGCTTCCGGATGGCCACGCACCCGGTCGAGTTCGACATGTACTACACGCTGTAAACCACGGCGCAGTCACCACAGTCAGGCCGAACGGTCTGCGCTCAGGTCCAGGAAAGGCAGGCCCAAAAGCCTGCCTTTTCTCCTTTTGGCCCCGCATTCACCATGGGCCACAATTAAACGATGAGCTTTGCCTTCCGTTTTCAGGCCCTGTGCTTGCTGCTTGCGGTGCTGCCTGCACCTGTACTGGCGCAGGACGGCAACAAGCCCGTCTACCGCTGCCCGGGCCCGCCCGTGCTGTACACCGATGCGCTGTCCCCCGCCGAGGCGCGCGACCGGCAGTGCCGCACCATCGAAGGCGCGGCCGTGACTGTGGTCCAAGGGCGTGCGCCCGCTGCCAGGCCTGCGCCCAGCGCTTCCGGCATCGCGCCTGGCGCCGCCGCCACGCGGCCCGCTGACCGCATCGACCCCACTGCCCAGCGTGCGCGTGATACCGACGCCCGCCGCATCCTGACCGACGAACTGCGGCGCGAAGAAGAGCGCCTGACGATGCTGCAGAAGGACTACAACAACGGCCAGCCCGAACGCCGGGGCGACGAGCGCAACTTCCAGAAGTACATCGACCGCGTGGCCGACCTGAAAGCCGGCATCCAGCGCAAGGAAGCCGACATCACGGCGCTCAGACGCGAGATCGCCAAGCTGCCGCAGTAACCTCGGGCGGATGAAATTCCCCTTCCGCGTTCCCGCGGCCGACCCTCCAGGCGGCTTCGAGGCCTTCGACCAGCTGGCCACCATGGTGGCCGTCACCCGGCCCGACGGCCAGTGCTTGCGCGCCAATTCGGCCCTGGAAAACACGCTTGGCGCTTCGCGTCGCGCCCTTCAGCGCAGCAGTGTCTTCGACTGGCTGGTCGACCCGGCCCCGTTGCGCGACACACTGGCCAAGGTAGCCGCCAACGAGGTGGCCACCAGCCGCTTCGACGCTTTGATGCAGCGTGGCAGCCAAGGCGGTGTCGGCAAGGCCGGCGCATCAGAACTTCCGGTTCACATCATCGTCAGCCAGATGGACAAGCCCGACCGCGTGCTGGTCGAACTGATCGAGATCGAGCAGCAGACCCGCATGGACCGCGAAGAACGCGCCCACGGCCTGGCGCAGGCGAACAAGGAGCTGGTGCGCAACCTGGCGCACGAAATCAAGAACCCGCTGGGCGGCATACGCGGTGCGGCGCAGTTGCTGGCCATGGATGTGACGAGCAAGGCGCTGACCGAATACACCGAAGTCATCATTCACGAGGCCGACCGCCTGCAGGCCCTGGTCGACCGCCTGCTGGCCCCGCACCGCCGCCCGCAGGTGGTGGCCGAGGTCAACATCCACGAAATCTGCGAGCGTGTGCGTTCGCTGATCCTGGCCGAATTTCCGCGCGGCCTGCAATTGCAGCGTGATTACGACACCAGCATCCCCGACTTCCGTGGCGACCGTGAACAGCTGATTCAGGCGGTGCTGAACATCGTGCACAACGCCACCCACGCGCTGGCGCCGCGCATTGCCGCGGGTGACGCGCAGATCGTGCTGCGCACGCGCGTGGCACGCCAGGCCACGTTCGGCCGGCAGCGCTTTCGCCTGGCACTGGAATTGCATATTCAGGACAACGGGCCCGGCGTGCCCGAGGCCATTCGCGACAGCATGTTCCAGCCCCTGGTATCGGGGCGAGACGGCGGTTCGGGCCTCGGTCTGACCCTGGCCCAGACCTTCGTTCAACAGCATCAGGGCACGATCGAATGCGACAGCGTGCCAGGTCGCACGGTCTTCAAGTTGCTGATTCCGTTGCCTTGAGTTCCCTGATACGCCACCGCCCTTACCCGTGAGCGCCGTTCCCGCATGAAACCGATCTGGGTCGTCGACGACGACCAATCCATCCGCTTCGTGCTCGAAAAAGCCTTGCAGCGCGAACAGTTCAGCGTGCGCGCCTTCAGCAACCCGCGCGACGTGCTGACCGCCCTGGACGACGAACAGCCGCAGGTGCTGGTCAGCGACATCCGCATGCCCGGCGGCACGGGCATCGACCTGCTGGCCCAGGTCAAGCAGCGTTTCCCGGGCCTGCCCGTCATCATCATGACGGCCTACAGCGACCTGGACAGTGCCGTCAGTGCCTTCCAGGGTGGGGCCTTCGAATACCTGCCCAAGCCTTTCGACGTGCTGAAGGCGGTGGAACTGATTCGCCGCGCCGTCGAAGAAAGCCTGCGCGAGGCCGTGCGCGACACCGGCCTGGTGCAACTGCCCGAAATGCTGGGCCAGGCGCCGGCCATGCAGGACGTGTTTCGCGCCATCGGGCGGCTGAGCCAGAGCAACGCCACCGTGCTCATCACCGGTGAAAGCGGTTCGGGCAAGGAACTGGTGGCGCATGCCCTGCACAAACACAGCCCGCGCGGTGAACAGCCCAAATCCAAAGTGGCTGAAGGCAGCGCGCGCAGCGTGGGCGGGCCGTTTGTGGCCATCAATACCGCCGCCATCCCGAAAGACTTGCTGGAAAGCGAACTCTTCGGCCATGAACGCGGCGCCTTCACGGGCGCACAAACCACGCGCCGTGGCCGCTTCGAACAAGCCGACGGCGGCACGCTGTTTCTTGACGAGATTGGCGACATGCCGTTCGACCTGCAGACGCGTTTGTTGCGCGTGCTGTCCGACGGCCAGTTCTACCGCGTGGGCGGCCACCAGCCGCTGAAGAGCAATGTGCGCGTGATTGCCGCCACGCACCAGAACCTGGAAGAACGCGTGCGCCATGGCGCGTTTCGCGAAGACCTGTTTCACCGCCTGAACGTCATCCGCCTGCGCCTGCCGGCGCTGCGTGAACGGCGCGAAGACATCCCCATGCTGACGCGCTTTTTCCTGCAGAAGAGCGCGAAAGAACTGGGCGTGGACGCCAAGCGCATCACCGACGGCGCACTGGCGCGGCTGGCGGTATTCGAATTCCCGGGCAACGTGCGCCAGCTCGAGAACATCTGCCACTGGCTGACGGTGATGGCGCCGGCCCAGGTGGTCGAGGCCAAAGACCTGCCGCCCGAACTGCTGGCCCCGGCGCCACCCCGAACGCCATTCCAGGGGGCTGCAACCGCGGTGGGGCCGCAGGCCGCCACAACCGCATCAACCGCCACAACCGCCCCGCTGGCCCCGGTCGCTTCAGTCACGGCGGTTGTCGCCCCCGGGCCCGCCCCCGCCTGGCCGCCCGAGGCCCCGGCGTCGTTCGGCGCCGTGACCGATCAGCCATCGGTCAGCCCCGTCTCCACCTCCGCGGCCCCCCCGAACTGGTTGCACGACCTGGAACGTGAAGCCCGCCGCCGGCTTGAAGCGGGCGAGCCCGATGTCTGGGAGGCCCTGACCGGGCAGTTCGAAGGTCAGCTGATCCATACCGCGCTGGACATCACCCGCGGCCGCCGCATCGAAGCGGCGCAGAAACTGGGCATCGGTCGCAATACCATCACCCGCAAGATCCACGAACTGGGACTGGACGACTGAGAGGCTGAGAGTTCTTCGATCATGCCCACTCATCACGCCAAAAGACGCCCGCCCGTCGTTGCAAATGCGCGCCATAGCCCGAGCTATGGCTGTGCTTTGCGCCTAGACCGGACGCCATTCGCCGCGCTGCTCGGTCACGCTCGAAAAACTCTCAGCCTCTGAGGCCGGCGCTCTGCGCCAGAGCACCGCTCAGCCGAGTTCCACCACCACGGGGGCATGGTCGCTGGGCCGTTCGTTCTTGCGCGGCAGCTTGTCGATGACGCAGCCCTGCACACGTGGCCGCAGCGCTTCGCTGGCCAGGATGATGTCGATGCGCAGCCCCTGGTTCTTGCGAAAGGCCAGGTTGCGGTAGTCCCACCAGCTCCAGCTTTTGGGCGGCTGTTCGAACAACCGGAAGGTGTCGAACAGGCCCAGCCCGCACAGCTGCCGGAAATGCGCGCGTTCTTCCGGCGTGCAGTGAATCTGCCCGGCCCAGGCCACGGGGTCGAAAACGTCGCGGTCCTCGGGCGCGATGTTGAAATCACCCATCAGCAGCAGTTGCGGGTGGCGTGCCAGTTCGTCGACAACGAAGCCGCGCAGCGCGTCCAGCCAGCGCATCTTGTAGACGAACTTGTCGCTGTCTGGCGCCTGGCCGTTCGGGAAGTAGCCACCGATCACGCGCACGCCGCCCACGGTTCCCGTGATCACGCGCGCCATGTCGTCGTCCAAGCCCGGGATGTTCTTCACCACGTCTTGCGCCGGCACGCCACGGCTGAGCAGGGCGACGCCGTTGTAGGTTTTCTGGCCGTGGAAGGCGACGCTGTAGCCAGCGGCTTCGATCTCAGCCTGCGGGAACTTGTCGTCGGTGAGTTTGGTTTCCTGCAGCACCAGAACGTCGACCGGGTGGGTTTCCAGCCAGGCCAGCACTTGGGGCAGGCGCACGGCCAGAGAGTTGACGTTCCAGGTAGCAAGCCTCATGAATCTAGAAATCTTTATGAATCATGTGTTTAAAAAAATTCTTTCAACGTCTAGCGACGCATCTGGCAACACAGGACGTCGTCGACTCGTTGAATTGTGCCTTTGCCGCTGCGCCCGCACCATGCGCCGTCGTCTGCGTGCCACCCAAGGGGCAACGGCTGCAGCGGGACAAACTGCCCTGCACTCAGGCTCCGGGCAGCACCTGCCGGATGACCTTGACAAGTTCGCCGCCGGCGATCGGCTTGACCAGCCAGCCTGTCGCACCGCCCTTCTTGGCCTCGTCGCGCTTGGCCTGTTGGCTTTCGGTGGTCAGGGCCAGGATGGGGGTGAAGCGCAGCAGCTTGCGCGCTTCGCGGATCAAGCCCAGGCCGTCGAGCTTGGGCATGTTGATGTCGGTGATGATCAGGTCGGGCTTGCTGCCGGCCTTGAGCTTGGCCAATGCAACCTCGCCGTCAGGTGCAGTGTCGACTTTGAAGCCGTTCAGCTCCAGCGTCGCACGCAGGCTCATCAGCATGGTGACCGAGTCGTCGACCAGCAGCACAGTTTTCATGGTGGAAGTTCCTAGCAGAGCAGCAGGTTCAAAAAAGTTCGATGCGCGGCGCCTCGCGCTCGGCCACCGCTGGCGCAGCAGCCGGCGCGCGCCCCGTGGCGCGTGCGTGCGCATCGCGCTGGCTGCTCATCACGTAGGCAGCGGCTACGCGCTGAAGCCGCTCGGCGATCGGCTGGATGGGTACGGCGTCATGCAAAGGGTGCTCGGCCCGTGAGGCGACCTCGCCCAGGTAGCCGATAAGTTCTCCCAGTGCCTGCTGCACACCTTGAACGCGCTGACGGGTGACGTCCTCGACCTGCACCTGGCCAAGCGCGTCCGCAACACGGGCTGCGATGTCGTGCTGGGCGGCGCGCAATTGCCCCACGAACTGCAGCAACTGCAGCCGCCCCAGCGTGTCTGCGAACCGCACACGCATGGCCGCAAGATCGCCCATGACCTTGCGCATGTTGCCCGAGGCCGAGGCACGCTCGGCCGCCTCGGCTGCAGCCGCCATCTCGCGGTCGATGCCCTGGGTCGCGGTCTGGATGCGTGATGCGATTTCTGCCGCGACGGTTGTCGTGCGGCTGGACAGCTGACGGACTTCACTGGCCACCACAGCGAACCCGCGCCCGGACTCACCGGCACGCGCCGCCTCGATGGCGGCGTTGATCGCCAGGATGTTGGTGTGGCGAGCCACTTGTTGGATCGCCTCGACCAGCGGCTGAAGGTCTTTCACCCCCTGAAGGCGGTGAAGGCGTTCCAGGTTGGCCGCAGCCGCACTTTCCTGTTCGGAAACGAACATTTGAAGAATCGCGCCCAGCTGGTCGTCCACCATCAGCTTGTCGCGCAGCACCTGATCAAGCTCGCGGCTGCACTGCTCGGTGGTGTTCAGCTGTTCGTCTTGGCGAGCCGAGGCTTCGTGGATGGCCATGATGCGCTCGATGAGGTCCTTCGCGGCCTGGGCCGACTCGCTGAGCGTGCCGTCGAGCTGCTCGTTCGCCAGGTGCGCCGCCTGGGCCGAGTCTCGAACATGCTCGGCGAGCACCTTCACAGCCGGCGGCGGCAGGTTCCCCTCGGCAATGCGCCGAACGGCCGCCGACACCGCCGCGGCCACCGCAAATGCCAGCAGCGCATTTGCGCCGTGTGCCCAGGCGGCGCCCAGCAGCGGCTCCAGCGCCTGCGTGAGGACCGGGCCCAGCGCGGCCAGCGCGGCCACGGCGGCGGCCGCACCGGCCAGCGTCGGCAGATAGCGACGCACGCCGCGTAGGGGGAGAGAGCTCGTCTGCATCTCTTCGTTGTCGGCCGATGTCGCGATCACTTGAGTGGTTCGGCTTCCGCTGCCGCCGTGAGCCGATGGACCAGATCGAGCAACTCGAAGGGGCTGAACGGTTTCACGAGATAGGCCCGTACGCCGGTGGCCAAGCCGGCCTGCTGGTCGTCGCTACCGCCCAATGCAGAAATCATGATCACAGGAATGGCATTCAGCGCAGCGTCGGCAGCCAATTCGCGCCCGACCGTCAGGCCGTCGATACCGGGCATCATCACGTCGAGCAGGATCAGCGCTGGGTTTTCTTGCCGCGCCAGGCGCAAGCCTTCAGCGCCGTCGCCGGCCTCGAGCACGCGGTAGCCCTTGTACTCAAGCGTCATGCGGATCAGCCGTCGAATGTCGGGCTGGTCCTCGATCGTCAGCACCAATGGATTCATGGTCAGGCTCCGGTGTAGGTCAGCAATAGGGATGGAAAATCGGCGTTCACGCGTACCGGCAGGTCGTTGCGCAGCACCTGCGAAGGGTGGACGGTTGGGTCGGCGTCGGGTGGCAGCCACAGCTCAAACAGCGCACCGCCGCCGGGGGGCAGGCTGGCCGTGATGCGGCCACCATGCGCGCGCATGATGCGGCGGCAGATGGCCAGCCCGAGCCCGGTGCCGCCAGCGCCGTCGCTGGTGCGGCTGGACTGCACGAAGGGCTCGAAGATGATTTCGAGTTCGCCCTGCGGAATCCCGGGGCCGTGGTCGCGGATGGCGATCGTCACGCCACCGCTGCCTTCGTCGCGCAGGCCGATGTGGACGCAGCTGCCTGCGGGCGCGAAGCGCAGCGCGTTGGCCAGCACGTTGCGCACCACCTGTTGAAAACGGAACGGGTCGGCATGCACGGTGATGTCGGCGCCGCCATGTGGCAATTCGATGGCCACCCCGCGGCTGCCGCTGAGCGGGCTGAGCTCATGCGCCACGCCTTGCAGCAAGCGCGTCAGCGCCAGCGGCCGTCGCGGCACCGCAGTCGTGCCGTCGAACTTGGAGATGTCCAGCAGCCCGTTGATCAGCGTCAGCATCCGCCGCCCACCATTCAGGATGTCGTCGAACATCGGTTCGAACTGTGAGTGGCCCTGCGCGAAGTGCGAACCCAGTTCGGAGAACCCGATGATCGACTGCAGCGGCGTGCGCAACTCGTGGCTGATGGTGGCGATGAAGGTGGACTTCTGCCGCGCTGCCAGCTCAGCGGCCTCACGCGCGCGCACCAGCTCGGTGATGTCAAAGCGGAAGCCCACCGTGTGGCCGTCCTTCGTGCGACGCTCGATGATGCGCAGCACACGGTCTTCGCCCACCCGCTGCACCAGCGTCGAGTCGGCGGCCTGGTGCTGTGCCAATCGCTCGCGCACCCATGCATCAACCCGTCCGACGGCGACCGGATACTCACCGCGCTCGGCGCCCCGGCGGATGATGTCTTCGAAAAGTACGCCAGGCACCATCATGTCGCTCGCCAAGGGATAAATCTGGCGGTACTTCTCGTTGCAGGTCACCAGGCGATCGTCGGGGCCGTACAGCACGAAGGCCTCGTCGATGGCCTCGAGCGCGCTCTTCAGGACCTGCTCGTCTCGAGACGCCTTCAGCCGCTCGGCGCGCTGGTCCGTCACGTCCTGCAGCATGCCCAGCGCTCCCGCGCCGTTGCGCCACTCGGCAACCAGTCGCATCCAACGCCTGTGACCCCGGTGCGTATGCACCGAAATCTCCATCTCGCTCGTCTTGTAGGACCCGAAGTGTTCCGGTTGGGGGCGCATCAACGCCTCGACCTGCAGCCGCCACGCGGTATCCACCATCACGATGAATTCATCCCAGCTCGGAAGCTGGTCAGGCGGCAGGTCCAGCAATTCCAGCGCCTGCGGCGACCAATGGATATCTTTGCTGTCCGCATGCACCGCCCAGCCGCCAATGCGGGCGAGACGGCCCGTGCGTTCGAGCATCAACTCGCGCTCCTGCAGGACGGCGGCTGCCTCGTACCTGGCCGTGACATCCAGCTCTGTGGCCATGAAGCCGATGTGGCGGCCTTCGTCAAAAAGCGGCTGGATACGCAACTCCAGCCAATACTGGCGACCGCTGCGGTGCCGGTTGAGGATCTCGCATTGCACAGGCCGCAAGGTGTCGAGTGCCCGCCGCATCTGAGCCACGGTCGCCGGGTCTGTGTTTGAACACTGAAGCAGTTCGCCAGGCGAACGGCCGATGACATCGGCCAGCGCCCAACCGCTGAGCCGCTCGAAACCCTCGTTGATCCAGGTGATGCGCCGCGCAGCGTCGGTCACGATGACGCCGATCGGGCTTTGCTGCGCGACCAGCGACAGGCGTGCGTGTTCCGGGCCGAGCCGCTGGAGTTGTTCGGTCAGGCGGCGGACCTCTCGGCCAGAACGCGCGTTCAGCCCAGCCAAGAAAAGCGCTGCGGCGCAGGCGCCCAGCCCAATCGCGCCCCGAGCCGGCAGGCCGAGCGCCTCATGCAGCGCCAGCACGGCGCCCAAGGTGAGCAGGCAACCCAGCGCGCACAGCCCCGCGAACCTGAGACGGCGTTCTCGCTGTGCTTGGCGAGACGACAGGCCCGGCAGCGGGCCGGTGGACACCATGGCAGCGGCAGAACGTTCAGGCGGCGTCGCCTGCGCCGAGGGCGCGTGCCAACCAGAAATCGGCAGGTGCGGCCACCAGGCGCGGCCGCAGCGCCAGCAACACCTGCAGCACGGCAGCGTGAACGTGCTCGCACTGGCCCAAATGCACGGCTGGCTTGGCATGCCCGCGCAGCCACTGCGCCAGGGTCTCGGCGTCTTCCGCCGTCACCACGCCCTCCAGAACGGCGTGTTTTTTCAGGTAGCGAACGGCCATTAGAGCAACTCCTTGGGGTTGAGCACCATCAGAACGCTGCCATCCCCCATCAGCGCGGTGCCGGCAAAGCCCGTCAGCCCCGCCAGAACGCCTTCCAGGGGCTTGAGGATGATGTCGCTGGCGCCGTGAAAGTGGTCCACCAGCAGGCCGACGTTGCCGCCGCTTCCCTGGTTGCCCAGGCGCACCACCAGCACGGCGTTTTCGCCGTCGGCATTGCGCTGTGGCTCGGCGTCGATGGCCAGCAACTGGTTCAGCGCCCGCAGTGGCACCACGCGCCCGCGCAGCACCGTGGTCTGCGCCTGCTTGAAGTGGTGAATGTCGTCGGCGTGCACGCGC
>JBBQAW010000108.1:0-11463 GCA_038316815.1 Burkholderiales bacterium
GGTATCGCCGCCGAATCCAGCCGATTGCACGAAGGCGTGAGCATGGCGGTGCAGGCCCAGCTCGACGGCCTCTCTGCGCAGTTCAGCGCCACCACCGGCACCGTGGCCGACACCTGGACCCGCGCCCTCGCGCAGCACGAGCAGGGCGGCCAAGAGATGCTGCAAGGCCTGGGCCAATCGCTCGCCGCCTTCAACAATGGTTTTGAAGCACGCGCCACCCAGCTGCTGGCGGGTGTGCAGACCGCGCAGACCCAGGCGCAGGCCGAGCGCAGCCAGGCCGAGCAGAATCGGCAAATTGCGCTGACCGCCTCGCTGGAGCGCATGGCCCTGACCCTCACCACCGAGTGGCAGCAGGCCGGCGCGCAGACGCTGGCTCAGCAGCAGGCTGTGTTGCATGCGCTGGAACACAGCGCCTCCGCCATCACCGAACGCAGCAGCGAGCAAGCCGCCCGCAGCCTGGACGGCGTGGCGCGCCTCATTGCCCAGACCGAGGCACTGGTGCAGGCGCGCGCCGAGTCCGAAACCCGCTGGGCGCAAGAGCACAGCCAGCGCATGGACGCACTCGCCGCGCTCTGGCGCAGCGAGCTCTCCGCCCTGCGAAGCGAAGAAACCGCCCGCAGCGAAAGCGCCAGCCAGCGCGCCGCCGAGCTGCACAGCGGCGTGGCGCAGCAACTGGCTGCGCTGCAGACCGAGGCCGCCCAGCAGCTGGCCGCCTTGCGCGAGACCGATGCAACGCGGCAGCAGGTTCAAGCTGCGCAGCAATCGCAAGCGCTGGCCGCATTCGCGCAGCAGCTGAACACCCTGCGCGAAGACGAAGCCACGCGCGGTGAGGCTGCCGTGTTGCGTCTGGGCGATCTGCAGACCGCGCTGTCCACCCAGCTCGCCACCCTGGGCAACGCGCTTGAAGCACCCATGGCCCGGCTGATGCACACCGCCAGCGAAGCGCCCAAAGCTGCCGCCGAGGTGATTGCCCAGCTGCGCGAGCAAATGAGCCGCCTGGCCGAGCGTGACAACGCCACGCTCGCCGAGCGCGCCGATCTCGTCGGCCAGATCAGCACCCTGCTGCAGCAGGTGCAGCAGACCACCGGCGATCAGCGCACCGCGCTGGAAAACCTCGTTGCCTCCGCCACCACCGCGCTCGACCAGGTGGGCCAGCAATTCGTCGACACCGTGGGCGCGCAAGCCGGCCGTGCCGAGGCCATGGCCGAGCAGGCTGCCCACAGTGCGGGCCAGCTCGCCAGCCTGGGCGAGGCCTTCCAGCAGGGCGCGGGCCAGCTCGCCGCCAGCCACGAGCAGCTGGTGCACAGCCTGCAGCGGGTGGAAGGCGCCATCGGCCAGTCGCTCGCGCGCAGCGACGAACAGCTGGCCTACTACGTGGCGCAGGCGCGCGAGGTGGTTGACCTCAGCATCAGCGCGCAACAAGGCATCGTGGAAGACCTGCGCCAAATGCGAGGGTTGCGTGGGCCGGCCAAAGCCAGCGCAGGCGCCGCGTGATGAGCGCGTTTCACGATCCCCTGCTGGACGACGAACAGGGCAGCGACGAAACCCCCGAGGCCACCGCGCCCATCTGGGCTGTCTTTGGCGACCTCATGGCCGGCCTGGTCGGTGCCTTTGTGCTGGTGTTCATCGGCGTGTTGCTCACCCAGGTGGATCTCGTCAATACCCTGCAGACCGAAGTGGCCAAGCGCCAGCAGGAAGAAACCCGCCGCATGGCGCTGGAAAAAGCGCTAGCCATTCCGCTGGCCAGCGGCCGCGTCACGCTCAGCAACGGCCGCATTGGCATCAGCGGCAGCGTGCTGTTTGATGTGAGCTCCGACCGGTTGCGCCCCGAGGGTGAGCAACTGCTGCAAGCCCTGGTGCCGCCGCTGCAGGTCTACCTGGGCGAGCGCGACGAGATGCTGATGGTCAGCGGCTTCACCGACAACAAGCCCTTCAGCGCCGGTAACGCGCAATACAAAGACAACCTGGAGCTGTCAGCCCAGCGCGCGCTCACCGTCACCCGCACACTGATCAGTCAAGGCATGCCACGCGAGCGCCTGTTCACTGCCGCCTTCGGCGCTGAACAGCCCGTGGCCAGTAACGACAACGAGACCGGCCGCGCGCTCAACCGCCGGGTGGAAATGGCGCCGGTGCCCCGGGCTTCGCCTGCTGCCAACGGTGCTGCCTCCGGCAAGTAGATGGCGATGATGAAACCGGTTCGGCTCCAACCCACCGTTTGCCCTGAGCCTGTCGAAGGCTTCACCCCACCTTCGCCACTGGCCGAACTCAACGCCCATATCCAGCGGGCATCGTCAGCCGCACGCACCAGCGATGCGATGGCCGGAACCGGCCCCTGGCCAGAGCTGCGCAGCGCTGCCCGCTTCCGCGAAACCTGGGAGCGCCTGGACGCCGAAACGCAGGTGCAAAGGGCGCAAGCCCGCGCGCCCCAAAACGCGGGCCCGCTCAACCCCCAGCGTTTGATGCTCGACACCCTGGCCAGCATGGGCGAGCTCTCACCGCACTACCTTCGCAGGTTCCTGGCACACGCGGAAACGCTGCTGTGGCTGGAGCAGGCGCAGGGGCATCTGAGGACGCCAACGGGCAAGGGCAGGTCTTCGGCGACTGGGAAGGCGGCACGTCAAAAGACGTGAAATTCTCCGTGGCTTGGCGCGCTGCGTTGTGGGCTTTTGTGTAACGGCTAGCGGCCAGAAGCAGTCTGTCGCGCCCGGTTGCATGGCAGCGGTTCGACGAGCACGAAAGAAGTGGATGGGCCGAAGGGCGGCAACGTCGACCAGCATCAACGCCAAGTCGATCACGCCCTACTTCGCCCGCGGGCCTCGTGCGACGCGAATCGTCGCCGTTGGCTCAGGCGGTGTCGAGGTCGCGCAGCCTGCCCGCATCAAGTTCGGCCAGCAGGAGGCTCAGGGCCTGCGCGTTCTGCGCGTCGGTGGCGCTGTCCAGGGCATCCTGCAGCACATCGCGGATGTGGTCGCCGGTGACGAGTTCCATGTCCCAGTCAGGGAACAGGCGCTCACGGACTTCTTCCACCTCGCTCAGCAGCACGATGCTGTCATGGCGGCGGTCGATGCGCAGCCGCGACATCAGCGCCGTGACATTGTCGCGCGGGCCTTCCAGCCACTGGAAAAAGATGCCGCTGCCGAAGACCAACATGCCAGTCACGCCGTGCTCGGGGTTCCAGCGGCGCGCGGTGGCGATGATGCGCTGCACGGCGGCTTCGTCCACGCCTGGGGTGGCGCGGCTGCAATAAACCACGTTGTAAAGCGCCGGGAAGGCGTGGCCGAACCCCGGTTCGTCGCCATGCGGATAAAAAATTGCGGTCATGTATGGGCCCTCAGGTGGAGTGTGCGGTGCAAAGTGACCGTGCGGCTGCGGCATCGGGCGCGCGACCAAGGCCAGACAACTGGCCGGCAGGTCTGATTCTTCGATTAGACGCGGTAAGGGGCGCCGCGTCATCCGGGCACGCCAAGATCGCCACACGCGACAATAAGCCAAGTCGACGCAAAAAAGGTCCGTTGGTCCACCTAATCGCTGGCACGCCGGATCCAGTGGCGCCTTTGAGCCATGCCGTCGAGCAGGACGGCTGGGTATTCGTCACCGGCCAGGTGCCGTTGTCCGGCACGGCCAACGATTCAACCTACCCCGACGGCATCGATGGGCTCCCAAACTGGTCGGCCCTCGAGGTCTCAAACGGTGCTCCGTGCCTGAATCCCTCAGCGTGCCGCCCAGCTGTGAGTCACCACCATCGCTGAGCCATCTGCGGCCGCATCGGCAAGGACACGAATGGCCGCTTCGGGGCGACGAAATCTGGGCCGCGTATGCTCCTTCAGGGTCGACGGCTGCCAGAAAGCTTCGTGATCAGGACGCCCGTCAGCCGACATTGAGGCCAGCTTACTGGACAGCAGTCTTTCGGCTACTCACATTGACGGCCAGGAGAGGGCGCTCGCGATCCGCCGGGTGGTGTCTGTTCGTCTGTTGCCAGAGATCGTTCAGTTTGATCGGAATCTCATGTCACGCCCCGGGCGGCGCAGCGCGACATGCGGGGTTGTGGCACAGCGTGTGGTGTGAGACCTTGAGTCGCAGCGAGACCCGAATGGTGGAGCCCGCAGGGCGTCACCCGCAGCAGCTTGCCGAGCCGCGGCGGTCATCCCGCTCGGCGTAGCCATCGTGAGCCCGGACAAGGTTTGGGTGTCTCTCACCTGCGCTTGTCCGAAAGAAGTCTCGATGACTGACCCAACCATGGCACTGGCCGAGCGCGCCAAAAAGGGCATCGATGTCGATGTGCTGCGCCAGATGGCGCATTTCATGGGCCAGCGCCCGATGGAAATCGACGTCGAGTCCCGCTGTGGCACAGGCCAACGAGGCCGACTGCGGGACACCTGTGCCGGCGCCGTCGATCTGAAGATCCCCAAGCTTCGCCGAAGCAGCTGCTTGCCGAGTTCCTGTGGCCGCAGCGCTCGGCCGAGAAGACGCTCGTGGCCCTCATTCAGAAAGCCTATGTCAAAGGCTTTGCCACCCGTTCGGTGGACGATCTGCTCAAGGTTTGGGGAAGATGAAAGAAAAACTCACAGATGCTTCAGGGGGTTGCCTGCAGAAAGCAGCACCTGAGCGCGCACGCTGTAAGCCCAGGCCAGGCCCAGTGCGGCGGCCAGCAACACCAGTCCCCGCCCAGCACGCAACTGGCTCTCCAGGGAATAGGCGTTGCACAGCCGCAGATCGGTGCTGGCCATGTAAAAACCCAGCCAGGCCAGCATGGGCAAGCCGTAGCCAATGAAGAACAGCTGCACCGCCAGGGGCGCCTTCAGAAAGGACTGGCGCAAGACCACGCCGGCCAGCCAAAGCCCCAGAAGCTTGCTGGCGTCGGCACTGGGCAGCACCACCGCCCGATCGATCATGGCGGGGATCATCCAGTAGGCGGTGATGCATTGCGCCAACATGAAACCCGTCAGACCGCAGTGGTTGAAGCGGGCCAGCCGATCGCCCAGCACCTGAGGCCAGGCAACAGCGGCGCAAAAGCCAGCCAGCACCAGCAAGGGCATTTGCACCAGCATGTGCCAAACCATGCTCTGCTCGATCAACGCGCGCAGAGGTGGCACCGACAGCAGGCCTGCCAGCAGCGTGAGCAGGATGGCCAGTGCTTTCGTCACGGAGCGCTCAGCGCGGCGGCAGCGTTGAGTGCCTGCTTGCCCGCCGTCAGGTCCAGGATCTGCACCAGTTGGCCGTCGGCGGTGACCAGGTGCAAGGCCGCGTTGTGTTCGAACTCCCCCAGCGGCGCAGGTACCACCATGATGCCGAAACTGTCCAGCAATTGGCGCCGGTCAGCCGGGCGCTGCAGGCTCACCAGCTGCCAGACGTCGCTTTGCATGCGCATGCGGCGCGCGTAGGCGTTCAGCGTGGTGGGGTTGTCGTTCTCAGGGTCGAAGCTGATCGACAGCAGACCCACGCGGTCTTGCAGACCCTGGTCAAGGATCTGCTGCTGCAATTGCTGATACACCGTGCCCAGCGCCAAGCACAGCGTGTTGCAGCGGGTGTAGACAAAGTCGACGATCCAGACGCGCTCGTCTTGTTGCAACAGTTGCCTGAGCGTCTGCGCCTGCCCGCTGGCATCGAACACGTGAAAGTCAGGCACCTGCACAGGCGCGCGAGCCACGGCGCTGCGGCGCTGGGTTTCGGTGGTGTAGGCCGTGCCGCTTTCGGTGGCGATGAACAGCGCCACCAAGCCCAGGCACAACACCAGCAGGCACGCGCCGAAGCTGGCCAGCAGCCCGCTCAGCGGGTCTGCGTCTGTCCCGCGTTGGGGGGCGGGTGGTGAGGCGCTCATATTCGCCTCAAGGTGCCAGAGCCTTCAATGCCGCACCGCCCGCATACGGCGTGGTCTGTTCCTTGGTGGCCTCGCGCTGTGCCGTCACCGTGGCCGCGGTGATGGGCGGGGCCTGATTGCCCCAATCGCTGCGGATGTAGGTGAGCACCGCGGCAATCTCTTCATCGGCCAGCGTGCCGAAAGCCGGCATCACGCCGTTGTAGGTATTGCCTTTGACGACGAGCTCACCCTGAACACCATGCAAGAGGATGCTGGCCAGCACCTTCTCGTCACCGACCACCCATTCAGCGCCAGCCAGTGGCGGGAACACACCCGACACGCCCATGCCGCTGGCCTGATGGCAAGCCGCGCACTTGGCGCCATACAACTGTTTGCCATCGACGGCAGCAACAACACCCGCGGCCGCCACCGGCGGGCGCAGCAGGGCCACGGTGCGCTGATCGCCGTAAGCAGACGACTCGCCTGATGGTGTGGCGACGATGTAGAAAGCCCCCCACATGCCCATGGCGCCCAGGAACATGATGAAGAACCAGGGCAGCGGGTTGACCTTCTCGTCGGGGTCGGGCAATTCGCGGTTCATGGCCGCGAATTCGCTGTTGTCCACCTCGGTGTTTCCGACCGCGGTCTTGCGGCTGTCGGGCGGCGAATTTTGGCGCGTCGGGTCCATCAGCGTGCCTCCCTTCGATTCACCGCCATGTCGTCGGCCGCCTTCAGCGCGGGGTAGGTGCGGTCCAGCGAAATCAGGTAGTCGACCAAGGCCAGCGCCTCGGGCTTGGCAACCACCACCTGGCCCGGCTTGGCAAAGGCGGGTGGCAGGTTGACGACCACCTCGTCTGGCTTGGCGACGCCTTGCCGAACTTCAAAAAGATAGGGGTATGCCGGCATGATCGAACCCGGCGTGTAGGCCCGTGGCGCGTACAAATGGCCCAGGTGCCAGTCGCGGCTGGGCTGGCGCGCGCCGATGTTGAGCAGGTCCGGCCCGGTGCGCATGGTGCCCAGCAGGTGTGGGGTGTCGTAGGCGTAATCGGCCGCCACAGACGCCCGACCCCAACCGCGCAGCGCGTCGGGGGCTTGCGCAATGTCGCGCGGCTGCTGCGAGTGGCAGTAAATGCAGCCATTGGCGATGTAGCTTTGCCGACCGATCAACTGCTGGGCGGTGTAGGGCTTCAGGCCCGGCGGCGGCTGGGTGTCTTTCAACAGCATGTAGGGCATCACGACCAGCAAAGCCGTGGCCAGCGACAGGATGAGCATGGCCCCAACGACCAGGCGCATTTCGTCCATTTCATACTTGCCCACACCGAAGCTCATGCTGTGGCTTCCCCGGCTGGCAGTGCAACAGGATCGGCTTTGGGCTCAGCCAGCAAGGCAGCCCCCAACCGACGTGGGCCAAACTTCCAGCCCATCATGAAGAAGTGCAAGGCAAACACCAGGTGTCCCAGCGTCATCACCGCCCCGCCCACCGAACGCGCCTCCAGATAAGGAATCGTGAGCGTGACGCTGTCCATGAACGGAATGTCTTTGTCCAACATCGCCAGACCCTGGTACCAGCCGCCGAAAGACAGTCCGATGAAATAAATCGCGAAGCCACCCAGCACCAGCCAGAAGTGGGCCGAAATCATCCACGGGTACGGCCATTCCCACTTCATCACGCGCGGCATGATGAAGTAAATGGAGCCGAACATCACCATCGTGAAGAAACCGTACAGCCCCAGGTGCGCATGGGCCACCGTGTAGTGCGTGAAGTGGGTGACGGTGTTGACCGAGCGCAGCGCCTGCAACGAACCCTGCACCGAAGCCGCTGTGTACATCATGGCGCCCAGCACGATGAAGCGCAGCGTGGGTGAATAGATCAGCGCGCGGAAGTTGCCCAGCACGGTCAGATGCTGGTTGATGGCGACCGCCACCACCGGCACCACCATCATCATGCTCTGCACGATGCTGATCGTGATCAGCCACGAAGGCACTGGCCCACCGATGAGGTGGTGGCCGCCCACCTGGCTGTAGAAGAAAGCCAGCGACCAGAAGCCCAGCAGAGACAGGTTGTAGCTGTAAATGGGCTTACCCAGCACCTTGGGAATGAAGTAGTAGGCTGCGGCCAGCCCCAGCGGCGTGAACCACAAGCCGAGCACGTTGTGAGCGAACCACCAGTTCATCGTGGCCTGTTGCACACCAAAGTGCAGGCCCGGCCAGTTGGCCACCAGGAAAAGCACCGGAAACCAAAGCAGCCCGGCCGCGATGTACCACACCGAAACGTACAGGTGCGCAACCTTGCGTTGAAGCAAGGTCAGCCACAGCGGAAACCCCACCAGGGCGCCGCCCACCACCAACAAGATGTCGATCTGCCAGGGGTATTCCAGCCACTCCAGCCCGTCCGAATAGCCCAGCGCGATGGCCACCGTACCGGCAGTCACGCCCAGCGTCCACAGCACGCCGCCGGCCAGTGCGTATTTCGCGCCCACCAGTTCGGTTTTCAGCAAGCGCGGAATGAGCCATATCGCCACCCCGATGCCGGCCATCGAACACCAGCCGTAAGCCACCAGGTTGAGGTGAACCGGGCGGATGCGGCCGAAGGTCAGCCAAGCCTGGCTGACCCACCAGTCCGGCGCATGCAGCTTGATGGATGCGGTCAAGCCGGCCAACGAGGCCAGTACCAGCCAGACGACGCTGATCGTCAGGCACACCCCCACCACGAGTGAACTGCTCTGGTCGGCGCGCTGCCGAATGGCGACGTCGCTGGAAATGCGCTTGGGCTTGGGATGGCCCGGGTCCATGGCTTGCTGCAGGTTGCCGCGCTGCTGTTTCGTGGCGGCCGGGTCCTCGACGGCACCCATCTCATCGCTGTCGAAGATTTGTACGGCGGCAGCGCCACCGCTGCCAAACAGGCCCTTGGCCATCGAGGCGATGAACACGAAGAGCGC
Organism: Burkholderiales bacterium; assembly: GCA_038316815.1. Taxonomy (GTDB): domain Bacteria; phylum Pseudomonadota; class Gammaproteobacteria; order Burkholderiales; family Burkholderiaceae_C; genus Rubrivivax. The sequence continues at coordinate 8,737 of JBBQAW010000108.1, forward strand.
CAGCACCGACAGGATGAAAGTGCCCAGCAAAACGCCAACAGTCAGATCCATGCTTGTCTGGAAGAGCTAAGGGTAAACATGATGGCAGTTTGCCATCGGTCCGCTGGGCCCAGGGTCATCGAGGCATTTCTCGTGGCGCCAACAACACTCGAAGGCCGTTTCAAAGCAGCGATCGACAAGAAGACTGTTGATAACCGGCTTCACCGGCACCTTGGGCGGCATCGTGAACCCGTTCTGTCACGGGTTCGGTGGCTGGGGCAATGGCACCGCTTCGGTGTCGCAGCCAATCCCTGTCAACTGTTCTGGTGGCGGGGCGTGACCGATGTTCCAAACCTCGCGTTCCGCGGGCTCGACGAGCAAACTAAGCCGACGCGGCCACGAAGACGCCGAACCCTTGCTGCGGGTCGGTCCACAGGCGCACGCGCTGGAAGCCGGCCTCGCGCAACAGGGCTTCGAAACTGGCCGGTTGCCACTTCACCGAGTTCTCGGTGTGGATGCGCTCACCGGCGGCAAACGCGCGCTGCCCGCCCGGCCAGGCCACCTGCAAGGCCTGGCGCGCCTGCAGATGCATTTCGATGCGCGATTCCTCGGCATTGAACAGCGCCACGTGTTGCCAATCGCGCGGCCTGAAATTGCTGCCAAGCAACCGGTTCACGTGGCTCAGCAGGTTCAGGTTGAAGGCCGCCGTGACACCCAGTTCGTCGTCGTAGGCCGCTTCCATCACCGGCACCGGCTTGACCAGGTCGACGCCGATCAACAAAGCACCACCGGCCGCCACGGCCCGGGCTTCGCGCAGCAGGCGCAGCGCATCGGTGCGCGCGAAGTTGCCGATCGAAGAACCTGGATAGAACACCACGGCCGGCGCGCCGTCGGCCAGCCCCGGCGGCAAGGCCAGCCGGGTGCTGAAGTCCAGCCCCAAACCCAACATTTCGATGTGCGGATGTTCCCGCTGCAGGCCTGCCAGCGCCACGCGCAGGTAGTCGGCCGAGATGTCGATGGCCACATAACGCCGTGGTTTCAGGGCTGCAAACAACCGCGCGGCCTTGGCACAACTGCCCGCACCCAGGTCGAAGAGCGTCGGCGCGGGGCCGGTCAGGCCCAGTAGCGCGTCGACGATGGCCCCGCCATGCCGGGCCAGGATGGCGGCCTCGGTGCGTGTGGGCGTGTATTCGGGCAGTTCAGTGATCGCGTCGAACAGGCGCGAACCCAGTGCGTCATAGAAAAACTTGGGCGACACATGCGGGGGCGTGGCCATCAGCCCGGCGGCCACTTCGGCGGCCAGGGCCGGGCCGGTGGCAGCCAGGCCCGGCTCGGTCTGCAGCAGTTGCGGAGAAGTCATGGGAACACTCTAGCAGCGCATTCCCAAGTGCGTGGCTGCGCGGCCTTCACGCTCGGTCTTGACTCTCGGTCTTGACGCTCGGTCGTGACTCTCGGTCTTGACGCTCGGTCTTCACGCGCCGTCTTCAGACTGGCGCAAGCCGACTGCTGTACAACCCTGGGGACCATGGCCCGAGCAGGCAAGCGACACCTCGAATTTCACCGTAGCGACCGCGTGGGCTGGCTGCGCGCCGCCGTTCTGGGCGCCAACGACGGCATCGTTTCAACCGCCAGCCTGATGATCGGCGTGGCCGCGGCGGGCACCGGCATCGACGCCGTGCTGACCAGCGGTGTGGCTGGCCTGGTGGCCGGGGCGATGTCGATGGCCGCGGGCGAATATGTGTCGGTCCACAGCCAGGCAGACACTGAAGGTGCCGACCTGGCGCGCGAACGCGCCGAACTGGTGGCCGACCCGGCAGCCGAGCAGCGCGAACTGCAGGCCATCTATGTCGCACGGGGTCTGGAACCAGCGTTGGCGGGCCAGGTGGCACAGCAGCTGATGCAGCACGACGCGCTGGGCGCGCATGCGCGCGATGAACTGGGCATTTCCGAACAACTCAGCGCGCGCCCGGTGCAGGCGGCGCTGGCCTCTGCCAGCAGCTTTGCGGTCGGCGCGGCATTGCCGCTGGCGGTGGCCATGTGGGCACCGCCAGCCAGTCTGGTGGGCTGGATGGCGGCTTCATCCCTCGTGCTGCTGGCGGCCCTGGGGGCTGTTGCGGCGCGGGCCGGCGGCGCGCCGATGCTGCGTGCGGCCACGCGCGTGGCAGGCTGGGGTGCACTGGCCATGGCCATCACGGCCGCGGCTGGCCGGCTGTTCGGCGCTGCGGTCTGAAGGCTTGCTGCTGCGCCATTAAGTCGCAGACCGGCGCGGTCACGGGCGCAGCAAACAATGACAATTGAAGCCTGTACTGCCCCGTTTGCCATGCTGCTGACCCCTGCTCAACTGGTACCCGAAACAACGGCCGAATTGCCGTGTGTGCTGGACATCGAGGCATCGGGTTTCGGCCGCAACAGCTACCCGATCGAGGTTGGCTATGTGATGCCCGACGGCCGCGCACGCTGTACGCTGATTCGCCCTGCCGAGCACTGGACGCACTGGGACGCTAACGCTGCGCGGCTGCACGGCATCACGCGCGCCAAGCTGCTGCAGCACGGCCGGCCGGTGGGCGAAGTGGCGCGTACGCTCAACGCCGACCTGGCTGGGCGCACCGTCTACTGCGACGGCTGGGCGCACGACTACGCCTGGCTGGCCGCGCTGTTCGAAGAAGCCGAACTGAGCCCGCACTTCAAGCTTGAAACCGTGGGCCGGCTGTTCGACGAACGCCGCCTTTCACACCTGGGCGAAGCGCG
>JBBQAW010000109.1:0-11430 GCA_038316815.1 Burkholderiales bacterium
TGCCGTCCTGGGTCCGGCTGCTGGCCAGCCTGTCTTTGCTGGCCGCGCTGGCCTTGCTGGCTGGCTGTGCCACGGCCCCTGGTCTCACCCCTGCCCCCAGCCCCGTGCCACCCACCCCGACGGCAGGCATGAACGTGCCTTTCACCACCCCCGGCGGGGTACCGATCGACATCACGCACACCGCCCGCGGGCAAGACAGCCGGGTGATGTTTTTGATCATTCACTACACCGTGCTGAACCTGCCCGACAGCATCCGCGTTCTCACCCAACAGCAGGTGTCTTCGCACTACCTGATCAGCGACGAAGCCTCGCCGCGCGTCATGCGGCTGGTCGACGAATTCCAGCGCGCCTGGCATGCCGGGCGCAGCAGCTGGCAGGGCAACCGCATGTTGAATGCCAGCAGCATCGGCATCGAGATCGTGCACCCGGGCGCCAGGATCGGCCCGAACGGCGAACGTGAATACCTGCCCTTTCCGCAACAGCAGATCGACGCGCTGATTCCGCTGGTGCAAGACATCGTGCGCCGGCACCAGATCAAGCCCGAACGGGTGCTGGGCCATGCCGAAATTCAGCCGCAGACGAAGCAGGACCCCGGCCCCACCTTCCCCTGGAAGCTGTTTTCGCAGCTGGGCATTACCCCGCCCTGGCCCGACGCCTCACGCGTGGCCGCGCACCGCCCGCTGTTCGAAGCCACCGTGCCCGACGCCATCTGGTGGCGCCAGACCTTCACGAAGCACGGCTACGAACTGAACGCCACGGGCGGCTTCGACGACGAACTGAAGAACGTCACGGCTTCGTTCCAGATGCGCTACAGGCCCGCCAACTACAGCGGCCTGCCCGACGCCGAGACGGCGGCACTGCTGCATGTGTTGACGACGCCGTTGCCTGTCGTACCCGGTGCGCCTCCGCCCCTGGCCGCGCCTGCTGCGCCGGCTGCCCCCGCAGCGCGAGCGATGCCAGCAATGCCCGCCTTGACAGCGGTGCCAACGGTGCCAGCGGTGCGCTGATCAGCAGGCTGCCAGCCCCGCCGGAACCTTGCCCGTCACGGCCCCGTTACCGCCCCGTCAGGGCCTGGTCAACGCCAAGTCGGGGCCTGGTCAGCGCTCGACCAGCGCTCGATCAGGCCAGCACCAGACCCAGCGCCGCCGCCTGCGCCCGGATGTCGGCCGCCACCTCGGCGCGCGCCTGCGCCGGCAAGAAGCTGTGCGCCGCCGCCTGCAGCGCCATCTGCACCAGGTCGGCTTCGGTCAGCGGCGTGTGCGCCAGCAGCGCAGCGGCCTCGTCGGTCTGCGTCAGGCAGCTCATCAGGCGGTTGTCGGTGTGGTAGCTCAGGCTCACGCCGGCCTGCCATAGCCGCGTGATGGGGTGTTCTGCAATGGAAGCCGCCGCACCCGTGTGCACATTGCTGGTCGGGCACACCTCCAGGTGCAGGCCGCGCGCGATGACCTCGTCGACCAGCGGCTGCAGAGCCGTACCCAGGGCATCGGCCAAACGCACGCCGTGGCCCACGCGCGTGGCGCCCAGGCGCGCGGCTTCCAGCACGCGCGGGGCGGCGTCGGCTTCACCGGCATGCAGGGTCAAGGCCAGGCCGCCGTCCAGCACGCGCTGTAGCGCGCTGGCATGTGCGCTGGCCGGGTAGCCGAATTCCGGGCCGGCCAGGTCGAAACCCACCACGCCCTGGCCGGCGTAGCGCAGCGCCAGCGTGGCGGCGCGTTCGGTCTCGGCCGGTGGCAGGTGGCGCATGGCGCAGACGATGAGCCCGCTGCGTTTTTGCAGCGGCAGCGGGCTGCGCGCCAGGCCGGCCAACATCGCTTCGACCGCGGCCTCGCCGGTCAGGGCATGGGCTTCGAACAGCAGCGGCGCGATGCGAAATTCGGCCAGCAGCGCGCCTTCGGCCAAGGCGTCTTCGGCGGCTTCGAAGGCCACGCGTTCAAGCGCGTCGGGCGTCGCCATCGCAGCCACCGTCAGACCAAAGCCTTCCAGGTACTTCAAGAGGCTGCCGGCATGGGCGTTGGCCTCGAACCAGGCCGCCAGCCCTTCGGCCGTGCCGCCGGCGGCTGCGGGCAGCAGCAGCCCGCGCGCCTGCATCAGCGCCAGCAGGGTGGGCACGCGCAGGCCGCCGTCCAGGTGTTCGTGCAACAGCACTTTGGGCAATGCGCGGGCGCGCTCGTGGCGCCAGGCGCTTGAATCGGGGGTTGGTACGTGGGGCATGGGCCATCGTAGTCTTGCTATCCTGCGACGGTTTTGTGACACCGCTTTTGTGACACCCCCTCAGCAAGTACGAGACCACGCCCCATGACCAACCTTGCCCGTTTGCCTGCACGCCCATCCACCTTTGCCTCGGCCCTGCCTGTGGCGGTTGCCGTTTGCGCCACCTTGGCCAGCGCTGCAGCGCTGGCCCAGCCCGCCGTCATCTACGACATGGGCGGCAAGTTCGATAAAAGCTTCAATCAGGCCGGATTCGACGGCGCCGAGCGCTGGAAAAAGGAAACCGGCAAGGACTACCTCGAATTCGAGACCAGCAACCCGACCCAGCGTGAACAGGCCAAGCGCCGGATGGCGCAGCGCGGCGCCACGCCCATCGTGGCTATCGGCTTTTCGATGGGCAGCACGATGGAACGTGTGGCCAAAGACTTTCCGAAGCTGCAGTTCGCCATCATCGACGCCGTCGTCAAGCTGCCCAATGTGCAGAGCATCACCTTCAAGGAACAGGAAGGCAGCTTCCTGGTGGGTGTGATGGCCGCCATGGCCAGCAAGACCGGCAAGGTGGGCTTCGTGGGCGGCATGGACATCCCGCTCATCCGCCGTTTCGAGTGCGGCTTCGAGCAGGGCGCCAAATACGCCAACCCCAAGATCATCTTCAGCGGCAACATGACGGGCACCACGCCCACCGCCTGGAACGACCCCGCGCGCGGCGCCGAGCTGGCCAAGGCGCAATTCGCATCGGGCGTGGACGTCATCTTCGCTGCGGCCGGCGGCACCGGCCTGGGCGTGTACCAGGCCGCCAAGGACAACGGCAAGCTCGCCATCGGCGTGGACAGCAACCAGAACCACATCCAGCCCGGCACCATGCTCACCAGCATGGTCAAGCGCGTTGACGTGGCGGTGTACCAGGCCTTCAAGGGCGTGACGCCCGGCGTTACCAGCCTGGGCCTGAAGGAAGGCGGGGTGGACGTTGCCATGGACGCCAACAACGCCAAACTGGTGACGCCAGAAATGAAGAAGGCCGTGGACGCGGCGCGCGCCGACATCATCAGCGGCAAGATCAAGGTCATCGACTACATGGCCGCTTCTGCCTGCAAGTGAACGCAGCGCCCGTGCCCGCGGCCGTGCCCGTCGCCGTGCGCATGCGCGGCATCGACAAGCGCTTCGGTGCCGTGCGCGCCAACCACCAGGTCAACCTGAGCGTGCAGGCCGGCACAGTGCACGGCATCGTGGGTGAAAACGGGGCGGGCAAAAGCACGCTGATGTCCATCCTGTACGGCTTCTACCAGGCCGACAGCGGCGAGATCGAAGTCGAAGGCCGGCCGGTGCGCATCACCGGCTCACGCGAAGCCATTGCGCTGGGCATCGGCATGGTGCACCAGCACTTCATGCTGGTCGACACCCTCAGCGCGCTGGACAACGTGATGCTGGGCGCAGAACCCGGCTGGCGGCTGCAGGCGGCGCGCGCGCAGGTGCGCGCCGGGCTGAACAGCCTCATGCACGAAACCGGCCTGCGAGTGGACCTGGACGCACCGGTAGCCGAACTGCCGGTGGGCGAACGCCAGCGGCTCGAAATCCTGAAAGCGCTGTTTCGCGGCGCGCGCATCCTGATCCTGGACGAACCGACGGCGGTGTTGACGCCGCAGGAAACCGAAGCCCTCTTCGTCACCCTGCGCCAGCTGCGCGCGCGCGGCACCACGGTGTTGCTGATCACGCACAAGCTGAAAGAGATCATGGCCCTGTGCGACGCTGTGACCGTCATGCGGGGCGGCCAGGTGGTGCTTGATGCGGCCATTGCCGACACCAGCGTCGACGGCCTGGCCGAAGCCATGGTGGGCCGGCGCGTCAACCTGGGCCGCAGCGCTGCGGCCACGGCGCCCGGGGCCGTGCTGCTGCAGGCCAGCGGCCTGGGCTGGACGGATGAGCTGGGGGTGGCCCGCCTGGCAGACGTGAACCTGCAGCTGCGCGCCGGTGAAATCGTCGGCATCGCCGGCGTCTCGGGCAACGGGCAAAGTGAATTGCTGGACGTGCTGTCCGGCCTGCTGGTGCCCACCCAAGGCAGCCTGGCCGTGGGCGGCCAAAGCTTCACGCCGCAGCGCTGGATCAGCACGCGCCGGGCCCGCGGTTTGCGCATCGCCCATGTGCCCGAAGATCGCCACCGCCGCGGCCTGGTGCTGCCCTTCGAGGCCTGGGAATCGGCCGCGCTGGGCTACCAGGACCGCTTGCGCTACACCGCCAGCGGCCTGCTGGGCTGGATGCGCCAGCGCGTGATGCGCGACGACTGCGCGCAGATGATGGAACGCTACGACGTGCGCCCGCGCAACCCGCAGCTGCGCAGCAGCAAGTTCAGCGGCGGCAACCAGCAAAAGCTGGTGCTGGCACGTGAGGCTTTCGCCACCGGCACTGAACCGCAGGTGCTGCTGGTGGGCCAGCCCACGCGCGGCGTGGACATCGGTGCGATCGAATTCATCCACGGCCGGCTGCGTGCCATGCGCGACGCGGGCGGCGCGGTGCTGGTGGTGTCGTCTGAACTCGACGAAATTCTGGCCCTGGCCGACCGCGTCATCGTCATGAACGCCGGGCGCGTGGTGGGCGAACTGCCCATCGCGCAGTGCAGCGAAAGTGCGCTGGGGCGGCTGATGGGTGGAGCGACGGTGGAAGCGCTTGCGGTTTGACGTTGTTTTGCGGTTTATTCCAAGAAACTCGTAAACTGCGCCTAAACCTGCCAAACCGACCTGCGGCGAGATGGACGAACGCGACAACCCCTACGTTCCTGGCGCCGGCACGCCGCCCCCACAACTGGCTGGGCGGCACGACGTTCTGGAGCGCGCCAAGATGGCGTTGACGCGCATTCAGCATCGGCGCCCGTCGAAAAGCTTGATCGTGGTCGGCCTGCGCGGCGTGGGCAAGACGGTGCTGCTGGTCCGCTTTCAGCACGAAGCCCAGGCCCTGGGCTACCAGGTGGCGCTGCTCGAAGCGCATGAAGGCAAGCGCTTGCCCGAACTCATCGTGCCGGCCCTGCGCAAGCTGCTGCTGCAATTGAGCGTGACGGCTGCCGCTGGCGACAAGGGGCGGCGCGCGCTGCGGGTGCTGCGCAGCTTCATGGGCAGCGTGCGCATCACCTGGAACGACATGGAACTGGGCATCGACCCGCTGCCCGGTTCTGCCGACAACCACGACCTGGAACAAGACCTGGCCGACCTGTTCGTGGCCGTGGCCGAAGCCGCCGCCGAACGCCAGACGGCGGTGGCACTGTGCATCGACGAAATGCAGTATCTCAACCCCACTGAATTCAGCGCCTTGATCATGGCTGCGCACAAGGTGGCCCAGCTCAACTTGCCGCTGGTGGTGGTGGGCGCGGCGCTGCCGCAGGTGCTGGCGCTGGCCGGGCATTCCAAGAGTTATGCCGAAAGGTTGTTCGACTACCCCAAGGTGGGCGCACTGGCGGACGCCGACGCACGGCAGGCCCTGGCCGCACCGGCCGAGGTGTCGAATGTGTACTTCGAACCGGCGGCGCTGGACCGGCTGGTCGCTGTCACGCGCGGCTACCCCTACTTCCTGCAGCAATGGGGTTACGAAGTCTGGAACATCGCCGCCGGCAGCCCCGTCACCCTGGCCGACGTTGAACTGGCCACCACCAAAGCCATCGCGTCGCTCGACGAAAGCTTCTTTCGCGTGCGCTTCGACCGCTGCACACCATCCGAGCGGCGCTACATGCGCGCCCTGGCCGACCTGGGCGAGGGGCCGAAAAAATCAGGCGACGTGGCCGACCGCCTGGGCGTGAAGGTCACCAGCATCGGGCCCACCCGGGCCAAACTGATCGCCAAGGGCATGGTCTACGGCCCGCAGCATGGCGAAACGGCCTTCACCGTGCCGCTGTTCGACGAATACATGCGCCGGGTCATGCCTGGCGACGACTGGAAATAAAACAGGAACCCACCCGCGATGAGTCAACCCGTCGAATTGCCACGCTGGCTGGATGTGGCCGTGCTGCCCGCCGTGAACCTGGCCTTCGCGCTGCTGGTGGCCGCCGGCGTGGTGCTGCTGGTGGGTTTCGACCCGGGCCAGGTGCTGGCCTTGCTGATCAAAGGCGCCTTCGGTTCGCAGGCCGGCATCAGCTACACGCTGTACTACGCCACCACCTTCGTCTTCACCGGGCTGGCCGTGGCCGTGGCTTATCACGGCGGCCTGTTCAACATCGGCGCCGAAGGCCAGGCCATCATGGGCGGGCTGGGCGCGGGGCTGGTGGCGCTGGCCTGGTCGGCCGCGCTGCCGGCCTGGCTGATGCTGCCGTTGATGGTGCTGGCCGCCGCCATCTTCGGCATGGTCTGGGCAGCAGTGCCCGGCGCGCTGCAAGCCTGGCGCGGCAGCCACATCGTCATCACGACGATCATGTTCAATTTCATTGCCGCGGCACTGCTGAGCTACCTGCTCGTCAACACCCTGAAAGAACCCGGCAACATGACGCCGGAAAGCCGCCCCTTTGCCGATAGCGCCCGCCTGCCCGGCATGCACGAAGCGCTGAGCTGGCTGGGCCTAGCCTGGCCCAGCACGCCGTTGAACCTGTCTGTGCTGCTGGCGGCCGCCGCCGCCTGGATGGTGTGGCTGGCGCTGTGGAAAACGCGCCCCGGCTACGCCTTGCGCGCAGTCGGCTTCGCACCCGATGCCGCGCTGTACGCGGGCCTGCAGCCCAAGCGGCTGATCGTCATTGCGATGGCGGCATCGGGCGCGCTGGCAGGGCTGGTGGGCGTGAACGAAATCGCGGGCGTGCACGGCAGGCTGCTGCCGGACTTCGTGGCCGGGGCCGGCTTTGCGGGCATTGCCGTCAGCCTGATCGGCCGCAACCACCCGGTGGGCATCGTCCTGGCGTCCATTCTGTTCGGCGCGCTGTATCAGGGCGGGGCCGAACTGGCTTTCGAGATCAACGGTTTCAGCCGCGACATGGTGTTCATGCTGCAGGGTTTGATCGTGCTGTTTGCCGGCGCCATGGCGTACGTGGCGGCACCGGGGCTGGCGCGTGTCTGGCGCGCGGTGTCACCTGCACAACGAGCAGGGTCTGCCGGTGGATGAAGTATTCATCGGCACCCTGCTGGCCAGCACCTTGCGCGTGTCGACGCCGCTGATCTTGTGCGCCCTGGCCGGCGTGCTGTGCGAACGGGCCGGCGTCATCGACCTCGGCCTGGAAGGCAAGATGCTGATGACGGCCTTTGCCGCCGCCAGCATGGGCGTGGTCTCGGGTTCCATCGTGCTGGCCCTGGCTGCGGCAATGGTCGTGGGCGTGGCGCTGTCGATGCTGCACGGCTACGCCTGCGTCAGCCACCGTGGCGACCAGGTGGTGCTGGGCATGGGCATCACCATGACCGCTGCCGGGCTGACGGTGGTACTGGGCATCGCCTGGTTCAACCAGGGCGGCCAGACCCCGCCGCTGACCGACGCCGTGCGGCTGGACCGCTGGTTTGTGGGCGCAGGCGACATCGTGGCCCAGGTGCCCGTGGTGGGCCGGGCTTTGTCGCTGGCCTTCTTCGGCCACAACTGGATGGTCTATGCCACGCTGCTGCTGGTGGGTGGCGTCTGGTGGCTGCTGTACCGCACGCGCTTCGGCCTGCGCGTGCGCGCCGCGGGCGAAAACCCCAACATGGTGGACGCGGCGGGCGTCAGCGTGAAGATGCTGCGCTACCAGGCGCTGGCGCTGAACGGCGTCCTGGTTTCACTGGCCGGCAGCTACCTGGTACTGGCGCAGAACCCCAGCTTCATTCCCAACATGACCGCCGGCCGCGGCTACATGGCCCTGGCCGCGCTGATCTTCGGCAAATGGCACCCGGTGGGCGCGCTCTGGGCCTGCTTGCTGTTCGGTTTTCTGGATGCGGTGTCGATCCGCCTGCAGGGCACATCGCTGCCCGCCTTGATGGGTGGCGGCGAAGTACCCGTACAGGCCATCCAGGCCCTGCCCTATGTGCTGACCGTGGTGCTGCTGGCCGGCTTCATCGGCCGCGCGGTGGCACCGAAGGCCTTGGGAAGGCCGTATGTCAAAGAGCGGTAGGCGGGACCGTGGCTCAGGCATTTGGCTTGCGAGACCAGGCCGATCTCATTGATTGTCCGGAGAGCAACATTTGAGCCAACCCAACTGGCAGATTGCCCAATTTTTAGCCCATGCACACCCAGTCCGACGAAGACCTTCAACACGCACCATGGCAACTACTGGCCGCCGCCCGGCGCGGCGAGGTTACGGTCGTCACCAGCGGGGGGCGCCCGGTGATGCTGGCAGTACCCCTGGCCGACGGTGTGCCCATGCGGGCTGCGCTGGTGGACTTGGCGTCCATGCTGTACGACCATGAAAAAATCAGCCTGGGCATGGCCGCTCGGCTGGCCGGCCTGAGCTACAGCGAAATGATGGATGAACTGGGCCGGCGCGACATTGCCACCATCCGCACCACGCCTGAGGAGCTGAATCGCGAGCTGGGTGCCTGGGGCGCCTGAAGCCACTCGGACGGAGGCGTCGGACGGTGGCGTCGGACGATGTCGCACTGTCCTGTGCGCGGGGACACCCGAATTCGAAGCGTTACCAGGAATCAGAGGCTGCACGAACGGCCTGTCTCGCACCTCAACCCAGACTGGATCAAACCCCATGGCTTCACTATCTTCTGCAGCGGCTGCCTGGACCCTGCTGCTCATTGCCGGCGTGCTTGAAATCATCTGGTCGAGCAGCATGAAGGCGTCGGACGGTTTTACGAAGCACCTGTTCACGGGCATCACCCTCGTCGCGGCATCGATCAGCTTCTGGCTTCTGGGCCTGGCGATGAAATCTCTGCCACTCGGTACTGCTTACGCCGTCTGGACTGGCATCGGCGCTGTTGGCGCCGCCATCATTGGCATGGTGTTCTTCAACGAACCAGCGACTGCCACCAGAATTCTGTGCATCGCGGCAATCGTGGCCGGGATTGCGGGTCTGAAGTTCTTGAGCTGATGCGGCGCAGGCAGGCACGCGACTAAAACATGGCCATACCCAAGCCACTCAGCCCGGGCGCGCAGGCCAGTGTTCTGGCCATCGTGCTGTTGGGCTTGCTGGGCGGCTGCCTGATCGTGGCCCATGCCGGTTTTTCCACGTCGCCGCCTCGCGGCGGCACCGTTACTTTCGTGCCGGCGCCGCAGGCCTATCTGTTGGCGGGGGTGTTGTTCTGCATGTCCGTCATCGGCCTGGTGGCCCTGCTGCGCAATCGCCGGGTTTCTGGCGGGGTCACGGCACTGGCCGTAGTGCTGTATGCCTTTGTGGCAGCGTGGTTGACGCAAGCCCTGGCGCCACCATGACATCCTGACCCCAGCCGCCGTACGCCGAAAATAGGCCCATGACCGAACATCAAGCCAGCCTCATCGAAGCTGCCCGCCGCGTCCGCGCGCAGGCCTACGCCCCTTACTCGAAATTCCTTGTCGGCGCCGCCGTGCTGGACGAACACGGCCAGATCCACGCCGGATGCAACGTTGAAAACGCCGCTTACCCGCAGGGCTGGTGTGCCGAAGCTTCGGCGCTGGCAGCCATGGTGGCGGCAGGCGGCAGGCGGGTGGTGGCGGTGGCGGTATGCGCTGAAGCGCCCGAGCCCGTGACGCCCTGCGGGGGCTGCCGGCAGAAGCTGCGCGAGTTCGCTGCTGCCGACTGCCCGGTGTGGGTGGCCGACCTGCACGGCCTGACCGGTAGCTACACCTTGGGCGAACTGTTGCCGCACGGCTTTGGCCCGCATCACTTGATGTCTTGACGAGGTGCGAAAATGCACGCTTCCGGTCGGCAGGGATGCCCAGGCCGGACACGGCAGAAAAACACAAGACCCAGGGAGCCGTTGCAAAAGCAACCCAGGAGATCGCCCCATGAAGACACGACAAGTCACCCTCATCTCAGGCCACAGCTTCTCAGTGCCGCAGGGCATTCAGCGCATCGACACGCGCGCCACCCATGGCTGGCAGGTGCGTTACCACGGTACCAAGTTCTTTGCCGACGGCATCAGCGACGGCAGCGGCGCTGACAAATCGCTGGCCGCTGCCACCAAAGAGTTGCTCCACCGCATTGCCACCTTGCCCGCACCCGTGGTGCTGCAGAAGTCGCCCAGCGCCAACAAGTCGTCTGACCTGCCGCCCGGCATATCCGGCCCCATCCTGGTGCCGGCGCGTCGGCGCTCGAATACGCGTTCGGCCGTGCTGTCGGTGCTGCTGCCGCGTTTCGGGCAGGAACCGCGCGTCAAGAGCATCTACATCGGCACCGAACGCACTTACAGCAACCAGCGTTTCGAAGTCGCCCTGGCCAAGGCCATCGAACTGCGCGCTGTGGTGGTGAAAAAGTACGAAGAGACGGCCACGCGCAGCAAGCGCAAGCAGGCCCTGGTGCTGAAGGCCAGCCTGCGCGAAGCGCGCAAGGCGGCGGCCTGAAGATGGCGCTGAACGCCAGCTGAAGTGACCTTCGTGTTTTTCTGTGATGTTGTCCTTGCCCCAGCCTTGAGCCGCCCATGCCTGACGACCACAACATTCCCGCCACCGTAGCGCTGCTGCAGCAGCGCCTGGGCGCCACCGCCCCAGACATGGCGGTACTGCTGGGTTCGGGCTGGGGCCCGCTGGCAGCCAAGTTGCAAGACGCTACGACCGTGCCTTACGCCGAACTGCCGGCCTTCCCGCGCTTGGCCGTGGGCGGGCATGCCGGGGCGCTGAGCGTGGGGATGCTGGTGCACGGCGGGCGCACCGTGCGCGTGGCCGTGCTGGCGGGGCGCAAGCATGCGTACGAGACCGGCCAGCCCGACGGCATGAAGGGCGCCATCCAGGCCCTGGCCGCCTGGGGCGTGAAGGCCTTGGTGCAGACCAACGCCGCGGGCAGCCTGCAAGCGCACATGCCGCCAGGCGCGCTGATGCTGATCGAAGACCACATCAATCTGGTGCAAGCCAGCCCACTGGTGGGCGTGCAGGGCGACGACCGATTCGTCGACATGTCGGCCGCATACTGCCCGGTGCTGCGCGCACAGGCGCTGGCTGCCGCCGCTGCGGCCGGGGCCACGCTGCACAGGGGTGTGTATGCCTGGGTGCTGGGCCCGCAGTTCGAGACCCCGGCCGAAATACGCATGTTGAAGATGCTGGGCGCCGATGCTGTTGGCATGAGCACGGTGCCCGAAACCATCCTGGCCCGGCACGCCGGCCTGCGCGTGCTGGGCCTGTCGATGATGACGAACATGGCCGCCGGCCTGTCGGACGAAA
>JBBQAW010000110.1:0-11402 GCA_038316815.1 Burkholderiales bacterium
GTTGGTCCAGTCCATCTCGGAAACGTGCACCAGGCCTTCGATGCCCGGTTCGATCTCGACGAAAGCGCCATAGTCGGCGATGTTCGTGATCTTGCCGAACAGGCGCGTGCCGTTCGGGTAGCGGCGCGACACGCCGTGCCAGGGGTCGTCGCCCAGCTGCTTCAGGCCCAGGCTGACGCGGTTCTTCTCGGCGTCGAACTTCAGGACCTTGGCCGTGAGTTCCTGGCCGACCGTCACCACTTCGCTCGGGTGACGCACGCGGCGCCAGGCCATGTCGGTGATGTGCAGCAGACCGTCGATGCCGCCGAGGTCGACGAAGGCACCGTATTCGGTGATGTTCTTGACCACGCCGTTGACGATGGCGCCTTCGCTCAGGGTTTCCAGCAGCTTGGCGCGTTCTTCGCCCATCGAAGCTTCGACGACAGCGCGGCGCGACAACACGACGTTGTTGCGCTTGCGGTCGAGCTTGATGACCTTGAACTCCATCGTCTTGCCCTCGTACGGGCTCATGTCTTTAACCGGACGCGTGTCGAGCAGGCTGCCCGGCAGGAAGGCGCGGATGCCGTTGACCAGAACGGTCAGGCCGCCCTTGACCTTGCCGTTGACGGTGCCGGTGACGAATTCGCCGCTTTCCAGCGAGTTTTCCAGCGACATCCACGACGCCAGGCGCTTGGCCTTGTCGCGGCTGAGGATGGTGTCGCCATAGCCGTTTTCGATCGCGTCGATGGCCACGGAAACGAAATCGCCAACCTGAACTTCCAGTTCGCCCTGGTCGTTCTTGAATTCTTCGATGGGCACGAAGCTTTCGCTCTTGAGCCCGGCATTCACGACCACGTGGTTGAAGTCGATGCGCACGACTTCGGCGGAGATGACCTCGCCGATGCGCATGTCGTTGTTCTCGAGCGACTGCTCGAACAGGGCCGCGAACGAGTCGGCGGCCTGACTATTGCCAGTGGAAGTGACGGTGGTGGTAACGGACATTGATTTCCTTCAGGCCCGGGGGGTAGTGGAAGGCAGAGCCGGGCAATGCTTGCAACGGAGGTTGCGGTTAGGTTCAAAAAACCCTTCGCGCTGGGGGCCTGACGGCCACTGGAGGGAGCGCTCGGGAACGGATACCTGTCGGCTTGGCGCTCAGTCCGGGTGGAATTCCCTGGACGTTGCCAATGCAAACGGGCTGCGCTGCTGCCACCAGGCCAGCACCTGCTGCACCGATTCTTCGATGCTCAAGTGCGAGTTGTCGAGCAACAGCGCATCTTCGGCTGGCTTGAGCGGTGACGCACTGCGGTTTTTGTCCCGTGCGTCACGCGCTTCCAGGTCAGCGCGAAGACTGTCGATATTAGCGGCGATTCCCTTTGAAATCAATTGCTTATGCCGACGTTCGGCGCGTTCGGCCGCGCTGGCCGTCAGGAAAACCTTGAGTGCGGCACCCGGGAACAGCACCGTGCCCATGTCGCGCCCGTCGGCCACCAGGCCCGGCGCGCAGCGGAATGCCAGCTGCAGCCCTTGCAGTGCCTGGCGCACTGCCGGCAGCGCCGAGACCTTCGAGGCCAGCAGCCCGGTGCTTTCGTGCCGCAATTCTTGCGTCACTTCGCGCCCGCGCAGCCAGGTGCGGCCGCTGTCTGCACCCTGGCCGAAGCGCAGGTCCAGCATGGCGGCGATCTTGGCGACGCCGGCCTCGTTGTCGGGCGATACGCCGTCGGCCACCGCGGCCAGGCCAGCGGCCCGGTACAGCGCACCCGAGTCGAGCAAGTGCCAACCCAGGGCATGGGCAAGCCCGGCTGCCAGCGTCCCTTTTCCGGACGCGGTGGGGCCGTCAATGGCGATCACGGGCACGTCGTCGGCGTCGGCATATGCCAGGCCCAGGAAGGTCTCGAAGTAATCAGGAAAGGTCTTGGCCACGCACTGCGGGTCGAGGATGCGTACGGGCAACCGCGGCGGTGGCATGTAGCCCGCAGCCAGAGGGTTGAAGGCGGCCAGCGACAGGCACATGGCCATGCGGTGGTCGTCGTAGGTATGCAGGGCACCCGTGCGCCATGCCACCGGCGGCGTGACCTCGATGAAGTCGTCGCCACTGGAGACCTGGGCGCCCAGGGCCTGCAGTTCGGCGGCCATGGCCGCGATGCGGTCGGTTTCTTTCACGCGCCAGCTGGCGATGCCCGTCAGGCGGGTTGGGCTGTCGGCGAACAGCGCCATGGCGGCCAGGGTCATGGCGGCGTCGGGGATGTGGTTGCAGTCCAGGGTGATGCCGCTCAGGGGCCAGCGCCCGCGTTTGACTTCCAGCCAGTTCGGGCCACCGCGCACGTCGGCACCCATGGCGCGGGCCGCAGCTACAAATTGAATGTCGCCCTGAATCGAGTCCAGACCGACGCCTTCGATGCGCACCGGCGCCCCGCCCTTGGCAGCAATGGCGCCCAGGGCGATGAAGTAGGACGCCGATGAAGCGTCGCCCTCGACGTCGATGCGCCCTGGGCTGCGATACGGGCTGGCGCCGTTCGAACACGGCAAGGTGAAGTGCTGCCAGCCATCACGTTGCACGGCAATGCCGAAGCGTGTCAGCATGTTCAGCGTGATCTCGACATAAGGCTTGCTGATCAGCTCGCCCTGCACTTCGATGACGATGTCGGTGTCTGCTGTGGCCAACGGCAACGCCAGCAGCAGCGCGGTCAGGAACTGGCTTGAGACATCGCCGCGCACACGTATCGGTTCACCCGTGTTCAGCCGCCCGCCGGCCCGGCCCGTCAGACGCAGCGGCGGATAGCCCGGCAGGCCCAGTTCTTCGATGACGCAACCCAGCGGACGCAATGCATCGACCAGGTCGCCGATCGGCCTTTCGTGCATGCGCGCCACGCCCGAGAGGTCGAAGCGCCCGCCTTGCAGCGTGGCCAGAACTGCCAGTGTGGCCGCCAGCGGGCGCATGGCGGTGCCGGCATTGCCCAGGAAGAGCGAGGCCTCCGACACGCGCAGGCGCCCGCCCAGCCCCGTGACATGGGTGACCGGTTCCAGCCCCGGGCGTTCATCGCGGCGCACGCCGCAGCCCAGCGCGCCCAAGGCTGCGAGCATGACCTGGGTGTCGTCGGAGTCGAGCAGGCCGTGTACGGCTGTGCTGCCTTCGGCCAGCCCCGCGAGCAGCAGCACGCGGTTGGAAATACTTTTGGAGCCTGGCAGTTGTACGGTGCCGGCGGCACCCTGCAACGGCGGCAGGTCGAGGGCAGGAATTCGAAACATCGACGAAAGATCAGCGAAAAGGTGATGGAAGGCCGGGCTGCCGTCGGCGCGTTCAGCGTGCGGAACCGGAACCGGAACCGGAACCGGAACCGGAACCGGAACCGGAGCCGGAGCCGGAGCCGGAGCCGGAGCCGGAGCCGGAGCCGGAGCCGGGCCCTGCGCCAGGCCGCAGGCTGCCCATCTGCCAGTTGGCGCGGCCCTCAGCGGGGCCGCGGATCAAGTCTTCCAGGGCCTCGGCATTGCCCGAGCGCATGACCAGTTCCAGTGCGTCCAGCGCGTGCCGGAACAGTTGCGACTGCTTCAGCACTTCTTCGCGGTTGGCCACCAGAATGTCGCGCCAGACATCGGGGCTGCTGGCGGCAATGCGCGTGAAGTCGCGGAAGCCCGGGCCCGCCAGAGACAGGAAGTCGCGCCCGGCAGGCTGGTTGACGACGGCGCTGAAATAGGCAAACGCCAGCAGATGCGGCAGATGGCTGACGGCGGCGAAGGCCGCGTCGTGGTTCTCGGGCGTCATCTTCAGCACCTGCGCGCCCAGTGCGGACCACACGTCGGTGGCCTTCTGCACGCCTTCGGGGTCGGTCTGGGGCAGGGGGGTCAGGATGACATGCCGGCCACGATAGAGCTCGGCATCGGCGTTCTGGATGCCGGCGCTTTCCTTGCCTGCAATCGGGTGGGCAGGCACGAAGCAGGGAATGCGTTCACGCAGCACACGCCGCGCGGCGTCCACGACGTCGCGCTTGGTGCTGCCCACGTCCATCAGCAAGGCGCCAGGTTCGATGCCATGGCGAATGGCCTTGAGCGTGGTTTCGGTTGCAGCTACGGGCACGGCGATCAGTACCAGGTCCGACCCAGCCACTGCCAGCAGGGCCGATTCGGCCGCGGTGTCGATGGCGCCCAACTTGCGTGCGCGTTCCGTGGTTGAAGGTGACTTGCTGTAGCCGACCACGCGCTTGACGAGGCCGGCGCGCTTCAGCGCCAGCGCGAAAGAGCCGCCCATCATTCCGCAGCCGATGAGGCCGAGCTGCGCGAACATCTAGTGCACGTCCACCGGGTACGTGCCCAACACCTTGAAGAAGGCGCACGCCTGTCGCAACTCGACCAAGGCCTGGGCCACGCGCGGTTCGTCAGGGTGGCCCTGCAGGTCGATGTAGAAGTAGTACTCCCACTGCCCTGACCGTGCCGGGCGCGACTCGAATCGGCTCATCGACACGCCGTGGGTCTTCAGTGGCACCAGCATGTCGTGCACGGCGCCGGGTTGGTTGGCCACCGACACCACCAGGCTGGTGCAGTCGTGGCCGGAAGCCTTCGGCGGTTTCTGCTGGTCGGGTCGGGTGACGATCGCAAAACGCGTGCGGTTATGGGGTTCGTCCTGGATCGCCGGGGCGACGGTGTGCAGGCCGTATTCGCTGCCGGCGCGTTCGCTGGCAATGGCCGCCACCTGAGGGTCCAGTGCCGCCAGACGCGCGCCTTCGGCATTGCTGGCCACGGGCCGGCGTTCGGCATGCGGCAAGTGCGTGGACAGCCAGCCGTGGCACTGCGCCAGCGCCTGCGGGTGCGCCAGCACGGCGCTGATGCCCTCAGAGCTGGTGGTCTTGCGCAGCAGGTTGTGACGCACGAACAGGCTGGTCTCACCAACGATGAACAGCGGCGTGTTCAAGAACAGGTCGAGCGAACGCGCGACCACGCCTTCGGTGCTGTTTTCGACCGGTACCACACCGTAGTCGGCCGCGCCAGCGCTGGTGCAGCGGAAGACTTCGTCAATGCTCGCGCAGGGCACACGCATCAGGGAAGAACCGAAGTAGCCCAGGGCCGCCAGTTCGCTGAATGTGCCCGCGGGCCCGAGATAGGCCACGCGCGTGGGCGATTCCAGCGCGCGGCAGGCCGACATGATTTCGCGCCAGATGGGCGCCACGCTGTCGGTGTGCAGTGGGCCCGGGTTGCCGCTTTTCAGGCCGTCGATGACCTGGGCTTCTCGTTCTGGACGGAAGACGGGCGAACCCTCCTGCTTCTTCAGTTCTCCGACCTGCAGCGCCAGGGCCGCACGGTGGTTCAGCAGGGCCAGCAGTTCGCGGTCAACGCCGTCGATATGCTGCCGCAGCGCGGGCAGGTCGAGGGCGTCGCTGGCGGCGCTGCCTGGGCTGCTGGGCCTGTCGTTCACTTCTTGTTGCTGGCCGGGGCGGGCGCCGAAGCTGCAGGCGGCTGGGTGATGCCCAGTCGCTTGGCCACGGCCTGGTCCATGGCGCGTGCCTTGGCTTCAAGCGCAGGCCGGGCCTCGGCCGCCAGCTTGGGCATGAAAACGCGCTGACCTTCGCCCGAGACCTGCTGGAACTTGCGGAAGGCCGGTGCTTCCAACGCGGCGATCAACTGGCGCAGTTCGGCTTCGTCCATGCGCTCATCGAGAACCACGCCCAGGGTGGAAGGCGCCAGGCGCACGGCCATGTCACGCACGATCGGAACAGCTTCGTCGATGTACTTGCGCACATCGGCTTCGATCTCACGCGCCACGATTTCACGGCGCTCCGCCGGCACGCGCTGCTGCAGGATAGGGGCCACCTGCTGCATCATCTGCCCAGCCGGCTGTTCGGCCAGGGCCCGGCCCAGGCCTTCGAGCGCCGGGCGCTGCAGTTCCAGCACCCGTGCAATCAGTTCCTTTTTGGCCGGCGAAGTACTGGCTGATTGGGCCAACGCCGCTGGGGCCTGCAGGGCGCACAGCGCCAGGACGGCCAGAGGGACGGCAAGCGGGACGGCCGCAGCACGGCGTAGAGCAACAAACATCACGGGGTCTCCTGGCTGCCTTCGGCGGCCTTGTCGTCGGGGGAAGGGGCTGAAGGGCCAAGGTCGGCGCCGTCGTCGTCTGTCTGCGCGTCGTTCTCGACGATGCGTTGCAGGCCCGACAGCTTGGTGCCGTTGTCCAGGGCGATCAGAGTCACGCCTTGCGTGGCGCGGCCAAGTTCACGAATCTCTGAGACGCGGGTGCGCACCAGCACACCCTTGTCGGTGATGAGCATGATCTCGTCATTCGCGCGCACCAAGGTTGCGGCAACGACGCGACCATTGCGTTCGGTCTGCTGGATGGCGATCATGCCCTTGGTGCCGCGGCCATGGCGGGTGTATTCGACGATGCTGGTGCGCTTGCCGTAACCGTTTTCAGTGGCTGTCAGCACGCTTTGCGTCTCGTCTTCGGCCACCAGCATGGCAATCACTTTCTGGACCGGTTCCAGCGCCATGCCGCGCACGCCGCGGGCGTTGCGGCCCATCGGGCGCACGTCGTCTTCATCGAAACGCACAGCCTTGCCACCGTCGCTGAACAACATCACGTCGTGCTGGCCGTCGGTCAATGCGGCGCCGATGAGGTAGTCGCCCTCATCCAGGTCGACGGCGATGATGCCGGCCTTGCGCGGGTTGCTGAACTCGTCCAGCGCTGTCTTCTTGACTGTGCCCAGGGCCGTGGCCATGAAGATGTAATGGCTGGCCGGGAAGCTGCGTGTTTCGCCCGTCAGCGGCAGCACGACAGTAATCTTCTCGCCGGGTTGAAGCGGAAACATGTTGACGATGGGCTTGCCGCGGCTGGCGCGGCCGCCTTGCGGCACTTCCCAGACCTTCAGCCAATACACACGCCCGCGGTCGCTGAAGCAAAGAATCCAGTCGTGCGTGTTGGCGATGAAGAGCTGGTCGACCCAGTCGTCTTCCTTCGTCTGCGTGGCCTGCTTGCCGCGGCCGCCGCGTTTCTGGGCGCGGTACTCGCCCAACTGCTGGCTCTTGACGTACCCGCCGTGGCTGAGCGTGACGACCATGTCGGCGGGCGTGATCAGGTCTTCAGTGCCCAGTTCGAGCGCGTTGCGCTCGATCACGCTGCGGCGTGCGCCAAGCTTTGTCTGGCCGAATTCCTGGCGCAGGTCGGTCAGTTCGCCACTGATGATGGTCGTGACGCGTTCGGGTCGGGCCAGGATGTCCAGCAGATCTGCAATCTGGGCCATGACCTCGCGGTATTCGCCAATGATCTTGTCCTGCTCCAGCCCAGTCAGGCGCTGCAAGCGCATCTGCAGGATTTCCTGCGCCTGGTCGTCTGAAAGTCGGTAGAGGCCGTCGGGCTGCAGGCCATAGCTGACGGGTAAGCCTTCGGGGCGGTAAGCGGCGCGCCCGCCGGGTGTTGAATCCTCGGCACGCGCGAGCATCTCGCGCACCATCGACGAATCCCAGGTCTTGGCCATCAGCGCGGCCTTTGCCACTGGCGGCGTGGCCGATGTCTTGATGGTCTCGATGAACTCGTCGATGTTGGCCAACGCCACAGCCAGGCCTTCGAGCACGTGGCCGCGTTCACGTGCCTTCTTCAGCTCATAGACTGTCCGGCGGGTGACGACCTCGCGCCGATGCTCAAGAAAGATGCTGACCAGGTCTTTCAGGTTGCATAGCTTGGGCTGGCCGTCGATCAGCGCCACCATGTTGATGCCGAAGGTGTCCTGCAGCTGCGTCTGCTTGTACAGGTTGTTCAGCACCACCTCGGGCACTTCGCCGCGCTTGAGCTCGATCACGACGCGCATGCCGGACTTGTCGCTCTCGTCCTGAATGTGGCTGATGCCTTCAAGCTTCTTTTCGTGCACCAGTTCGACCATGCGTTCCAGCAAGGTCTTCTTGTTCACCTGGTACGGAATCTCGTCGACGATGATGGACTGGCGTTGGCCGCGGTCGATATCCTCGAAGTGGCACTTCGCCCGCATCACCACTTTGCCGCGGCCGGTGCGGTAACCCTCGCGCACGCCATTCAGCCCGTAGATGATGCCGGCGGTTGGGAAATCCGGCGCCGGGACGATCTCCATCAGTTCGTCGATGCTGGCTTCCGGGTTCTTCAGCAAGTGCAGGCAGGCGTCGACGATTTCGTTCAGGTTGTGCGGCGGGATGTTGGTGGCCATGCCAACCGCAATGCCAGCACTGCCGTTGACCAGCAGATTGGGCAACCGCGCCGGTAACACCGTGGGTTCACGCTCGCTGCCGTCGTAGTTAGGGGCGAAGTCGACAGTTTCCTTGTCGATATCTTCAAGCATCTCATGTGCGATTTTGGCCAGGCGGATTTCGGTGTAACGCATGGCTGCGGCGTTGTCACCGTCGACGCTGCCGAAATTACCCTGGCCGTCTACGAGCATGTGGCGCAAACTGAAATCTTGTGCCATGCGCACGATGGTGTCGTACACCGCCGTGTCGCCGTGCGGGTGGTACTTGCCGATCACATCTCCGACGATGCGCGCGCTCTTTTTGTACGGCCGGTTCCAGTGGTTGGACAATTCGTGCATTGCAAACAACACACGCCGGTGTACCGGTTTGAGGCCATCGCGTGCGTCTGGCAGAGCGCGGCCAACGATCACGCTCATGGCGTAGTCGAGGTACGAGCGCCGCATCTCCTCTTCGAGGCTGATGGGTACTGTTTCCTTGGCGAAGGAGCTCATTCGATGCGGCAGGCGAGTGGGTGGCCGGCGATGTGGGGTCGATGCAAGGGGGATCCCAAAACGGACCCCGAAGGATGTGATTCTACGGGTCGCGCCGTGTCGCGGCAGCGCAACAGCGTCGCCGGACAGTCATGTAGCAGGCGCCAGAATGCAAGGCTGCCGACGCCCTATGGCACAATGCTTTGTCGGTGGTAAATGCCTGTTGTCGTTGGGATTTACCCAGTTAAGTACTCGCAGTTTGGCTTGTTGCTTTAGACGTTTCGCACCCCGGTGCGGCTTTCTCGAGAGGAGAATCAATGAAGAAACTGAACAAGGTGGCTATGCTTTTCGCATCAGTCGCACTTGCCGCCCCGGTAGCATCATTCGCTGCGGCCCATGGCGGCATGCCCGCCAAGTCGGTCGACAATTGGCGTGCTTCTGACGGTACCGTTTGGAAAAACGGTACCAACGAACTCTGCTGGCGCAATTCGAGCTGGACCCCTGCCACCGCTGACGAGAAGTGCGACGGCGCTTTGAAGCCGGCGCCTGCGCCGGTCGCACCGCGTGTGGTTCCGCCACCAGCGCCGCCGGCTCCGCCGCCGGTTGTGGCGCCTGCGGCACCGCCTGCAGCAGTCGTACCGCCTGCTCCGGTCAGCGAGAAGGTCACTTTCGCCGCCGACGCTTTCTTTGACTTCGACAAGTCAGTGTTGAAGCCCGAGGCACAGGCCAAGCTCGCCGATCTGGTCGACAAGACCAAGGGCGTGAATCTGGAAGTCATCATTGCCGTGGGTCACACCGACTCGGTCGGCAGCGACGCCTACAACAACAAGTTGTCGGTGGCTCGTGCAGACGCGGTGAAGAACTTCCTGGTGTCCAAGGGCGTCGAGCAGAACCGTGTCTACACCGAAGGCAAGGGCGAGAGCTCGCCTGTGGCCGACAACAAGACCGCAGACGGCCGTTCAAAGAATCGCCGCGTGGAAGTTGAAGTCGTGGGTACACGTACTCGCAGGTAATGCAGCGCAGCCCTTGGGCTGCTGCCGCAAGCAAGCCCCGCTTTGGCGGGGCTTTTTTTCGCCTGTAGCTGCACGAAGCCGATGGTGGCGGGTATCGCCCGGAGCAGCTTGTCCATACCGGGCACGAGTGGCCCATGTTTCGGTAGGATGCGAGCATGCAAAACGTCGACGCTCAAGAGCTTGCCAAGTTCAGTGAACTCGCCCACCGTTGGTGGGACCCGGAGAGCGAGTTCCGCCCGCTGCACCAGATCAATCCGCTGCGGCTGGAGTGGATCGACGAACTGTCTGGCTTGCGCGGCAAAACCGCGCTGGATGTCGGCTGTGGGGGCGGCATCCTGGCCGAAGCCATGGCCAAGCGCGCGACCCACGTCACGGGTATCGACCTGGCCGCCAAGCCTTTGGGCGTAGCACGGCTACACGCACTGGAAGCCGGTGTCGAGAACCTCGAATACCGTGAAATAGCCACCGAGACTTTGGCGGCCGAACAGCCCGCCAGTTTCGATGTCGTCACCTGCATGGAGATGCTTGAACATGTGCCCGACCCTGCTGCCGTGGTGCGCGCCTGCAGCGATTTGGCCAAACCTGGCGGTTGGGTGTTCTTCTCCACGCTGAACCGCAATCCCAAGTCTTTCCTGTTTGCCATCATCGGCGCCGAATACGTGCTGAACCTGCTGCCCAAGGGCACACACGAATACGCCCGCTTCATCAAGCCCAGCGAACTGGCTCGCTGGTGCCGAGACGGCGGCCTCGCGCTGCAGGGCAGCCGCGGTATGCAATACAACCCGCTGACGCGCCGCTACTGGTTGTCCCAGGACACGAGCGTCAACTACCTGCTGGCCTGCCGCAAGCCGAGCTGATGGCTGTGGCTGTGCTGCATGCCCGTGCCGTGTTGTTCGATCTGGACGGCACCCTGGCTGACAGCGCGCCAGGTCTGGCCGCTGCGACCAACGACATGCTGCAGGCCAGGGGCCGGCCAAGCCTTCCGCTGGCGGCCCTGCGCCCGGCTGTGGGTTCGGGCGCGCGCGGCATGGTCGGCACGGCCTTCGGTCTGTTGCCAGACCAGCCTGGCTTTGTCGACCTTCGAGATGAATTCTTGTTGCGCTACGAACAGCGCTTGATGCAAGAGACAAGGCTGTTCGATGAAGTTCACTTCCTCCTGGACGCGCTGGAAGCGGCCGGGCTGAGCTGGGGCATCGTCACCAACAAGGCGCTGCGTTTCGCCGACCCGATGACCCGGGCCCTGGGTCTGGTACCGCGCACCACTGTGCTGGTGGGTGGCGACAGCACCCCCCACACCAAGCCGCACCCGGCCCCCTTGCTGGAAGCCGCCCGGCGAATGTCCATCGCGCCTGAAAGCTGCATCTATGTCGGCGACGACGCACGCGACATGCAGGCCGGCCGCGCTGCCGGCATGGGCACGGCAGTGGCAGCCTGGGGCTATCTGGGTCATGGCGCCGATATCAGCACCTGGCATGCCGACGCCGTGTTATCCAGCCCAAAAGCCCTCTTGCAAAGCCTGGAACTGGCCTAAACTGCAGGGTCTGGGACCGACCTGGCTTCGACGTGGGTGCGGAGTCGACCCGGGGCATGCCGAGCACCAGTCAGCTCGTAAATCCATCTGGAAACAAAGTAACTGCGAACGATCAAACGTACGCCCTCGCCGCTTAAAACCGGTGAGCCTCGCAACAGTTGGCCGATGGGCTGGGTCTAAGGGGTAAAACTCAAGGACTGCGAGGTCATTCAC
>JBBQAW010000111.1:0-11300 GCA_038316815.1 Burkholderiales bacterium
GCGGCGGCCGCCGGGGGGGGGCGGGGGCCCCGCGGGGGGGGGGGGCGTGTTCCACATACCTCCGCCCGGGGGGGGGGGGGGGGCCCCCGTGGGGGGGGGGGGGGTCAGGCCTCTCCTGTCTCCTCCCGGCCAGTCTGCAAAATTGCCAGACGTCGTCGGACCGCAGAGGTTGCGGCACCCATGTCGAGGAGACATGAGAGACCTGACCCCCGGCCCGTTGTTTGGCGCGGTCAGTGGCTCCAGCCTGTCGACCGCTGCTGCGGTCGGCTCGGTGGCCTACCCGGAAATGGTCAAGCGCGGCTACGACAAGGCGGCGGTGGTGGGAAGCCTGGCCGGCGGCGGCACGCTGGGGCTGCTCATTCCGCCCAGCCTGTCGTTCCTGATTTACGGCGCATTGACCGAGACCTCCATCGGACGGCTATTCATCTCCGGCATCGTGCCGGGACTGATGGTGACCGGGCTGTTCATGGGCTACATCCTGTTCGCCTGCCTGCGCAATCCGGCGCTGTACCCGAAGGACAACACACGCACGCCGCTGCTGGCCATCCTCGCGGGCATGCTGCAGATCTGGCCCGTGGTCGCTCTGATCATTGCGATCATCGGCAGCATCGCATTCGGTTATGCCACGCCTACCGAGTCCGCGGGAGTGGGCGTCGTGGTGGCGGCTGTCATCGCTTTTGTGTGGGGTGACCTCACGCCGCGCAAGTTGATGGACAGCGTCATGCGTTCGGTGCTGCTGTTCTCGTCCATCGGTTTCGTGGTGCTGGGCGCGACAGTGCTGAGCCAGTCTGCCAGTGTGCTTGGCGTACCTCAGGCGCTGCTGGAGACGGTGCTCGCAGGCGGTCTGGACAAATACACCGTGCTGCTGATCGTGATCATTGTCTACCTGGTGCTGGGCTGCTTCTTCGACGGGCTGTCGCTGATGGTGATGACTTTGCCGATCGTGTTTCCGCTGATGACCAAGCTCGGCTTCGACCCAATCTGGCTCGGCGTGATCATCACCATCATGATCGAGATCGGGCAGATCACGCCGCCGGTTGGGTTGAACCTGCCGGTGCTCACCGTGCTCACCAAAGGTGAGGTGTCGCTGGGACGCGCGGCACAGGCCTCAACGCCGTATTGGGTCATGTTGCTGTTGGCGGTCGGCATCTTGACGCTGTTTCCGTCGATCGCCACTTTCCTGCCCGACCTGCTGATGTGACGGCGCGGCGACCGACCACCCGCGCTCGGCTCCACCCTGTCCGCCCCCTGAACGAACCATAAAGGCTTACGCATGCACGTGAAGATCAAACCCAAGATCTATGGCCCGCTGACCGTGCAATCGGTCGATGGAACCAGTCTGATTTTCGAGACCGAGGCCGGTCACCGCGCCCCAGCGGCACTCGCGCCGGCAGCCGACGCCATGTCCCCATCCGACCTGATGCTCGCCGCGCTGGCCAATTGCATCGCAATCTCGATGCGCATGGCAGCCCAACAGATGGAGCTGGAACTCGGTGCGCTGGACCTATCGGCAACTGCAACCAAGGCCACCGACCTGCCCAACCGGTTCGGACGTTTCGATGTCATCGTGCGCACATCTGTGGCGGTCGATGGGGGTCGCAGCGTCGAGTTGCTGCGACGCACCAAGGACATCTGCACCGTCAGCAACACCCTGGGCGCCGACGTGGTGCTGCGGCTCAACCCCTGACGAGCGTCCGATCTACACGCCGGGCAAAGTCTCCGTTGGCTGCCTGAACCTGGCCCTGCGCCAGCCTGTGCCGGCCTCGACGCCAGCCTGGCAAACGGCGTGGCCAAGCCCGCCACCGACTGGCTGCGCGAGCGTATTCACCGATATGGCGCGCTGCACCGTCGGGCCGTCGAAAATATCCCCTAAGCTGTTGATTTAATTTGTATTTGTAGTGCCTGATGACAAAGATGGGGTAGGAGGATGCTGGCAGAGCGAGACCGTCGCGTTGCCTCAAGGAACGCGGATCAAGGCTTGCTCATGCTCCCGATACGCCAGGCCGCCAGGCGGCCAACAAGCAGCTCGCTGACAGTCTGCGCGCGCCGTTGCCCGTGGCGGCGCCAGCGCCTGCAGCCCCAGGCGCGTGAGGGTCCGCTCTGGCCCCGGCGCCTCCAGAATGGCGGCGATGATCTTGAGTTAACCACCGCAGTTCGGGCAGTGCGCCATGTCGATTGCAAACTCCGCTTGAGCAGCCGGGCCCAGCTGCGATGCACACTGGCCTCATGTGTACGCAGCCACGTTCAGTGAAGTCGGCCCCCGACCCCGACACGCCGGCCTCCTTGTCCTACCCCTTGGATACCACCAGCGCGCGCAGCTTCGCGTTCGGTGCCAGCCCCCCATGGAGTCGAATGAGGTGCAGCCAAGGCCGGGGCGCGGGTGCCCAGAGGGCGCCCTTCGGTCGCCCCTAGCTGCCAGGCGCCGCATGAACTCCAGCGCCGACAGCAAGAGGTGCGTGCTTCCGTCGCGCCAGGGCGTGTTGAGCCTGAGCACCACCTGAGTGGCGCTGCTGATCTGCACGCGTTCCTCTGTCCTGCGCCGGTCGGGTGGTGGTGCGGCAAAGCTGCTCCAGCCGCTGGCTCTCGTTGATGCCGCAACACACCGCCGCATGCAGGCTGCATGCCATCGAACGGGCTCAAGCGCTCCCCGAAGAACAGTTTGTGGCAGGCTACGGGGGTTGAATCAAAGGAGTGACCGTGGTAACACCAGTAGAAGTCCTCGAAGCGGAACTGCTGCAACTGCCGAAGGCCGACCGCATCCGTGTCCTCGACCGGGTTGTCGCTGGCCTGGACGCTAACGCGGCGCGCGACGCGGCGAGTTCACGATGGTCGCCAACGTGGCCTTGGTGCTCGAGTACGAGGGCACCTGCGGCCGCGCCGAACATGTGCTTGCCTCGGGGCTTAGCACGCACCAGGTGGCCCTCTTCCTGGATGCCGTTGTCGCGATGGCCGAGCCGGTCGAGATACACGTTCTGTCGCGCCCACTGCTGCGCGATCCCGCCGACGAACTGGTCCTTGAAGCCGCAGTCAATGGCCAAGCTGCGGCTATCGTCACTTTCAACCAGCGTGGTTTCGGCGCCGTGCCGATGCAATTCGGTGTTGAGGTTTTGAGCCCCGGCACTGCACTCAGGAGGATCAGACCATGAGCAACTCTCAAAGCACCTATCCGCTGCGCCTGCCCACGTCGGTCAAGGCCGAAGTCGTGCGGCGGGCCAAGGCGGAGGGCACCAGCTTTAATCAGTTTGTGGCAACGGCGGTTGCCGAGAAGTTGGCCGCCATGAATACGGCTGCTTTCTTCGCCGAGCGGCGTGGGCGCGCGGACTTCGATGCCTTCCACCGATTGATGCAACGACAAGGCGGCGAGCCGCCGCGGCCGGAAGACCTGGTTCCCTGAGCTGTCTATCAAGCCGCACCGGCTTTGATGCCAAAGTTCAGCCGACCAAGGCAAAGAACCGCTGCTTCACCGCCAAAGGTCAGAGCTTCTCAATCGCCGCTGACGCACCAAGCCCGTCGAAACGGCCGCGTACGGTGGCGAAGAACAGTTGGCCACGTAGAGTCGGGATGTCAAGTGAGGGTGTGAGGCCGCCCGCCATGCCATGCGCCGACGCAGGGGCCGTCCACAAGGGACCCGACTTGGACACGGCACCTCACATCACCCACTTGGCGCTTTCATCTCCCGCGATGCGGGGGGCCGCGTAATTCCGCAAACGACCGGAGCCAAAGATGCCTGAAGTAGCCCCCCATAATTGCGCCTCCTCGCGGGCATGAGCCCGCAGCGTCGTCGCGCCTTGCTGGCGCACCGCATCGCAGCCCACTCGGGCGTGTCCTAACTGCGGAATCCAGGATGAACGACGCCAATGGCCTCGCGCATGTCTTCAAGCTGCGCACCCGCTTGTTCGGAGCCGGCGTCGCGATCAATGCGATCAAACTCAACGATGACCAGTCCGAGGTTGTTCGGCGTCGATAGGACTCAACGTCCACGGCAAGCAACGAACTCTGGGTGCATTGCTTTCCCGCTGGCCCCACGCCCCAACTCACCCGCACTCATCAGCTACGCCTGCGGGCGTGTGCACGGCGACCTGAAGCAGGTGGGCTACGTCATGCAGGGCCGCGAGAACGCCGGCGAGCACTTTTTCATGTGAGCCTGAAGCCGCTTCAAGCAGGGCCAGTGAGGCAACGGTTGCATTGGCCGCGCACGCTCAGTTCCACGGCCTGCACACTGAAACCACCTGGCACACTGGTTTCCTGCGGTGTGGGCATGGGCAAGCAGAACACGCCGCCGCACTGGTCGCAATGAAAGTGCGCATGGTGGCGGTGGTAGCCGCCCACTGCCAGCGAATAGCGGCCGACGCGGTCCGCACCCACGCTGCGGGCCAGCAAGCCAGCTTCAGCCAACGCGTCCAGCGTGCGGTACAGCGTGACGCGGTCGATACCAGCGGGCATTTGCGCTTCGATATCGGTATGCGTGAGCCAGTCACTGGCTTTCGCCATCAACTTGAGCACGCTGGTGCGCGCTGTTGTGACTCGTAGATTGGTGTTCGCCAGCCATTGGCGCGCCTGTATGTCGATAGGCAAAGCCGCTACACCGTGCGCCACGGGCGGCTTGGCTACTGCTCTGCCTGCCGCCAGAGGCTTCTCAGCACGAGTCTTCGGGGCTTTCTTGCGGGCTTCGCCTGATGCAGACATCGGCGCATCGTAACGCAGCCGTCATCGACGGCCGGCCGACGCCCTGGCGCCGATACCGGACTTTTTAACGCTCGGCTCAATGCGGGTTGGCTGGCGACAAGGTATGCCAGTAACGGTTGCCCATGGCGTCCGAACTCTCCAGCCGCGCCGACAGCCAGATGCCGTACCAACCGGCGCGCCCGGCCGCCGCCTGGCTCAGGGTACCGCCCGCCCCGCGCAGCCAGGTGACACGGCGCACCACCTCCTGCGCGGCGTCGGGCGGCAGGCTGGCGCGGTGCCACTCGACATCCAGACGCCTGGCTTGCAGCCCTGGAGCCCCTGGCGCCAGCCATGGCCAGTCGATCCACAAGGCGTCGCCGCCTTCCGGCGGCGCGGTCGCGCCGAGCCCGTTGACGCGCGCCAGGCTCGGCTGTAGATCGCTGCGCTGCGCCAGGTCCCAACGCGCGAAGTGCTCGGCACGCTGCTGCAGCAACAGGGCAGCGTCGGGCCGGCTCAGAGGCAAGCGCAGGGTCTGCTCGTACAAAAGACTGCCATCAGCCCCACGAGCGCGCACCTGCCACAGCCCACTGTCGGCTACCGCCGCCCAGGCCGTGGCGCACGCGCTCTCGCCGGCCAGGGCCAGTGGCGTGCCTTCACAGTGGCCTGGCTCCACGGCATGCCAGTCGTCGCCGCCGGAAGGGTCCAGGGTGAAATGTTCTAGCAGCGGATGCCCGGCCAGCGTTTGCGGACGGTGCAGAGTCCACTGCAAGGTGTTTGCGCCGCTGGCGGCAGCGCCAGGCGAGAAGCTCAGCGTCTGGATTCGCGGATCGGCACGGCGCGCATCGACTTGCATCAACACGAAGCGCTGCACCTGCGCGCTGGGTTGGGCGAGCAAGCGGCTGTGGGCGGCATACGCCGTGCGGCGTTCAAGTGCCGTGCTGCCGGGCTGACTGCTGCGAAAGAGGCCGAGCAGACCGAAATCTGCAGCTTGCATGACACCGTAGTCCAGCACGCCTGGCAGGCCAATGGCGCCACTGCCGCCGTTACTCAGGCTTGCAGCATCCGCCTGACAGTGGTCCCAGGCCGGCAATGAATCAGACACCCGGATCACCGAACACACCACGCCTGTCTGCCCGCGCACAGCCGCAGCATCCATGGGCTTGGGCCCCAGGCTGGCGGCCCAGCCCAGGCGGGCGGCAAAGCCTTGGCCGTTGCCCAGCCACTGCAGCGCCGTGCCTGCGGCCTGGAACCACAGGTCCTCGACGGAAGCCGGGCCGTCGGCGGCTTGCACCACGAACCGCCAGCGCGTCGCGCCATCCGGGCGCCACTGCAGCAGCCGGGGGCTGCCCCAGCGCGCACCCACCAGACTGAAGCCACCCACAGCGGGAGCGTCGGCGCGCAGCAGCACGCGTTCGATGTACTGCTGTGCATTCAAGCCGTCATGCACAAAGCCCGCCGCCACAAAGCGTTGCAGACTGGCCGCGTCAGGGCGCTGGGCTGCGAACTGCGCTGTCAGGTCGGCAAGGCTGGCCGTCAATGCGCGCGCCTGGTCGAGCGAGGCATTCAAGCCGGACAGTGCAGCAGGATCGATGGCAGGCAAGGCGGCACTGCCGTCGGCGCCAGCCGCGAAGATGCGCAACGCCTGCGATTCAGTCTGTGCGGCATGACGCAACAGATAGCCGTCATGCAGGGATCGAAGGTCCAGCCAGGCCAGGGCCCTCGGCAAGGCGGCGGTTCCCAGGGCGCTCAGCGACGGCAGGTCGGCCAATGCTGCTGGTGCGTCAAACAAGGGCGTGCGTACGCTGGTCTCGCTGCCTACACCGGCAGCTAACAGCACGCTGCGTAGACGGGCCTGGACGCGGCGTTCGCTGTCGACCAAGGCATTGCCCGCCAGACGGTTGAAGTCGATGCGGCCTTGCTCGCGCAGCACTTCGGGCACGCCAGCCAGGGCATCGGCCACAACCAGTTCCGACAGCGGCGTCACGGCGGCGTACTGGCGGCCAACCTCGTTGCCGCGCAAGGCGGTATGCAGACGCAAAGGCAGCCCCGCGTCCTGGCCCGTGACCTGCACCATGACAGCGCCCGCCAACGCGCCCAATGGCAGCTCGAACCGGCCCAGCGCGTCAGTGCGTCCGCGTTGGACGCCGCCGTTGACGTCCCAGGCCAGCACCTGCGCGTCAGCCAAAGCCAGCCCGCCCGCCGCAGCAACGCCCGTGATGAACCCTGCCCGGCAGCGAGCACAAGGCACAGCAGCGATGTCAGAAGCCCCCGGCGCCGCGATGCTGTCGCTGGGACCACTGCCACTGTCGCTGCCGCCGCAGGCGGCTGTCAGCACGGCGCTGAAGCAAGCCAAGAACCGCCTGGCGAACACCCAACCTGGACTCGAGTTCATAACGTCGCCTGCAATCCAATCTGCACCAGCCGGCCGGGCTCGGGTGCGTAGTTGCGCAGGAACGAAGCGCTGTTGCGAACCTGGGCATTGCCCAGGTTGCGGCCCACCACGAACAGGCTCCATTGCGTGCCCTGGGCCCTTTCCAGGCTGTAGCGCAGACTGCCATTGAGTTGCAACCAGTCGGCAGTGGGTGTCTCCAGCGGGCCTGGCCGGGTTTGCGCGCGGGCGCGCGTCAGCCGCCATTCGCTGCGCCAGCGGCCGTGCGCGTATTCGAATGCCACCCCGTAGCGCTGCGGCGCCAGGCGGGGCACGTCTTCGCCAGCCTGCAATCGGCCGCGCACGGCGTCCGAGAAGATGCTGAAAACGGCATTCCAGGCCGGCAGCGCACGCCGCCCTTCCACCTCGTAGCCCCAGAAGCGGGCGCCTTGCTGTTCGTACTTGGTCGCCGGCAGGCAGTTGTCAAGCCGGGTACACAGCGCTTGCGCCTGTTGCTCTTCAGCCTCGTAGAACCAGCCCAGGTTGCGCTGGTAGATGTAGCCTGTGCTGCGGTAGACGAAAGCGTTGCCACGCCAGCGCCAGCCACCCACCTGCTGCTCCAAACCCAGGTCCGTACCCACCAGGGTTTCGATGTCCAGGCCGGTATTGCCGAAGTCGAAGCTGCGCGTGGCAATGTGGGGCCCACCCGCGTAGATCTCTTGCACATCAGGGGCCCGGGCGACACGCCAGTGGGTCAGCGTCAACGCACCCGATTCATGGCTGTGACGCAATTGCATAGAACCACTGCGCGGCCAGAAGCGGCGCGGCGGCAGATCGCGCGACAAACCCAGTACGACAAACGGTGTATCCGGCTCGTAGGCATGACGCTCGGTGCGCAACCCGATCTCGGCAGACCAGGGACCTGAAATCCAGCGCTGCAAGCCGAAAAGGCTGGCCACATCAATCTGGGCGCGCGGAACGAAGGCTTCCAGACCCAGGGCGGAGAAGTCCCGGCGCTGCACTTGAGCGCCCAGCATCCCGGACATCAGGCCCGGGCCGCGCGTGTCAAGCTCCAGCCGCGCTTCGCTGACCCGATGCTGAAACCGGGTACCGGTCAGTCCCGCTTCCAGCTCATCGTGGGCATACAGGCTGCGCGTGGCTTCGAGACGTATGGTGGCCAGCCAATCGAGCCATCCGGCTTGTCCACGGACCTTTCCTCTGCTTTCAGGTTTGGCAAGGTTCCATTCCGACTTCCACTGCAGACGTTGGGACTTGGCAGCGATGCGCACCACGTCGGCATCGGCGTCGGGCACCAGACCCTGGGCCCCCAGCTCGGGACCGTGGGTATGCGCCCCGGGCGGCAGTCCATAGTCAGACGTCAGCGTCTGCCAGCCCAGCCCCATGTAGCCCCAATCCGAGACCCGGCTCAACGCCAGCGCACGCCCTTCGCTGTGGGCATCGCTGTTGCCCACGAAGCCCCGGGTGTTGCGGCCGTTGACCAAACCGAACTGAGCCCGTATGGCGTCTTCGTCCAAGGCCAGGCCAGGAATGCGGACGCGGCGGGTGTCGCGCCGGTGTACATCGCCATAGGCCACCCAGCCGCCGCCCAAGCCCGCCGCCGCCCTGAAGACTGCCAGGCTGCTGTCTTGCCCAGCACGCAGTTCGAGGTCAAGTTCTGGCCACTCAGGATCGAACTCGGGAATTCGCTCTTCGTCGATGCGCACCGCACCACCGATGGCGCTGCCGCCATAGAGGATGGCCGAGGGGCCGCGAAACACCGTGATGCGCCGCGCCAAGGCGGGCTCGGCCATGACGGCATGATCGGCGCTGACGGCCGAAGCATCGTTGCTGCCCATGCCGCCCAGCAGCACCCGCACCCTTGAACCCCCCTGCCCGCGAATTTGCGGTAGGCCCACGCCCGGTCCAAAACTGGCGTTGGCCACGCCCAGCTCGTCTTGCAGCGTCGAGCCCAGTGTGCCGCTGCTGCGGTCGGCCAATGCCGCGCCAGACAACACGGCACCGGGCTCGTCGGCACCGGCAACCCTTCGGCGCCTGCGTTCGCCGCGAATCTCGATGGTCTGCCTGGCCCCGGGCGTGGCAACGGATGGCGCAGCAGGCTCGGTCTGGGCTCGCGCAGCGCCGGCAAGCGCGGCGCCAGAGACAGCCAGCGCAGTGCACAAGGTCAATCGGATCAAGGGCGGCATTGGATGCAACTGCGCTGCGAGAGTGGGCAGGTCATGAAGTCGCTGGGCACCTGGTTCTATACGCTGACGGTCGGAAAGCAGGAGCAGACAGCTGGACTGAAGGAGCCTGACCATGTCTGGGCGAATGAGCCTTCGGCGAATATCTACCCAGCCCAGCCGCTGCCAGTCTGACTTCAGCTCAGCGCGGTGAGGTCGCCGCATTGCGGGGAGTTTACTTGCAATTGAATTGCATGTAGGATTCCTGGCGAAAGTGTTTGCACAGTGCTGCGGTGCAAGGGCAGACCGCCGGTCAAGGCCCTCTTGCAATGCCGGCCACAACAGGAGTTTCCATGTCCATTTTTCGTAAATTCATCGCCCCTGTGGCGTTGGTGCTGTCGCTGGGGCAGGCCCAGGCCCAGCCCCAGTTGCACGAAGGCGATGTCGAGATGTCGATCGTCAACAGCCAGATCGTGCTCAACGGTCACGCTGCCACCCAGTTCGGCACCGGCTTCAAGATCTTCGAAGGCGACTTCGGAGACCTTGCCGGCGGCCCTTTCAGAACCGACGATCCGGGCTATGACAGCGAAACCGGCACTTTCGTGCCTGGAACGTTCATCACTTACAACACGGTGGGCAGTCTGCGGTTCTGGAACGGCGGCACCTGGGGGTTGGCCGGCGCCGAGCGCGTCAGGCTGGACGGCAACCTGGGCGAGGAGAGTTTCTATTCGGGCACCGGAACGTCTGGCGACCTGACAGGGCTGGTGGGCGTGGCGGGCAACAGCGGCGTCATCCATGAGCATCTGGACATGGTGGTTTCGCGGGTCGGCGGGGGCATCCCGGCCATCGGCTCCTATATGTTCCAGCTTTACCTGAGTGGCACAAATTTGACAGCGTCGGACACCTTCTTGATGGTGCTCAACCGTGGCTTGTCGGAACAGAGCTTCGAGCAGTCGGTGCAGGCGCTGGCCGTTCCAGAACCGGGAACTTGGCTCATGTGGCTGGCGGGCGTTGGTCTTGTCGGCGCAATCGCAGCGCGGCGACGCAATTGAGGCTTCTGCCCCGGTTGCACTTCGCGCTGTTTCCAGCCCCGAACGCGGCGCTTGTCGCAGTTGAACCCTGATGCCTGCCCTGTGCTTGACGCGGGTCGCGGCGTCAGTGTTCATCGCTGCCTTCTTGACGACCCGTGCCCCTGCAGCCCGGGCTCAGCACTCAGACGTCGAGATCTACACTGACCGCGGCCCAGTGGCTGGCAGTCGCCTGCTGACGCGCTACTTTGGCGACCTGGCGATTGGTAATCTGCCGCTGGACGCAGCCACCGGCTGGCAAATCTTCAGCGGCTTTTTCAGCGACCCCGAAGGTGGCCCGTACCTGACAGACGACCCTGGCTTTCAAGCCTTCAACGGCACCTTCCTGCGCAACGAAGAACTGCACTTTCGCGCGCTAGGCACGCTTCAGCATTGGAACCCCGCCACGCGGGCGTGGGGCCCAGCGCCCCAGGTAACCAAGATCTCTTTGTTCGGCGCCATTCCGTTCGAAGTAGTCATCGGCTACACGCTCGACCCTGCGGTATGGGCCAGTCAGTACAACTTCTACGCCAACGGCACTCAATTCACCCGCGCGGGCGTCGCGGGGCCGATCACCGCTGCCATAGACGGTGCGAGTTCAAGGGGCGCTTTCCACGCGCATCTGGATTGGAAGATTACCCAGGACGCGGCGATTCCCCCCGTCGGGGCCTACTTGGTCGCCATCGAGATCTGGTCAACGGCCACAGTCAACAACCTGCCGAAGTACATCCCCGCCAAGCCGGTGTACGTGCTCTTCGAGCGCGGCATTGACAACGCGCAAGTGGCTCTGGCGATGCGCGCCAGGACCCAGGCGCCAAGTCCTCCGCCTCCGCTTCCACCGCCACCGCCACCGCCACCGTCGGCGCCTCCACCTCCTGCATCTGCGCCTGCGCCAGCTCCCTCGCCGCCTGCGCCAGCGCCTGCACCGCTTCCACCACCGGCACCTGCACCAGTACCCGCGCCTGCCCCATTGCCGCCAGCGCCGGTGCCAACGCCTGCTCCACCGGCTCCAGCTCCAGC
>JBBQAW010000112.1:0-11205 GCA_038316815.1 Burkholderiales bacterium
GGCGCAGCAGGCGCACGTGCATCGGGCGCGTGAAGCGTGCCCCGCCGGCGCTGATGTGTGGCTCGAAAGCCTTGCGCACCCGTTCGAGCTTGGCGGCGTCGATGCGGTGGTCGGCATAGGTCGGCCGCATCATGCGCTGCTCGAAGTCCGCGAAGTCCTTGAACGCCGCTGGCATCTCGAAACGCCGCTCGGCCACCTGCGACCAGTTGCCGGTGTGCAGCGCGGCATCCAGTGCCGCCTGTGCTGCGGCGCGCACCACGCCTTCGTCGTTGAACAGGCGGACCACCCCGTTGAGCGCGCCGTCGTACACCGGCTCCGAGACGTACAGGTGGCCGCCCAGGCGCAGCACGCGAGCCACTTCGCCCAGCGCTTGCGCCAGCGACGCCAGCGGCACATGGTGCAGCGATTTCAGCATCAGCGCGAGGTCAAAGCGGGCGTCTGAAAACGGGATGGCCTGCGCCACGCCGGGCATGAAGCGCAAGCCCGGCTGCGGCGCAGCAAGATTCTTGGCATGCTGGCGTTCATCGACTTCCAGCGCCGTCATGCGGCTGTCGGGGTGGCTGCTCAGCAGCGTGCGGGCCAGAGCGGCTGCGCCGCAGCCCAGCTCGATGATGTCCTGCCCCGCCAACGGTACCAGCGCGGCCAGCACCTCGAGTTCATCAACGATCAGAGGAACGGTTTTGGTCGCAAGGCTCATGGTGTCTTTGGGTTTGGGGTTCAACGAGAGCGATCAATGGCCGGCTCTGTGGCGCACGACGCAGGCGGCATGCAGGAAGTCCATCAGCGTTTGCGCATGCGCAGCCATAGCTGCGCGCAGGTCGTGGTCGCCCTCCACCAGCAGCAGACGAGCGTGGCCTGAAGCTGCCAGCAAGCGCTTCGCGTCGTCGGCCGGTACGGTGGCGTCACTGCTGCCGTGCACCAGCATGGTTGGGCAGCGCACGCGAACGATCGTGTTGAGCGGCGCGATCTCGTCGAAGCTTGCGCCTATGACGCGCTGCACACGGCGCAGGACGTACCAGCCGAGTACCGGATACGGCACTCGCTTCTCGGCCATGAAGCGCCGCATCACCTCGCGCGGGTGGGCAAAGGCGGACAGGCTGACCACGGCGCGCACGTCGTGGTGGCGCGAGGCATGCAGCAGCGCGGCGGCCGCGCCGACCGAGTGCCCCAGCAGCGCCAGCCGGTCGGCGGCAATGTCGGGTTGCGTGCGCAGCCAGGCCAGGCCGGCGGCGATGTCTTCGGCGAAGCGCGGCATCGAGGTAAAGGCCTCGTCATCGCTGCGGCCGTGGCAACGTGCATCCAGCAGCAGCACCGCGAAGCCTGCGGCATGCAGGGGCGGCACCACCGACCCCATCATCGACGCGTTGGCGCCCCAACCGTGCATCACCAGCACGGCTGGCGCAGGGTGCTGCGCGGCGCGTGGCGGTGACACCATCCAACCGAACAACCGCTTGCCACGCGGGCCGGCGATCCGCACCTCCCGTACCGCATCGCCGGCGACGCCAAATTCAGCCGGGCCCTGGGAGTGCGGCAGGCGCGGCGCGCGCAGGCCACGCAGGATGGCCGCATGTGCCAGCCTGCGCAGGCCCCACGCACCCACTGCCGTGGCCGACGCTTCGAGGATCATGCCGTGAGGGCCCGCGTTGATGGTGGTCGGTGCACATTCTGCCGGACAGGCTGCCGCACAATGGCATTGGCCATCGCACAAGGGCACGAATCAATGGATCTGAAAACCTGGCTGTCCGTCGAAATCGCCGAGGTCGAAGCACGCCTGCAAAACACGGGGCCGACCTGCCAACTCGACAGGCAAGGCATCACCCCACCCAGCCTGAAGGAGACCGAGGGGCGGTACTTCGTGCTGCGCCGCGCGGCGCGCCTGCTCGAACAGGGCCAGACGCTGGACCCATTGCGCGCCGAAGCTGACAAGGCACACGCCTTTCTGGCGGCCGATGCCGGTCTGGTGCGCAACCGCGCCTGGACCGCGTACTTCGCGGGCGTGCTCAAGGCGGTGGAAGAGGTGTCATTGCAGGCTGGCGCAGGGCGGGGCGGGCGGCCCCTGTAGAGCCTGCCCGCCGACCTCCATCCCAGCGACTTTGTCGAGTAGTACCAATCCACCGTGTTGTAACCCTCGCTCGCGCGGCTGACCACAGCCTCGGCCGTCTTCGGCGGCGGCACGATGACGTCGCATCCCGGGGTCCAACCCTCGGGCGTGGCGATCTTGTGGGCGTCACTGGTCTGCATGGCCTGCAACAGGCGCACGAACTCGTTGATCGAGCGGCCGTTGCTCATCGGGTAGTACACCATCGCACGGAGCACACCATCGGGATCGACGAAGAAAGTGGCGCGCACGGCCTGCGTGTCGGCGGCACCGGGGTGCACCATGCCATAGGCCTTGGCAACCTCCATCTTGATGTCTTCAATGATGGGGAAGCTGATCTCGACGCCGAACTTTTCCTTGATGTTTTGCGTCCAGGCAAGGTGCGAGTACAGGCTGTCGATGGACAGGCCGAGGTGCTCTCAGTTCATGCTTCGAAAAGTGTCGGCGTGCTTCTGGAAGCCGATGAATTCAGTTGTGCAAACCGGCGTGAAGTCGGCCGGGTGCGAGAACAGGATCAGCCACTTCCCCTTGTAGTCGGCCAGGCTGCGGTCTCCATGCGTGGTCTTGGCCTTGAAGTCGGGGGCCGGCTCGTTCAGGTGGGGGAAGGCAGAAGCAGATTCAGTCATGGTCGGTCCTTGGTGGGTAGTGAGATTCAGATCGGTGCGCGACGGTGCCAGATCAATCCCTGGTGATGTGAGCTGCGCAAGACGTGCGCTCCAGCGCGCCAGCATTGACCAAGTGATGGGCCATGTCGTCGAAAGCCCGAACCATGCCCGCACGAAGAGATTCGTCCGCGACCTGCTCGGCCAGTGCCTGGTGCATGCACAACAGCCACTCGTCTCGCTCCACCGGGCCGATCGCATACGGGGCATGACGCATGCGCAGCCGAGGGTGGCCGCGCTCGCGGATGTAAAGCGCAGGGCCACCGAACCAACCGCTGAGGAACTTGAACAGGCTGTCGGCACTGCCGGCGAGGCTATCTGGGTGCAGACGGCGCACGGTATAGGCTTCTGGCAGTTCGTCCATCAGCTCGTAGAAGCGGTTGACCAGGGCATGGATGGCCGGCGCACCGCCCAGGCGAGCGTACACGCTGTTCGTTGCGGCTGGTGAACTGTCGATGTCTTGCGTCATGCGTGAAACTTCCTTCCTCACCACGCCAGGTAGGCGAAGCCCTGTTCTTGCAGTTCCATCAGTACGGCAGCCCCGACCGCTTCGACGTTGGCGAAGGGCAACATGTCGGCCGCTGTCCAGCCCAGTGTCGTCATCGTGTTGCCGCAAGCCACGAATCGCACCTTGTAGTCACGTGCTTGTGCTGCGGCGCGTTCGCGCAGCGCCACAGGCACGGGCCGCTTGGGTTGGCGTGCCAACAGGTGAATGCCCGGGCCGAAGGCCACGACCACGATGGCCACGTTGTCGGCGTACTTGCCGATCATGGCGCCCACCGAGCCGAGGATGTGTTCGACATGCTCGGCCTCCGCCTGGTTGAGCTGGTAGACGATGCGGTGCTCGGGGGGGTCGCCCGGCATGCGCTCTTCGTTGGCGACGCGACTTGGGGATGCGGCAGCGCTGGCAGCGTTGGCTCCTGCCGCTGTTGCGCCAAGGCTTGCGCCCCACGCAACTCCCCACAGCGGCCAGCGGCTCAGCCAGCGGCGGCGCCCGTTGGGCCCGGGTTCAGCGCCCTGGCGCGTGGTGTGCTCTTGGCAGGTCATGGGGACTCCTTGAATCAGTGCGCGGGCACGGCCGAGGCCGAGCCAGGGCGCGCGCTGCCAGGCAGCTTGGCGTAGTAGACAGCCAGGGCGTCGATCTCTGCGCGGCTGAGCTTGGCAGCGAAGTGGCGCATGCCCCGCGCCGGGTCGTTGGCGCGCGCGCCGCTTTGGTAGTCCAGCAGGGTGCGCACCAGGTAGGCCGGGTTTTGCCCGGCCAGCGCCGGCTGGGCCCGGTTGCCGCCTTCGCCGCGGGCACCGTGGCAACTCGCGCAGGCCGTCAGCAGGCGGGTGGGGTGACCGTAGCGAACCAGCTGTTCGACCGAGGCGTTCTGGACCTCAGTGCCAGCGATACGCCCGGCAGTTGACCGCTGCGCTGGTACAAGTTGCGCAGTGTAGGTCGCCAGATCGGACAGGTCACCGTCACTCAGCCCTTGCACCGCGTCGCGCATCACGGCTGCGCGTTCGCCTTCGTGGCGAAGCCCCTGGCGGTAGTCCTGCAGCAGCTTGTAGCCATACTCGATGCGCTGTCCGGCCACGCTAGGCCAGTTCACCGTGGGCGCACGGCCATCCACGCCGTGGCAGGAGGCGCAGAACTGCTGTGTATAGAGCTGCCGTCCGCGGCCAGTGTCACCACGCGGCATCGCGGCCAGACGCTGACGCAGGGCAGCGACGCTGGTTATGGCAGCAGCGCCCGCCGAAGCTTCAACCGGCTCGGCTGCCATTGCCGTGCACAGTGCAGAGATGAACACGACGCAGATAAAGACAGCGCGCTTCATGCGAAGACATCCTCAGTGAAAGTGCGCAGCCAGGCTTGCTGGTAGCGCGCGGCCAGGCGGATCTGCGTCGGCGTGGCGTCCAGCGGCAGGTAGCGCTCGTCTCCGTTGATGCGGGCGATGCGCCCGTCAACGATGCGAAACACATCGGCCACGAAGAGGCCGTAGTCCTTGCCGGCGAGGGCGTAACAGGTGTTCTCCCACACCGGCTCGGGCACCGGCCGGCCGGCCAGTTGCTCGACGATGGCGCGTGCCGTCGTCTTGGCCTGCGTGTTGGCCGAAAAGCCGCTCTTGGGCATGGCGTCAGCGATGCTCGCATCGCCGATCACATGCACATCAGGCAGCAGGGTGGAGGCGAAGCTGGGCCGGTCCACCGGGCACCAGCCTGTCTTGTCGGTGAGCCCCAGAGTGCGGGCCAGCGCGCCAGCACGCATGGGCGGCACGATGTTGACCACGTCGGCCTGGATCACCTCGCCCTCGGTTTCCACACGCATGCGCCTGGCGTCCACCTTCAGCACGCGGCCGCCATCTCGCGCGCGCACCCAACTCAACATGCCTGGTTTGCCGTGGCGTTTGATATCGACCTTGGGCGCCATGCGCTTGGCATAGTCATCAGGCAGGTCAAAGCCGTAGAGCCGATTCCAGCCGAGAATCATGGTCTCGTCGGTGACGAAACTGTCCTTGGGGTCGACAACGATGACCTTGGCGCTGGGGTTGTGCTTGCTGAACCATTCCGTCATCAGAGCTGCGCGCTCATACGGGCCAGGCGGGCAACGGTAAGGGTTGGGCGGGGCCACCAACACGAAGGTGCCGCCCTGGCGCATGCCTTGCAGCTGGCGCGCCAACAGCGCCGTCTGCTCGCCCGGTATCCAGCCGCTGGGCATCGCGGTGCGCGCCACCTGTTCGCTGTAGCCTTCGTAGGCGCCGTACATCAATTCGATGCCGGGCGAGACGATCAGCCTGTCGTAGGACACACGCTGGCCGCTGGCGGTGAGCACCTGGTGGCGCGTGGCGTCCAGCCCGGTGACGGCGTCGATGAGCACGTCGACGCCATGGCGGCTGCGCAGCGCGTCATAGCTGACACTCAGTGACGCCATGTTCGCGTGGCCGTTGAGCACCTCGCTGGACCCGTAGGGCCGCACGTAGGTGGCGTGGCGTTCGATGAGCGTGACCCTCAATGCCGGGTTGAAGAGCCTGAGGTACTTGGCCGCCGTGGCGCCCCCCACGCCACCGCCGATGACCACCACATGGCCCGCGGCAGCCTGCGCGCTGGCAAGGCCGGGCAGACTCAGGCCAGCGGCCAGGGCCGGCGTGCAGGCCGCCGCGGCGGATTGCAGGAGCTGTCGGCGCTTCATCGTGTGACTCCTGGGCGCAAGGGGTTCAATGCGGCAGACGACTTGGGGGCCGGTGTCTGGCGCTCGAAGTACGCGGCCATGGCCTGCAGCTCGGCATCGTTCAGACCCTTCGTGATGTGGCCCATCAGCGTGGACGGGCGGCGGCCACTGCGGAAGTCCTGCATGGTTTGCACGAAGGGCGCGGCCGGCATGCCGGCCAGTGGCACGAAGGCTTCGTCGCCCAACCGGCCCTGCGTGCCATGGCAGCCAGCGCAGGTGTGGGCCAGGGCTTCGCCCGAAACCGGTGGCAAAAGAAATGGGGGCTTGGCGGCAGACCTTGTCGCAGAGGCTGCGACAGGCGCAAAGGCTGCGGCAGGCGCCGGGGCCGCGGCGGGGGACTGCGCCAGCGCTGCAGCAGCCAACCAGCCAGCGGTGCCAAGGCCGGCCAGTGCAAGAAGCAGGGGACGGGTGCTCATGTCATCGCACCATGGTGTAGAAGCCGATCAGGAAGTAGTGCGCTATCCAGACCACCAGCAAGCCCACCGACCAGCGCCCGAAGCGGGTGACGGCCAATGAGGGCGTATAGACCGCACTGCGGTGCTGGCCGGCTTGCCAAGCCACCGTAAGCAGATAGCCCAGTGTGACGCTGCCGAGCACGCCGAAGGTGATGAAAAAGGTCAACGTGCTGTACCAGTCCATGTTGATCTTGTAGTCCAGCGCGTCGTAGCCGTACACACCGGACAACAGCGTGTAGCGAAGCATCTCGCGCGCTGCGGCCACCGCGATCAGCGCCACGGCACCCACGCCGAACACCCCATAGCCCCACAGGCCCCGCTCCAGCCGGTCGCCCAGCAGCGTGGGCAAGGCTACCGCCACCAGCAGCAACACCAGCGCGGCCAGCATCCACGGGCTGCTGGCGAAGAAGGCCATCTTCTCGGGCAGGGTGAGCAGCCACAGCGCACCGATGGCCAGCGACAGTACGCCGCCGAGCAACATCAGCCGCCGCGCCAAGCGGGCCAGAAAGGCCAGGTAGGCAGCATCGCCCTCGCCTGCACCCTGCAGGTAGCGGCGCACGGCCACCAGCCAGGCGCCGGCCACCGGCGCCGACAAGGCGATGAAGAAGCCAAAGCGCGCCACGCTGTAGGCATGCAGGCCGCTGCCAGAGGCATCGATCCGGCCTTGCGGTGCGTACCACTGCTGCCATTGCTCGGGCCAGAGCATCTGGTAGCTCAGCACGTGCATGATCCAGCCCACCAGCAGCAGCAGGGCCAGCGAGAGCATCATCATCCAGCGCGAGCGCGCCGGCTTCGTGGCCAACTGCGGGTTGCGCCAGTAGAACCCATACATCGCGATGTAGCCGGCGATGAGGAGGAGGATGAAGCCGATCACCCAGCGTGCCGACAATACGTTGGACGTGTACCAGAACGGGTCGTACAGCACCTGCACGAACAGCAGCGGTGCCACGCCGATGACGATGGCCACCGACACGGCGATCTTCGCCGTGTTCAGCATCGTGGTGGCGAGGCGTC
Source organism: Burkholderiales bacterium (assembly GCA_038316815.1). Taxonomy (GTDB): domain Bacteria; phylum Pseudomonadota; class Gammaproteobacteria; order Burkholderiales; family Burkholderiaceae_C; genus Rubrivivax. The sequence goes on from JBBQAW010000112.1 coordinate 7,441, forward strand.
GCCAGTGAAGCTGGTCACTGAACGCACCGCGCAGCACAAGCGCGCTGGCACCCACCATCACCTGCACCGCGGCGATGTGCAGCGCGAAGGTCAGCACCCCCAGCAACAAGAAAACAAGGGGGTGGGACGGCACACCCGCGGGATCGCGCAGCGCGTAGAGCATCTCAGCGTTCATGGCTGGGTGATTCCTTGAGCTGCGACGGCCAGCTTCGGTGCAGGCGGCGCCGGGCGCGCAGCAACTTTGGGCGGCGCCAGACTGGCGATGTAGGTGGCCAAGGCCTGGGCCTCGTCGTCCTGCAGCGGGATGCGCGGCATGTAGATCGTGGCGCCGGTGCTCAGTGCCGCCTGCAGGTACTGGCTGATCTCGGCCACGTCGGTGTTACCGCCAAAGTAGCGTGCCAGCGGCCGCATGCCGGTGCTGCTGAGCGAGTGACAGTTCGAGCAGGTGGACAGGGCCAGGAACTGGCCCGCCTGCAGACGGTTGTCGGGTGTGATCTCGCGCAAGCCGGGTGGCGTAAAGACCTGGGTCTTCAGCAGACCATGGGCCTCGATGCGCGGGATCTCGCTGGTGATGCACATGCCAGGCACATCTCGCGCGATGATCTGGTTCGAATAGACGTACTGGCCCGCCACGAAGGGCTTGCGCATCGACTCGCGTGCCACTTCTTCGGGCCACAGGCCGAACACCAGCAGCACAACGGTGGCCACCGAGGCTACCGCTGGCGTCAGCAGGCGCGGCTTCCACATCGTGATGGCGAAGTAGGCACCGATGGCCGCCAGCACTGCCAGCAGCGTGGGCGCGAAACGATCGGGCAGGCGGTTGGCCATGACCACCTGCGCGGTCTCGGGCAATGTGCCCAGGTACCACTGCAGCATGGCAGCACCGGCCGAAGTGCTGACGATGCCCAACCAGCTCAGCCGTGTGGTGACGGCCTTCTTGAATACCGGGTCGTCGAAGCGCGCCGCGACGATGCCACCCACCACGGCCGTCATGGTGAACATGAAGGCGGTCCGCATCCCAAGCTGCGCGAAAGTGTTGGCGCCATAGAAGCCGTTGAGGTAGCCGCCCTCGGCAAACCAGCGTTCCTGGCCCGGCCACATCATGAAGCTGAGGATGCCGATGATCACCAGCATGGTGGTGTACGACGTGAGCCCGAAGATCACGGCGATGCGCAAGTGTGTCTTGCGGTCGATCTTGCCGGCCAGGTAGACCAACATGTAGACGCCCACCACCTCGATGACGAAGAAGACCCATTCGGTGGCCCATTTCCAGACGAAGCTGTGGATCAGGGCCGAGATGCCACGCGGGCTGGCCACCGTGGTGCTGAACCAGATGCCCGGCCCGGTGATCGAACCCAGCACATAGCTGAACACCAGCAAGAACATGCCGTAGCGGCGGATGAACTCCAGGTACTCGGGCTTGTCATTGCGGTCGGCGTAAACCGCCAGGCCGGCGAAGAAGATGGCTGCCCCCACGGAGGTGTGCGAGAACAGCACATGCACCGTGGCAATGATGCCGACCACCCAGCCGCTGCTGATGCCGGGCTCGAACCAGCTGGGGTAAAGGCCGATGAAGTCCATGTCGGATGTTTCCTTCTTCAGCACCTTGTGCCCGGTGCTCGTCCTGGTGGGCGCGAAGCCCGGGCGATACAGCCCTTGCAGTGCAGTTGGTGAACGGCAGTGGGCTGCCGTTCACCAGCACCTGATCAGAAGGCTAGCGTGTGCACGCCCGGCTTCAGCAGGTGTGCCGCCACGTCGGCAGGCCTGGCGGCGGTGACGCCGGGGATCAGGTCGCTGGCGTCCTTGCCTGTGTTGGGCAGGTACAGCGCACACACCTCCACCTTGGCGCCCGCCTTGATCAAGCCTTGCAGCATCTGCTGCGGCGTGACGTTGCGCGGCTTCAGCGTGGGCATTTCCTTGCCCACCAGGGCGATATCGCCGGCAGCGTCGCACAGCAGCACGCGTACCTCGGCCTTCTGCTCCGGGGCCTGGCCAGCCAGCACAAGGCCGGCGCCTTGCGCCATGGCTTGGCCGGAGTGGATGTTGACGAACAACTCGGCGGCATGCGCCGAAGAGGCGGCCAGCAGGGTGAAGGCAAGTGCGAGTGCGGGGGTCGATTTCATGTGGATGCTCCAGTACGGTTGATGGTTGGGGTGAAAGGGGAATGAAACAGCGAGCTCAGGGCACAGGCAGCGCCAGGTGTTGCCGCAACTCGGCTGCGCTGGTGAAGAAACTCACCGTCTGCACCACGCCGTCGCGCAGCGTGATGAGGGTGACCTGCCCCTTGTTTCGGGGCAGGTCGGCGGTCAAGGCTGGGTCTCGCACCAGGCCGATGGCGAAGGGCAGTTCGCGCAGCGCCGGCACGGCGAACATGCGCGTGATGAGCGCCGTCATGGCGTGCATGTCGACGATGAAGACAGCTTGGCGGGCGCTGAGCGCATCGGCCCCAAGGGGTTGGAGCACCGCAGTCGCCAGATCGCTGGCTTTCTTGTCGGCGGCGAACAGCACCGTGCGGGTCGTAGTCTCGGTGCGCAGAGACCGGTCATGCTGATCGGTCATGACGATGGGGGCGAAGGCTTGCCCCGGTGCCACCGGCGCTGCAATAGCGGCAGCCGCAATCATGGAGACTAGCAGCACAGCAACGCGCTTCAGCGTCGTGTCGGGTACGAAGGCGCAGAGGTGATGCATGGTTGTGGTCGATGAAATGAAGATCAATCGAGATGGCAGTCGGCTGCGCGCTCAGGCCGGACGCGCGGGTGCCGCAGGCGGCGCGCCGAACAGCCGATCGGTGGCGCGCCCATACAAGGCCCCGGCCTGCACCTGGACGACGTAGGCCAGTGCGATCAGCAAGGCGGCATCGGCACCTTGCTCACGGAACACGCCGATCGCAATCGCCAGCGCGATCGACAGGTTGCGCATCACCGTGCCGTAGACCAGCGCGATGGCGTCACCGCGCGAAAACAGGGCTCGCCCGATGAGCGTGGAGACCGCGAAGTTCAGCGCATACATCAGCACCAGCGGCGGCAGCAGCTTCACCAGCGCGTTCGGTGCGTGCAGGATGTCAGGGGCCTTCAGCGCGATCGACACGAACACGATGCCCAGCACGCCCAGGGTGGACCAGGGCGGAAACTTCAGCTTGTGGTGGTGGTTGAAGCGCTCCTGGCCATGGCGCGCGACCAAAGTCTTCTGCGTGAGGTGGCCCAGGGCCATCGGCAGGAAGACGATCAGTGCGATCTGCAGCGCCATCTGTCCGAGCGGAATCTCGACCACCGCGCCGAGCAGGGCCTTCAGGTACAGCGGTGCCAGCAGGGACCCGGCGACCAGCCCGAGCACGGTCATCTTCACCGCGGCGGGCACGTTGCCCTTGGCAAAGCCAGTCCAGGAGATCGTCATGCCCGACGTAGGCAGCAGCGCCGTGAGCATCAGCGCCAGGCGCGCACCAGGCTGGTCGGCGAAGAACAGCAGGCCCATGCCCCAGCCGACGAAGGGCATCAGGACGAAGTTGATGGCCAGTGCCGTGCCTTGCAGCCGCTTGCCGCCGGGCGCGGCAAGCGCCCGCACGTTCATGGTCACCATCATCGGGTAGACCATCAGGAAGGTCAGTGGCAGGATGGCCCAGCGCAGAAAGCCTGCATCGGCTGCGCCGCCGAAGCCCAGCCCGAGCAGCATGGCGCCCGGGATGCTCCACACCAGGTGCTTCTGCAACCAGGTCAGCAGGGTTGCCATCTTTTTCAGCTCCAGCCTTGGCGGCGGCCTCAGGCGCCG
>JBBQAW010000113.1:0-11049 GCA_038316815.1 Burkholderiales bacterium
CGAAGTAAAGGAGGAGCCGTCGGCCGCAGGCCGGCGGCGGGGGACATGAGCGGAGGGGGCCACCCGGCTGACGTAGCCCAGGGACAACGCATGCATGCCGAAGGGTCCGAGAAGAACTTCCGCAACAGGCGAGAAACGAACAACCGCAATGGGCCGAAAGCAGAAGCCCCGTTCAGGCGCCTCAACGCCACGCCCGCTCATCGCTCCTTGAAGGCCTCTTGGCTTTTCAGCATCGGGCGCAGCAGGAAGCTGAGCACTGAACGCTGCCCGGTGCGGATCTCGACCGTTCCCAACATGCCCGGCAGCACCGGCAGCACCTTGCCACCGCCCCGCAGCGTCGAGCCATCGGCGTGCACGATGGCGCGGTAGTAAGTGCCTTCGGGGGTGTTGGCGCGGTCTGGGTCGCCCAGGGCGTCGGGGCTGATCGAAAAGACCGTGCCCTTCAGGCCGCCGTAGACGGTGTATTCGTAGGCCGAGAGCTTGATCTCGACCTTCTGCCCCACACGCACGAAACCGATGTCGGCTGGCTTCACGCGTGCTTCCACCAGCACGCGCGGGCCCAGCGGCAATATCTCCATCACTGGGGCGCCGGGCCCCACAACACCGCCGATGGTGTTGCTGCGTATCTGCTTGATGACGCCGCGCACCGGCGAAGTCAGCGTCGTGCGCTTGAGCATGTCGTCGCGCACCACCAGTTGCTCTTCCAGCAGGGCAAGTTCGGTGCGTACACGCACCAGATCGCTCGAGGCTTCCTGCCGAAAACGGTTCACGCGTTCTTGCGCCTGCAGGTTCAGGTCGTTGACTTGCCGGCGCAGGCGCATCACTTCGACCTCGCTCATCAGGCCCTTGGCCGACATGGCTTCGGCCACCGCCAGTTCGCGTTGCAGCAGGCCCACGCTGCGGCGGGTGCTGGCCACGGCTTCGTCGACGGCACGCAGACGGGCTTCATAGCTCTCGGTTTCGCCCTGCACGATGGCCCGGGCCGGCAATACGTCAGGCGGGAAGAGCAGCGGTCTGCCGTTGGCTTCGGACTGCAGCCTGGCCACCGCTGCCTTCAGCGCCAGACGCTTGGCCTGGCCTTCGGCTTGCTGGGCCTCGAAGCGCGTGGGGTCCAGCACGGCCAGCGGCTGACCCGGGGCCACCTGCTGGCCTTCACGCACCATCACCTGGCGCAGGATGCCGCCTTCCAGGCTGGCGATGACCTGCTCGCGCCCGTCAGGCACGACGCGGCCATTGGCGCGCGTGACGATGTCGACCTGCGTCATTGCGGCCCAGCCAATGGTCATCACCAGCACCAGCAGCATCAGGTAGACGGCGTACATGGCCGCGGGTGCGGCTTCCACGACCTGCGCACCGCCGACCGGGCTGACATACGGCACGTCGCTGCCCTGCAACTTCGGCGCGCGGCTGCTGCGCTTGAACAGACTCACAGCGCCGCCGCCCTGTCCTGCGGCTGCATGGTCGGGTGCTGCACCACGTTGTTGGCAGGCGCCGCGCCGGGCGGGCGCGCAGCGCCAGACAAGGCCGCCAGCACCTGCGGCTTGGGCCCGTCCATCACCACGCGCCCGGCGTCGACGACGACGATGCGACCCACCAATTCCAGCACCGCCGGCCGGTGCGTGACGACGATGAGCGTGCACTCACCACAGGCCGCCTTCAGCTGGCGCAGGAAGGCGACTTCGCTTTGCGCATCCATCGAACTGGTGGGCTCGTCCATCAGCAGCACCTGGGGCTTCATGACCAGGCAGCGCGCCAGGGCCACGAGCTGGCGCTGGCCGCCGGACAGCAGGTTGCCGGCTTCGCCCACCGGCAGTTCCCAGCCCTGCGGGTGGCTGCTGACCAGGCGGTCCAAACCCGTGAGCCGCGCCACTTCGATCAGCCGGCCAGCGTCGGCACCCGGGCGGTCCAGCAACACGTTGTCGCGCAGCGAGCCGCTGAAAAGCCGCGGGTCCTGGCTGACGAAACCGACGCGGGCGCGGTAGTCGGCAGGGTCGATCTGGCGCAAGTCCATGCCATCGGCTTCAACCATGCCTTCGCTGGGCAGGTACAGGCCCGCCAGCAGTCGCAGCACCGTGCTCTTGCCCGATCCGATGCGGCCCAGCAGCGCCACCCGTTCACCCGCACCGAAGCGCAGGGTAACGCTCTTCAGCACCCGTGGCCCGCCGCCGGCCGTGGGGCCGGTGGCGCCCGATCCCGCAATTGCCTGGCTGGGGTACGAAAACGAAACGTCGAGCAGACCCAGCGCCCCGCTCAGTTCGCGCCTGGGCACATAAGTCTTGCCGGGCTCGCGGTCCAGCGGCTGGCGCATCACATGGTCCAGCGCGCGCATGGCCGCACGTGCGCCCTGGTAGCGCGTGGCCAGCTGTACGACGCTGGACAAGGGGGCAATGGCGCGTGAAGAGAACATCACGGCACCGATCAACGCACCGGCGGTCAGCGTCTTGTCAGCGATCAGGAAGACGCCGATCACCAACATCAGCATGGTGATGAGCTGTTGCGAAACAGCGCTGATATTCATTGTCCAGGCGCTGATCTTGCGCGTGCGCAGTGCCGCTGCGGCAGCGGCAGCGGTACTGGCCTCGTAGTGACGCAGGAAGCGGCCCTGCGCACCGGCGGCCTTCAGGTCTTCCAGCCCGTCAACGGCTTCCACCAGCACGCCGTGCAGGTCGGCCAGCTCGGCCTGCTGGCTGTTCATCGACCGGCGCAGGCTGCCCTGGATCAGCACGGCCATGCCCAGCAACAGCGGGATGGCGACCACCAGCACCCAGCCCAGCGGCCCGGCGATGACGAAAGTCATGGCCACGAACAGCACGATGAAAGGCAGATCTGAAAGCGCCGACAGCGTGGCCGAGGCAAAGAACTCGCGCACCTGTTCCACCTGCGCCAGGTGGTGCGCATAGGCGCCGCTGGAAGCGGGCCGGTATTCCATGCGGATGCCCAGGGTCTGCCTAAAGAGAATGCTGCCGACGATGAGGTCGGACTTGCGACCTGCCATGTCGATGAGGTAGGCGCGCAGCTGCCGCGCCACCAGGTCGAAGACCAGGGCCAGGGCACTGGCCGTGGCCACGGCCGTCAAGGTGACGAAGGCCTGGTGCGGTATGACCTTGTCGAAAATGACCGCCGTGGCCAGGCCGGTGACAAGCATCAGCACGTTGGACAACAGCGCTGCCAGCAAGGCTCCCCGGTAGTAAGGCACGAAGCGGCGCAGCGTGCCCCAAAGCCAGTGGCCGCCCGCGTCGCGCAGCGCCGCGGCGTCCTGGCCCAGGCTGGCCGCTGGTGTAGCCAGGGGCGTGGCCACCAGCGCCAGCCCGGTGTATTCGGGCGTCAGCTCGTCTTCACTGGCGCTGCAGGCATGGTGTTCGCGTCCGGGCATGACGATGTCGTAGCGACGCGGGTCGGCAGCATGGCGGGCAACGACGATGCAGGCGTCACCCTCCTTCAGCAGCAGCACGGCGGGCAGCAGCAGCGCGTGCAGTGCCGCCAGCGGCCGCTGTACCAGGCCGGCGCTGTAGCCGGCCTCACGCAGGGCGGCCAGGGCCTGGTCGGGCGCCAGGCGGCCGGCCAGCGGCATGCCGGCCAGCAGGCTTTCGGGCGTGCGTTCCTTGCCGTGGTGGCGCGTCAGCCAGCTGATGGCGTGCGCCAGCGCGTCGTTGTCCATGTCCCAGCCTTGGCCCTGGCCTGGGCCTGGACCTTGACCTGGAGCCTGGGGCATGCCGTCGGGCGCGGGGCCGGCGATGTCGCTCATCGGTTCAGTGGCGTCAACACGGCGGCGTGGCGCTTCAGCCGCGCGCGGCGCGCGCCTTCAGCGCCAGGCCTTCAAAGGCCGCTTCGATGTCGCGCACGATCTGCGGCACATTGAACAGCGGGCTGGAGCGCGCGTGCTCTGCCAGATAGCGCTTGTAGGACGCCACGCGCGCCGGCGTGCGGCCCAGCGTGATGGCCAGACGTTCGTAGTCGGCCAGCGTGTCTGTGACCAGGTCCGGCAGGCCCACCGCGTGCAGCAGGCTGCCGGCCATGCGGCTGATGTAGGTGCGGCCGGCGCGGGTGAGGATGGGCGTGCCTATCCACAGCGCGTCGCTGGCGGTGGTGCCGGCGTTGTACGGGAAGGTATCCAGCACCAGGTCGGCCAGTGCAAAGCGCGCCAGATAGTCAGCCGGCGCCACGCGCGGCGCGAACACCAACCGTTCAGGCGCGACACCCGCGCCCGCAGCCCGGGCCAGCATGTTTGCGCGCGCCGTCTCGTTGTCGGCCAGCAGCCACAGCACACTGCCGGGCACGGCCTGCAAGATGCGCAACCAGGCCGCAAACACCGGGTCCGTGAACTTGTGGTTGTTGTTGAAGCTGCAGTAGACGAAAGCGTCTTCAGGCAGGCCGTAGGCGCTGCGCTGCGGCTTGACACCCACTGCGCGCTGGCGGTCACTGACCTGGTAGCAATGCGGCAGGTAGATGGGCTTTTCGGTGCAGTAAGGCAGCAGCTCGGGAGGCATGACGAAGCGGTCGGCCAGCATCCAGTCCACCCCTGGCAGCGCGCTGGTGCCGGGCAGGCCAAGGTAGCTGACTTGCACCGGCGCCGCGCGCCAGCCCAGGATGCCCGGGCGCGCGCCGCTGGTCAGACCTTGCAGGTCCACCAGCACGTCGATACCGGCCTGCGCAATCAGCCGCGCTGCGGTGTGGTCGTCCACGCCGGCCAGGCGCACATGCTGGTCGATGGCCTTCAGGATGCGATGGCGCTGGGGTTGGTTCGATTCGACCGTCCAGTCGAAGGCCCAGACCTCGAAGCGCTGGCGGTCGTGCAGTTCGAACAGTTCTGCCGTCAGCAGGCCCACGGCGTGGGTGTGCAGATCGCCGCTAAGGTAGCCGATGCGGATGCGTGCGTCCTTGCTCAGGTCGCGCACCGGGGCCAGGGCGTGCAGGGGCGCGCCAGCGGGCGGCTTGGGTACACGTTCGTGCACGAAGCGCTGGGCGCTCAACAGCTGCACGGCCGGGTCGTCGGACAAACCCATCATGGCCAGCAGCGATGTGTTCAAGAGGAACTGGCTGGACGTGACTTCGCCCACCGCCAGGTCGTGCGGCCAGGCGCATTGTTTCTGGCGGATGTGGACGTAGTGCTGGATGACGTCGCCCTGCGCCGCCTTCAGTTCCAGACTACGGCGCATCAGGGCCTCTGACTCGGGATAGCGGCGTGCGCCTTCCAGCATGCGGGCGCTGTTGTTCAGGGCGTGCAGGCGGTGTTCCAGGGCCGCTGGCGGCTGGGCGTCGAAGACCTGCTGCCAGGTGGCCAGGGCCGTGTCGGTCTCGCCGCGGCGTTCGTGCACATGGCCCAGGTTCAGAAGCGCAGGGGCGAAGCCGGGCGCAAGCTCAAGCGCGCGGCGGTACGCAGCCTCGGACGCGTCGCCCTGGCCGGCTGCCGACAGCGCCGTGCCCCAATTGAAGCAGGCGATATGGCGCAGCGGCGAGCCGGACTCCTCGACCCAGGCGCCATAAAGCTGCGCCGCAGCGGCCCATTGACCGGCGGCCTGCAGTGCGTTGGCCTGCTCCAGCAGCGCGGGCAGGCTGAGCTTGCCTACGGGGGTGGCTGGCGGCGTGGCGGTGGTGCTGCTCATTCGAAACGGGGGCGGCTGAACGCCAACGGCGCACGGGGGGTTCGTACCCCTGGCATGCTAGGCAGAGCAGCCGGAAGTGGCGGCAGGAACAAAGGGCCAAAAGCGAGGCTTATCCCGGCGGCGCGCAGCCACTTCATGTCTGCGCTCGGCCCGGGTACGGCAAGGCGACGATGGCAGCCTGAGCCTGGGGGTTGAGCCACCGCGCGGCCCGGCCAGCCCGTCCGCCCTGGCGAAGATCACGGCGTCTCACGCGTTGAGGCGCCCAGCCTGCTGAGGCGCCTACGCTCTTGCATCGGCGCTGCAGGGCGGCTGCGATGGGGCCGCGGGACAGATGCACCGAGAGGCTGAGAGTCTTTCGTTCATGCCCACTCATCACGCCAAAAGACGCCCGCTCGTCGTTGCAAATGCGCGCCATGGCCCGAGCTATGGCTGTGCTTTGCGCCTGGATCGGACGCCTTTTGACGCGCTGCTCGGCCACGCTCGAAAAACTCTCAGCCTCTGAACCCGGACGGCGCAACGCGCCAACCGCCGAACATAAGCGCCGCAGCCAAGCCAGGCAGGCCTTTGCTTGGGGACAAAGTCAGCAAGCGAACAGGTAGCAAAGGGCCGGTTGCCGGCACTCCGCCGTCATGCTTGACCGGCCGCGTGGCGACGATGGCCCGCCACTCAACTTTTTCAAGGCAAGCGCAAAGGCGCATCAGCCGGCTGGTTGCATCGACTCGTGCACCGGCCGCGGTGTCCGGTAGTGCACTCATTTTCCAGTCACTGTCACGGGCTATCCGACGGCTTGCGCTTCAACCCACAGGGCCGTGATGGCGCCCTCGGGCCCTGAACGCGCAGCTGAAAGGGGCCTGTTGTGGGGCATGCGGCAACAGGCGGGCACAATCTCGAACCATCGCAGGCATGGCATTCCACAGCCGAAGTTCAGGCCCAGAACATCGAGTAGCTCCAAGAAGAACCCGTTCGAGATGGAAACCCCCGGCAACCTTTTTTGCGTGGCCGCGCCCAGCGGCGCTGGCAAGTCCAGCCTGGTCAACGCCCTGCTCCAACTGGATGCACATCTGGCGGTGTCGGTCAGCCACACCACACGCATGCCGCGCGGGCAGGAAGTGGACGGGCGCGAATACCACTTCGTCGACGAAGCCGCTTTCCGCGCCATGGTGGCGGCGGGTGAATTCTTCGAGCATGCGCGCGTACATGGCAACCTGTACGGCACCAGCCGCAAGGCCATCGAGGCCCGGCTGATGCAGGGCGAAGACGTGGTGCTGGAAATCGACTGGCAGGGTGCGCTGCAGATCAAGCAGATATTCACGCACGCAGTGCTGATCTTCATCCTGCCGCCCAGCTGGGAAGAGTTGATGCAACGACTGAACCGCCGCGGCGAAGACAGCGCTGACGTCATCCATCAGCGCATGGCCAATGCACGCACCGAAGTTGCCCAAGCGCGGCATTTCGACTACGTCATCGTCAACGCCCTGTTCGAAGCTTCCCTCTTCGACCTGAAGACCGTCGTGCATTCGCAGCGCCTGAAGTACGCGGCCCAGCGGCGCGCCAAGTCGCAGGTGTTTGCCTCGCTGGGGCTGGACTGAAGCAGCGCCCTCGCGAGCAAGCCGGCAAAGCCACGGGTACCACGGATACAATAAGTCGCTTTGCCCAGGTGGCCCTGCATTCCCGCAGTGCCCGGCCGGGCACCAAGGAAACCGCATGGCCCGCATCACTGTTGAAGACTGCCTGGACAAAATCCCGAATCGGTTCCAGCTTGTGCTGGCTGCCACCTATCGCGCCCGCATGCTCAGCCAGGGCCACACGCCCAAGGTCGAAACCAAGAACAAGCCCGGCGTTACCGCCCTGCGCGAAATCGCTGCTGGCGAGATCGGTATCGAGATGCTGCGCAAGGTACCGATCTGACGTTCACTGCCATTAAGCCAGCGCTGCGGGCGCCGGTGCTTCCTGCGGGAAGCCCGGCGCCCGCGGCCTTTGCAAGACAGGTATTTTGCAAAGCAAGCTAAATTCCGACCATGAGTCTTCGCTCGCTGGCCGCCGAACTTTTGCCTGCTGCATTGCAGGGGTTGTCGCGCACGCCGGTCGTCACATCAGAACCGGCGGCTGAAGCATCGTCCTTCGCCGCCCTGTCCGACAAACTGGGCTATCTGAGCAAGGCCGAACTGAAGCTGGTGCGCGAAGCCTACCGGTTCGCAGACGCCGCGCACCTGGGGCAGTTCCGCCACAGCGGCCAGCCCTACATCACCCACCCCATCGCAGTGGCCGGCCTGTGTGCCGACTGGAAGCTGGACGCGCAGGCCGTGATGGCCGCGCTGATGCACGACACGATGGAGGACCAGGGCATCACCAAGGCCGAATTGATCGAGAAATTCGGCGCGCCCACGGCCGACCTGGTCGACGGGCTGACCAAGCTGGACAAGCTGCACTTCAACACGCGCGAAGAGAGCCAGGCCGAGAGCTTCCGCAAGATGCTGCTGGCAATGGCGCGCGACGTGCGGGTGATTCTGGTCAAGCTGGCCGACCGCCTGCACAACATGCGCACGATGCAGGCCATGGCGCCCGACAAGCGCGCCCGCATCGCGCGCGAGACGCTCGACATCTACGCCCCCATCGCGCACCGGCTGGGCCTGAACCAGACCTACCGCGAACTGCAGGAATTGAGCTTCGAGCTCATCAACCCCTGGCGCCACGCCGCGCTGGCCAAGGCCGTCAAGCGTGCGCGCGGCACGCGGCGCGACATCGTCGAACGCGTGAAGGTCGACGTCGAGAAGGCCTTCACCCAACAGAAGTTGAAGGTACAGGTCAACGGCCGCGAGAAAACGATCTACAGCATCTACCGCAAGATGCGTGAAAAGCACACCGGCTTCACGCACGTCAACGACATCTTCGGCTTGCGCATCGTCGTGCCTACGCTGACCGACTGCTACATCGCCCTGGGCGTGCTGCACCAGCTGTACAAGCCGGTGCCAGGGCGATTCAAAGACTACATCGCCATTCCCAAAGCCAACGGCTACCAGAGCCTGCACACCACGCTGGTCAGCCCGCTGGGCACGGCGGTGGAATTTCAGGTGCGCACCGAGGCCATGCATGCCGTGGCCGAGAAGGGCATTGCCGCGCACTGGCTGTACAAGGCCGGCACCAAGGACAGCACCACGGCCGACGCACAGCGCCTGTCGGCCATGTGGCTGCAAAGCCTGGTCGACATCCAGGACGCGACGCGTGACGCTGTCGAATTCCTCGAACACGTCAAGATCGACCTTTACCCTGATGCGGTCTATGTGTTCACGCCGCGCAGCAAGATTCTGGCCCTGCCGCGCGGCGCCACGGCCGTGGATTTCGCTTACGCCATCCACAGCGATGTCGGCGACCACATGGTGGCGGCCAAGGTCAACAACGAACCCGTGGCCCTGCGCACGCATCTGCACAGCGGGGACGTGGTCGAGATCATCACCGCCCCCGGCGCGCGCCCGAACCCCGGCTGGCTGAGCCTGGTGCGCACGGGGCGCGCACGCAGCAGGATTCGGCATTACCTGAAGAACATGGAGGCCGAAGAATCTCAGGCCTTGGGCGAAAAAATGCTGGCCCAGGCGCTGCGGGCCGAAGGCCTGCCAACGCCTTCTTCCGACCCGACCGACACGCAGGCCGTCGGCCTGTGGCAGCAACTGACGCGCTGGAGCGGCAACCGCCAGCGTGCCGACCTGATGGTCGACATCGGCCTGGGCCGCAAGATCGCCGTCATCGTGGCCAAGCGTCTGGCGCACTTCATGGGCGAACGCGGCATCCGGCCCGACGCGGTCATGCTCACATTGGGCCGCTACGGCCAGGATGACAGCGCAACCACGCAGGGCATGGTGTTCGTTGACGGCAGCGAAGGCGCTTCGATTCAGCTCGCCACCTGCTGCCGCCCCATTCCGGGCGACCAGATCGTGGGCTATCTGGGCCGGGGCGAAGGGCTGCTGGTGCACACCGCCGAATGCCCCATCGGCAAGCGCATGTTCGAGCGCGACAGCGAACGTTGGATGCCGGTGGAGTGGGCCGACGAAATGAGCTGCGCGTTCGAGACGCAGCTTGACGTGCTGGTGCGCAACGGCAAGGGTGTGCTGGCCGAAGTGGCCAGCCGCATCAGCAAAGCCGAGGCCGACATCATCCACCTCGACATGGATGCTGAAGCCCTGGACGAGACGGTCGAACTGCGCGTGCTGGTCAGCGTGCGTGACCGTGTACACCTGGCCGAAGTGCTGCGCGCGGTGCGTCGATCCAGCGGCGTGCAACGCGTGGCGCGACACAAGGCAGCGCAGGGCTGACGGCCGGCTTGGCCGGGCTTCAATTTGGCGCGGGGTACTTCACCTCGACGACTTCGATGCGCTCCGTTCCCGCGGGCGTCACCAGGGTCACTTCATCGCCTTCACGTGCCTTCAGCAGGGCGCGCGCAACAGGCGATATCCAGCTCACTTCGCCGTTCAGGCTGTCGGCCTCGTCGACGCCCTTGATCGTGACCGTGCGCTCGCTGCCATCAGCCGCGGCATAGGTCACGGTGGCACCGAAAAACACCTGGTCGCAGCCGTGGTGGGCTGAAGGGTCGGCCACCTCGGCAATGTCCAGCCGCTTGGTCAAGAAGCGGATGCGGCGGTCGATTTCACGCAGGCGCTTCTTGCCGTAGAGGTAGTCGCCGTTCTCGCTGCGGTCGCCGTTCTTCGCGGCCCACGACACGATTTCGACTATCTTCGGCCGCTCGTCATCCAGCAGGCTCATCAGTTCATGGCGCAGCCGCCAGTAACCGGCAGGCGTGATGTAGTTGCGCATGCCAGCGGGCAACGCGGGCAAGCCAGCGGCGGCGTCATCGTCGTCGTCGGCTTCTGATTCCTTGGTGAAGGCCTTGTTCATGGGGTTGGCCTGCACTGTAATGCGCGGGGCCAACTGCCTGCGGCCTTGGGCGCTGCTGGTCTATCCTGGCGCCCCTTGGCCCGCGCTGCAAGCGGATGCAATCCAAAAACCTGAGCATCATCCTGCCGGTACTGAACGAAGCTGCCGGCATCCGTGCCACCCTGCAGGCGCTGGCGCCATTGCGCGCGCGCGGAGCGGAAGTCATCGTTGTCGATGGTGGCAGCAGCGACGGCACAGCCGCCCTGTGCGAAGACTTGGCTGACCAAGTGCTGGCCGGCGCGTGCGGCCGCGCCCGGCAGATGAACCACGGCGCGGCCCACGCCCGTGCCTCGGTACTGCTGTTTCTGCATGCCGACACCCAGTTACCGGCTGATGCCGACCAGCATGTCGCGCGCGCCCTGCAAGCCCGGCACTGGGGCCGCTTCGACGTGCACATCGTCGGCCGCTCGCGCTGGTTGCCGGTGGTGGCGGCCTGCATGAACCTGCGCTCACGCTGGACCGGCATCACCACCGGCGACCAGGCCCTGTTCATGCGCCGCAGCGCCTTCGACACTGTCGG
>JBBQAW010000114.1:0-11048 GCA_038316815.1 Burkholderiales bacterium
TCTGGCAAAGCATGATGTGGATCGCCCTGGGCAAGGGCGCCCGCTATCTGGTGCTGTTGCTCAGCCTGAAGGGCATCCTGGCCTTCACCTGAAGCCGTCGCAGCTTCAGGCCGCCACGGTCTTCATCAGCTGCGCTGGAATCGGCGCTGGCCAGCCCGCTTCCTGGGCCGTGCGCACGATGGCTTCGTTGGTGTCGAAATACACCTGCCAGTAGTGGTCGGTGTGGCAATACGGCCGCACGCTGATGACGCAGCCCATCAAGTTGATGTCCAGCAGGTTCACTTCCGGCTCCGGGCTTGCCACGACGTTCGGAATCTTCGCCACAGCGACTTTGATCTTGGCGATGGCGTCCAGCGGGTCCACACTGCCGTTGAGCTGTGCCGTACGTTCCACGCGCCGCGCCGGGCGCGCCGAATAGTTCATGACCGTGTCGCCAAAGACCTTGCTGTTGCCGACCAGTGTGTAGACGTTGTCTGGCGTGATCAGCGTCGTGCCGAACAAGCCCAACTCGTGCACCGTCCCGGTGACGCCACCGACGCTGACGAAGTCGCCGACCTTGAACGGCCTCAGGATCAGCATGAAGGCGCCGGCAGCAAAGTTGCCCAGCATGCCGCTCCAGGCCGCGCCGACGGCGACGGCGGCACCGGCCAGCATGGCCGCGAAACTGGTGGTCTGGATACCGAAATAGCCCAGGATGCCCAGCACCAGGGTGATGTTGAGCGCGATGTTGACGATCGAGCCCAGGTACTTGGTCAGCGTGGGGTCGACATTGTTGCGACCCATGCCGGCCTGTATGAGGCCGATGACCTTGGATATGAGCCAGCGGCCGACGATCCAGAACGCAATCGCGGCCAAGATCTTCAGGCCCACATCGGCCAATGTGGTGGTGACAAAGTTTTGCACGGACTGCATATCCACTGGTACGGCTCCGGACGTTCGGGTGGTTCATCGATCTAGACCATGTGGCCTGCATGGAAACTATTGCACACCGTTGGCGACGGTTGCCAGCCTAAAGGCGGGTAGCCGTCATTCGTCCGCAAGCCCGTCCGCAACCCGTCCGCAACCGCAACCGTTCAGTCCGAGTCGATGTCCAGAAGCAGCCGCTGTACCGCGTCGGGTGAGAGGTGCAGGAATTCGGCGATGTCACGGACATCGTCGGGCAGGGCCGGGTTGTCCCAACCCTGTGCGCTGTGGCGCGCCACCCGGATGGCCAGCCAGACGTTGCGCAATTGGGCCTGCCCGGTTCTGGCGCTGAGCATGGCCTGGTCGTCGGTAATCTGCACCAGCAGCGCCGGCAGCCGCCAGTGTTTCATCAGCGCGTGCTGCAGTTCCGGCAACTCGATGCCCAGCACCTGACGCTGCACCGCGGCCGATCGCAGCCCGGGTTCGGCTTGCTGGCGCTGCTGGATATCCAGCGCCAGGCTGGGCGCATGCAGCCACAGCAGCAGTTCGGCGAAGTCGTGCAGCAGGGCCGCTTCGTGAATCACGGCGGCGTCGTGGTCCATGCGATGCACTGCAAAGCCCATGGCGAAGTTGGCCGCACGGTTCGAGCGGCGCAGCACGGCCTGGAAGCCGGCGAGCGCATCGTCGTCGGCAGCCAGCCAGTCTTCGGCCACCGGCTGCGGGCCGAAGGCGCGGAAGAAGGGGGTGATGCCCAGCATGACCAGGGCTTCAGTGGCGGTTTCGGGCTCGCTGCCCTCGCGCCCGCGGCGCAGCGCGGCCACATGGGCCAGCAGCTTGAGCATCATCAACGGGTCGGTGGCCAGCGTCTCGGCCAGACTGTGGGCGTCAGCGGCGTCTTCGGTCGCGCGCCAATCTTCGATGAACTGTGCTGTCGATGCCATCACCGGCAGCAGAGCGGCGTCGAAACACGCCACCCACCCGGCCAGGCTGGAAGGCGGCTGGGTGATGGGAAGGGGCATGGTGAGACTCAAGGCAGAATGGTTCGTCCTTGGTTATCGGACGGCCGGGCCTTCGGCTTGAAGGGACAGCATCAGGCCCTCGCGTGGGCTGGCCTGGCCTGCAGCCAGCGCGGCGTAGGCAGCCAGCAGGGCTTCGCTGCCGCGCCGGTGCACGATTTCCAGCCCGCCGCTTGTCCTCCCTGTCCCCGCCCCCGTCCCCGGCCGCTGCAGCGCTTGCACGAAACCTGCCCAGGCCAGAGCCAGCCGCTGCTGCAGGCCACCCGGGCCCCAGCCCTGGGGCGGCGCTGCGCTGCGCAGTTGCATCTGCGACGGCGCGAAAAACAGCGTCGGGCGCGGCCCTGGCAAGCCGCTGCCCGAACCCAGTGCCTGCCAGTGCGTGCCGCCGACCGAACAGCTGTAGCCCAAGGTGCCGGCAAAGTGTTCATGCACCTGGCGACGCAGCGCTGCGTTGCCCGCCATGTCGACATAGACCGTCGCGCGGCTGGCGTCCAGCCCGGCCAGTGCGTCGTAGGGCAGTACCTCGTCATAGATGGCCAGGCCGCGGGTGAAGGCCAGGTTGCCCGACGACGTCAGCCCCAGCACGCGCGGCGCGCCAGGCTGGCCACGGCGCTGCGCCAGGCACCAGGCCGTGCCCAGGGCGGTTTTGCTGGACGCACTGGACAGCAGCACCTGGCTGGCGCCGAAAAAGGCGTGTTCGGCCAGAAAGTCGTCGATCAGGAAAGAAGTCACGAACAGGGGCTGCAGTACCGCGCGCAGGCCTTCGGCATGGGTGTCGCCACCCGGTGCGGCACAGAATTCATAGCGGGCATAGACAGCGGCCAAGCCATCGCGGTGCGCACTGCCGTCCTGGAAGCCGCCGGCCGACACGCGTTGTGGCTGCACTACCAGGTGCGTGCCCGCGGGCAGGCAGCCGTAGATCCGCTGACCCGGGTTCACGCCATCGGCGCGACTCTCAACGACGGTGGCAAAGCCCCACACCGGCAGGCAGCCCCAGGCCGGGTCGGCGGCAGGAAAGAACTGCCAGTACTTCATGGCCTCGCCGAAGGCGGCATAGCTCAGGTTGTTGGCCGTCAGCGCGAAGTGTTCGATCTGCAGCCGCGCCTGGCCCTCAGCCAAGGGCCGCGCGGCGGGGCTGTCGGGGTCGGCGGCAAGCTGCGTCTGGCGCAGGTCTTGGCGGGCAATGTGCAAGCGTAGGGGGTTGTTCATGGGCGCGCAGCATGCGCGCGGTCGGCGGCAGCGGGTGTCACCCCGGCGACGCTTTCGCATGAAGGCGCCGCCGGGTGACTGGCTGCAATGACGCCGGCGCGGGGCCGGCCTACAGGCGCGAAACGCCTTTCAGGTGGCCGACCAGTTGGCCGTTCACGTAGAGCGCGCCTTCGGGCGCGCCGGCCTCGGCGTGGAACTCCAGCAGGGGCTCCGCAGCCGGGGCAGCCGCTTCGGCATGCAGCAGGCGTTGGGCCATGCGGTCCAGGGTTGCGCTGCAAGCGCGAAGCAGGGCGGCAGCGGCTTGGCGGCCGCGCCGGTCAGGATGGTCGAGCGGGGGAGCATCGCTCCAGGGA
Organism: Burkholderiales bacterium; assembly: GCA_038316815.1. GTDB lineage: Bacteria > Pseudomonadota > Gammaproteobacteria > Burkholderiales > Burkholderiaceae_C > Rubrivivax. The sequence continues at coordinate 3,482 of JBBQAW010000114.1, forward strand.
AGTTCTGGCATCTTCACGATCGTTCTCCGTCGGTGGCGTTCCCCCGCTGCTGCGGTTGTCAGCCGGGGATGGGTTCAGGGGCTGGGCCGGTGGCGGTCCAGCGACTGCAGTTCACGTTGCAGGGCACGGCGCGACATCGCACGCTGTGCCCGCGGGCTAGGCCCATGGGCGCCAGCGACACGCTGTCGCGCGGCTGCCACCAGGGGGTTGCGAGGCTTGAGTGTCTTCAGGGTGTTGAGAGTGATCTTCATGGGGAAGTCTCCTTTGACGGTGGGCTGCTGGGCCGGCAGCGGGGCAAAAAGCAAAAGGCCCGGGTTGCTGGTGCAACCCGGGCCTGCGGTGGGCGGTGGGCAAAAGCGGGGGCTTCAGCCTGTCAGCACACCGGCGCCCCGGGCGGGGCACCATTCGAAAGAACGCCGGCCATGCCAGCGCTTGCATGCGCACCCTTGCCCGCGAATGGGCGGAACGGGGTGGCGAAGAAGGCGGTGAACAGGGCCATGGGCGTGTGAAGTGGGTTGATCGAAGTGCAGTCGGGCCGTTGGCTCATCTGCACACTTGCGCAAATGATAAATACAGCCTTATCAAAGCGCAAGAGATTTTGCGCATTTGTGTTGTTGTTGTTCTAGGGGGTGCGTGCCAGGCGCGCCCCACGTGCATCCGGAACTTCGGCCATCCGGCCATCCGCCCGTCCGCTCATCAGCTCATCCAGGCATCCGCCATCATTTCTTGCGCTTGAGCGGCGCCACGCCAGCCTGGCTGCGCAGCCACAGCTCATGCGCCTCTTCGGCTGCTGGCGCCAGCGGGGCGGCTTTGGGGGCCGGGCTTGGCGCTGGGGCCAGCACTTCGCCCAGCAGGTCCAGCAGCCGGGTGCGGGCGCGCTGCGGGTGGCGGCGGTAGTAGGTCAGCACCAGCCCGACGATGAAGCGCTCATCGTCGTCGCGCGGGGCAGATTCGCTGCTTGGCTCAGGCGGCACAGGCGACCTGGCTGGCAGGGCCAGGCTGCCGGCCGCAGCGGCGGTGCCTGACTTGCCGCCGTGCGGCTGGTCCATCCAGCCTGCTGGCTTGTGGCAGAGCTGTTCGAATTGCCGCGCCAGGCGTTCGCCGATCTGCCGGCTGCGGCCCTTGATCTGGCTCCAGTAGCTGGGCTGAATCTGCACGCGTTCAGCGAAGCGTCTCTCCAGCCCGCGCAACGTGGCGGCGTCTGCATGGCGCGCGGTGGCGCGAACGAACTCTTCGAACAGGGCCAAGGCGTTGTCCAGACGCAATTGCGCCAGGTCTTTGGCAAGGTCTGCGGGGCCGGTTTTCATCAGGCTCAATGATAAATGTCCCTTCACCTCGGGTTTGGCGAGCGCTTGTGCCCGTTGCAGGTGCGCCCCGTACCATCTGCGCATGTCAACACAGTTTCCCAACGGCGAAGAACGGCCTGTGCTCGGACTGGGCACGTACGGTTATGGTGCCGACGCAGGCCGCCAGACGGCCGAGGTGTCCACCCTGCGCCTGGCCGTCGAGATGGGCTGGCGCGTGTTCGACACCGCCGAGATGTATGCCGATGGCGGCGCCGAACGGGTGCTGGGTCTGGCCCTGAACCAGGCTTTCCGCACCGGCGTGGCACGCGACGCGGTGATGGTGGTCAGCAAGGTGCTGCCCGAAAACGCCTTTGAGTCTGGCGTCGTGGCCGCCTGTGAACAAAGCCTGCAGCGCCTGCAACTCGACTGCATCGACCTGTACCTGCTGCGCTGGCCCAGCCCCTTTGCGCTGGCAGATACCGTGCGCGGCTTCGAACACCTGCAGCGACACGGCCGCATCCGCCACTGGGGCGTCAGCAACTTCGACCTGCCGCTGCTGCGCGAACTGGCCACCGTGCCCGGCGGCAAGGCCTGCGCTGCCAACCAGGTGCACTATTCACTGACAGCGCGCGGGGTCGAATTCGACCTGCTGCCGGCGCAACGCTTACGCCAGATGCCCTTGCTGGCCTACAGCCCGCTGGACCAGGGCGAACTGGCCGACCACCCGGCGCTGGCCGAACTGGCCATGCGCCACCGCGCTACCCCGGCCCAGGTGGCCCTGGCCTGGGTGCTGCGCCAGCCGGGCGTGCTGGCCCTGCCGAAGGCGGGCAATGCCTTGCACCTGCGCCACAACTGGGCCGCCCAGGCCCTGGCCCGGAGGCTGAGCGCCGAAGACCTGGCCCAGCTGGACCAGCGCTTCCCGCCGCCAGCCGAAAAGCTGCCGCTGTCGGTGCGCTGACGCTCAGGCCCCGGTCGATTTTTCGATGCGCGGCGCCGTGCGCACGCTCAGCCACATGGTGAAGGCCAGGACGGCAACGACCACACCCAGCGAAATCGCCACCGGAATCTTGAAGATGTCGATCAGGATCATCTTCGTGCCGATGAACACCAGGATCACCGACAACCCGTAGCTGAGCAGGTGGAACTTGGCCGCCACCGCCGCCAACAGGAAGTACATCGCGCGCAGGCCCAGGATGGCGAAGATGTTGCTCGTCAGCACGATGAACGGGTCCATGGTGATGGCGAAGATGGCCGGGATGCTGTCGACCGCGAAGATCACGTCCGTCAGCGCCACCAGGCAAATCACCAGAAAAAGCGGCGTGGCGATTTTCTCGCCGTTCGCGACGGTAAAGAACTTCTCGCCGTCGAACTTGGCACTGACGGGCATGAAGCGCTTCAGCAGCTTCAGCGCCGGGTTGCTTTCCAGGTCGGGTTCCTGCCCTGCGGCCCACCACATCTTGACGCCGGTGATGACGAGGAAGGCGCCGAACAGGTACAGCACCCAGTGGAACTGCGTGACCAACCAGGCGCCGACCAGGATCATCACCGTGCGCAGCACCATCGCGCCGATGATGCCGATCATCAGCACCCGCTTCTGGAACGCCGCCGGCACGGCAAAGTAGGTGAAGATCATCAGGAAAACGAAGATGTTGTCCACCGCCAGGCTCTTCTCGATGAGATAGCCCGTCAGGAATTCCATGCTCTTCGTGTTGGCCACTGCCGTGCCGTGGTCCTGCCAGACGGCCCACCAGAACAGCGCGTTGAAGGCCAGGCTGGCCGCCACCCAGACAAGCGACCAGTTGATGGCCTCTTTCACGCCCACGGCGTGTGCACCCTGCTTGTGCAGGACGACGAAGTCGACGAAAAGCGCCGCGATGACAATCGCAACGAAGGTGATCCACAGCCACAGCGGCGCAATGGTGTCCATGGACACTCCCGTTCAAATGGGGTTGAAATTCGGGCCGAAAGGTCTTGCTGAAGACAAGAAAGCTCTTCTGCGGTCCCGGGCTGCTGGCAGAGCGCCAGTGGCCGTATTGACGGGGGCCGCGGCAACTGGCGTTGCCTGCTACTCCCCTTTCGACGTGGGGGAATATAGCGGCCGCATTCTGGCCCCACCGCACGTGGGGCCAGCTTCTTCAGCTCACTGAAAGGCCACTTCGGCAAAACTGCGCAGCTTTCGGCTGTGCAGGCTGCCTGGGCGTTCCTGGCGCAGCAGTTCAACCGCGCGCATGCCGATGCGCAGATGCTGGTCGACGCGTTCGCGGTAAAAGGTGTTGGCCATGCCGGGCAGCTTGAGCTCGCCGTGCAGCGGCTTGTCGCTGACACACAGCAGCGTGCCGTAGGGCACACGGAAGCGAAAGCCATTGGCGGCGATGGTGGCACTTTCCATGTCCAGCGCCACGGCACGGCTTTGGCTGAAGCGGCGTTCCGGGCCCGGGTGGGGCAGCAGTTCCCAATTCCTGTTGTCGGTGCTCGCGACGGTGCCGGTGCGCAGGATTTTCTTCAGCTCGTAACCCGACAGTTGCGTGACGTCGGCCACGGCTTGCTCCAGCGCCACCTGCACTTCGGCCAAGGCGGGAATGGGCACCCACAGCGGCAGTTCTTCGTCCAGCACATGGTCTTCGCGCATGTAGGCGTGGGCCAGCACGTAGTCGCCCAGTTGCTGGCTGTTGCGCAGGCCGGCGCAGTGGCCCAGCATCAACCACGCATGCGGGCGCAGCACGGCAATGTGGTCGGTGATCGTTTTGGCATTGGCCGGGCCGACGCCGATGTTGACCATCGTGATGCCGCTGTTGTCGCCACGCACCAGGTGGTAGCCCGGCATCTGCGGCAGGCGCGGCGGCGCCGCACCCAGTTCGTCGCCAGTTCGGCGGGCGGTACCTGCGCGCCGGGTGATGACGTTGCCGGGCTCGACGAAGGCTTCGTACTCGCTTGCCGGGTCGGCCATCACGGCGTGGCCCAGCTTGATGAATTCGTCGATGTAGAACTGGTAGTTCGTGAACAGCACGAAGTTCTGGAAATGGTCTGGCGCCGTACCCGTGTAGTGGCGCAGACGGTGCAGCGAGTAGTCCACGCGCGGCGCGGTGAACAAGGCCAGAGGCTGGGAATCGCCGGGCCTTGGTTCGAAGCCGCCATTGGCAATGCCATCGTCCATCGCCGCCAGGTCGGGCAGATCGAACAAATCGCGCATGCGCAGACGTCGTTCGGTCGACAGCGAACCTTCCAGGTGGTTGTTTTCAGCCAGCGAAAAATGCACCGGAATGGGTTGTGTGCTGGTGCCGACTTCCAGGGCTACGCCGTGGTTCTTGATCAACAGGCGGAACTGCTCCGCGAAGTAGTTGCCAAACAGGTCGGGCCGCGTCAGCGTGGTTTCGAAAGTGCCGGGGCCGGCGACGAAGCCGTAGCTCAGGCGCGAATCGGCGCGCGCCACCGTGTCGGTGCGCACCCGCACGAAGGGGTAACAGGCGCGGATGTGCTGGTCTTCGTCCTCGCCGCCCACAAAGCGCTGCAGGCTGGTGCGCAGGTGTTCGATGCTGCTGCTGTAGATGGCCTGCACCTGGGCCAGGGCGGTGGCGGGGTCGGTGTGGCGTGTCGGGGCCACGAAGGCGGGTTGCGATGACATGAATCGGTTTCCTTTTCTTGTTGTGTGTCTTGATTGTCGCTGCCTACCCCTCGACCCGCCGGGTCAACCGCGTGCTGGCGGGCTGAGAGGCTGAGAGTCTTTCGATCATGCCCACTCGTCACGCCAAAAGACGCCCGCTCGTCGTTGCAGATGCGCGCCATAGCCCGAGCTGTGGCTGTGCTTTGCGCCTGGACCGGACGCCTTTTGACGCGCTGCTGGGTCACGCTCGAAAAACTCCCAGCCTCTGAGGCCTTCCTGGCCCAGACCTCAACGCCAGGCGCTGGCCGCGTCCAGCGTGGCGATGTCGGCGCTGCTCAACTGCAGGCGCGCCGCGCCCGCCAGTTCGGTCCATTGCGCCACTGTGGTGGCGCTGGCTATCGGCGCCGTGATGCCTGGCCTGGCGATCTGCCAGGCCAGGGCCACCTGGGCGGGCGTGCTGGCGTGGGCCTGGGCCACGGCGTCCAGCGCCGCCAAGACACCCAGCCCGCGCGGGTTCAGGTAGCCCTTTACGCCTGCGCCGCGCGGGCTCTGGGCCAGGTCGGCTTCGCTGCGGTACTTGCCGGTCAAAAAGCCGCGCGCCAGGCCGAAGAAGTTGACCACGCCCAGGCCTTCGGCGCGGCACAGCGGTTCCAGCGCTTCTTCGTACACCTGGCGCTCGATCAGGTTGTAGTGCGGCTGCAGGGTCTCGTAGCGCGGCAGGCCCAGCCGGGCGCTGGTGGCCAAGGCCTCGGCCAGGCGGGGCGCGCTGTAATTGCTGGCCCCGATGGCGCGCACCTTGCCTGCTTTGATCAACTCTGCAAAGGCCGAAAGCGTCTCTTCCAACGGGGTGGCAGAGTCGTCGTCGTGGCTCTGGTACAGGTCGATGTGGTCGGTTTGCAGCCGGCGCAGACTGTCTTCAACGGCCTGGCGAATCCAGCGCCGGGACAGGCCCGTCTTGCCGCTGACTTCTTCGCCCATCGGCTTGCCGACCTTGGTGGCGATCAGCACACGCTCGCGTTTGCCGCTGGACTTCAACCACTGGCCGATCAGCGTTTCGCTCTCGCCGCCGCTGTGTCCGGGCGCCCAGCGCGAATAGACATCGGCCGTGTCGACGAGGTTGAAGCCGCTGTCGACGAAAGCGTCCAGCAGCTTGAACGAGGTGGCGGCATCGGCCGTCCAGCCGAAGACATTGCCGCCGAAGGCGATGGGTGCTGCCATCAGGCCGCTGCGGCCGAGTTCGCGGTGTTGCATGGCTGGCCTTGCGTTCAGAGGATGTAGCGCGACAAGTCCTCGTCCTTCGCCAGTTCCGCCAGGCGGGCGTTCACCATCGCGACATCGACCACCAGCGTCTGGCCGCTGCGCGCCGGGGCGTCGAAGCTGACTTCGTCGAGCAGGCGCTCCATCACGGTGGCCAGGCGGCGCGCGCCGATGTTCTCAGTGCGTTCGTTGACCTCGAAAGCAATCTCGGCCAGGCGGCGCACGGCTTCGGGCTGCACTTGCACCGTCACGCCTTCGGTGGCCAGCAGGGCCTGGTACTGCGCCACCAGGCTGGCGTCGGTGCTGGTGAGGATGGCTTCGAAGTCGGCCACGCTCAGCGAAGACAGCTCCACGCGGATGGGGAAGCGGCCCTGCAGTTCGGGGATCAGGTCGCTGGGCTTGGCCAGGTGGAAGGCGCCGCTGGCGATGAAGAGGATGTGGTCGGTCTTCACCACGCCGTACTTGGTGGTGACGGCGGTGCCTTCGACCAGGGGCAGCAGATCGCGCTGGACACCCTGGCGGCTGACCTCGGCCGTGCTGCCGTTGTCGCTCCGTGAGGCCACCTTGTCGATCTCGTCAATGAAGACGATGCCATCGGCCTCGGCCTTGGCCACGGCGGCGGCGCGGATCTCGTCTTCGTTGACCAGCCTGCCGGCTTCTTCTTCGACCAGCAGCTTCAGCGCCTCGGCGATGCGCAGCTTGCGCTTGCTCTTCTTGGTCTGGTTCATCTGGCTGAACAGGCTCTTCATCTGCTCGGCCAGTTCATCCATCCCCGGCATGCCCTGCGGGCCCAGCACTTCCAGTGCGGGCTTGGCGTCGGCGACGTCCAGTTCGATCTCCTTGTCGTCGAGCGTGCCTTCCCGCAGGCGCTTGCGCATCACCTGGCGCGCGGTGTTTTCCGCCGGGGCCTCGGAAGCGAAGCCAATGCTGCGTGCGTCGCGTGCGTCGCGTGCGTCCCGCAAGTCGCGCGGGGGCGGCACCAGCACATCGAGGATGCGTTCTTCGGCAGCATCCTGCGCCGCGGCGCGCTGGGCCGCCACCTGGCGCTGGCGTTCTTGCTTGACCGACACCTCGACGAGGTCGCGGATGATCGTGTCGACGTCCTTGCCGACATAACCCACTTCGGTGAACTTGGTCGCCTCGACCTTCACGAAGGGGGCGTCGGCCAGGCGTGCCAGGCGGCGTGCAATCTCGGTCTTGCCCACGCCCGTGGGGCCGATCATCAGGATGTTCTTGGGCGTGATCTCGCTTTGCAGCGGACCTTGCACACGCCGGCGGCGCCAACGATTGCGCAGCGCGATCGCCACGGCGCGCTTGGCGGCGTGTTGCCCGACGATGTGCTTGTCCAGTTCGGCAACGATCTGTGCCGGTGTCATGTCGGCTGGTGCCCCGCGCCCGGCGGGCAGGCCGGGCGATGCCCCGA
>JBBQAW010000115.1:0-10925 GCA_038316815.1 Burkholderiales bacterium
TGCGGTCTGGGGCTGGCTGCTGGCCCGCCATCCGGCCGCCACCATCACGCCGATGGCACTGCTGGTGCCGGTCTTTGGCATGGCGTCGTCCGCGTGGTGGTTGGGCGAGCCGCTGCCCGGCTGGAAGCTGGCCGCCGCCGCACTGGTGCTGGGCGGCCTGGCGCTGAACCTGCTGTGGCCGCGATTGCGCGCAGCCTGGGTCAGGCTTCCGCCGGCTTTAGTTTTCAGCGCCAAGCGGGTCAGGGCAGCTTCGGCGGTTGCCAGGTTTCGGTGCTGGTCAGGCTGCCGAGGAAAGCAACTATCTTGTCGATCTCGGCCTCGCTCAGGTCGCGCGGCTTCAGCAACGGCGATTTGTTCGGGTCAGGCTTGCCGCCACTGGCCATGTAGCGCACGGCTTCCTTCAGCGTGGCCACGCTGCCGTCGTGGAAGTAGGGTGCGCCCAACGCCACCGAACGCAGCGAAGGCGTCTTGAACGCGCTGCGGTCGGCTTCCAGCTTGGTGACGTTGAAGCGGCCAACGTCCGGCTTTTCCTTGCCGTGCTCCAAACCGATGTTGAAGAAGTTGCTGTTGCCGTAGAAGGGCGGTGCGTGGCAAGCCACGCAGCCGGCCTTGCCGGAAAACAGCTGCCAGCCCTCAATGGCGTCCTTCGAAACGGCCTTGACGTCGCCCATTTCGTAGCGGTCCCAAGGCGAGTTCTCGCTGTTCTTCGTGCGCAGGTAGGACGTCAGCGCCTGGGTGATGTTGGTAGGGTTGGCGGTCGCGCCGAACACGGCCTGGAACTGGCTGGCGTAGCCGGGTACGGCTGCAATGCGCGCTGCGGCCACCGCCGGGTCGACGCTCATCTGGTTGCGCCAGGCGGCCAGCGTCTGCGCTTCCATCGTGGGCGAGCGGCCGTCCCAGTACCAGATACTCTGGTGGCCGACGTTGTACAGCGAAGGCGTGTGGCGCGTGTTCATGTCCCCGTTGTCGCGGCGCGAGAGCTGGTTGGCGTCGGTCCAGCCCAGTTCGCGGTAGTGGCAGCTCTGACAATTGTTGTTGCCGCTGCCCGACAGGCGCTTGTCCATGAACAGTTGCGCGCCCAGCGCCACCTTGGCCGGCGATGTGGGGTTGTCGGCTGGGTGCTGGATGGGCGGCAGCGCAGAGATGCGCCCGACGACGGGTTTTTCCACCGGAATTACCGCGCAGGCTGCAAGAGCCAGGCTGGCGAGGGCGAGGGACAGGGACAGGGCGCTGCGCATCGGGGACACCTTTCGAGTGCGTGAACGGAGAGCGCTTTATCCGTTGTGCATGGGGGGGCGTCAATGATGAGTTTCCGCAATTGGGGTGCTCAGGCGCCAATTTTCTTGTCGCGTGGGGTCCCTCGCGTCCAGCCTGCGGCGCAACGCCTTCGCCGAGGGCGGCGCTCAGCCTGCTGCTCTCGGTCTGACTCAGCGGCCGGGCATCAGCCCTTGAAGCTTTGTCTTCAGATTGGCCCGCAGGTGCACAGCAAGCTTCATGGAGCGCCGGTTGTTGGCCAAATCGCAACTGCTGGCGTGCACGTCCTTCCTCCTGCGTGTTCTTCAATCCCATCACCTGGGCTTTGCGGCCTACCGCCACCACCCTGCCACCACGCACGGCCACAGCCTGCGCAACTGGCGGGCTGGGGTTCATGGCGCAGATCACTTTCGACGTCAAACCCTTGTCGGCGGGTTCGCGGGTGGAGCCCTGGGCCCAAGCACGCTGCGGCAATACTGCATCGCCCGCCCGCCCGCACACCCCAGCAGCAAACCCGAACCAATGCCCTCGAGCACCCCTCCGCGGCCTTCACAGGTACACATGAACTGCATGAGCTTGGCGTCGCAGGCGTTGCAGGCGTTGCAGGTGTATGGGCACTCGTGTTGAGTCGGCCACTCAACAGCTGGGCGCAGCCGCGCGGCGTCTTCGCTTGCGGCGAGACCTGAAGGTCTGAGAGGCCAGTGCAGCCGAGCGGAAACTCGGTCGGGTGAGCAACGCCGGGAACCCCTGACCAGCCCATGTGGTTCGTTGCTGTCCGGCCTGGGGCCAGTGCCGCCCAGTCACAGCTTGAAAGTCGGCCGTCGTTGACTCTGCGCGGAGAAATTGTCGAGGTCGGGTGTCGGCAACACACCGGCCGGTGGCCTAGTCCTCTGGGCAGCCCGACTCGACCCTCCGCCACCTTTTCGCCTTCGCGGCGTTGGCGTCAGCAGTGCAGCGGTTGCTACCGCGGCCGGTCTCTGCCGGACTGCTGACTTTCGGTGTCGCTCAGGAAGATTTCCCGGCTCAAATGTCGACTGAGTGTCTGGTGATCAAGCCAGCGAACCTGCGGTTTCGGCCCATTGCGGTCGTTCGGTTCTCGTCATTTGCGGACGTTCTTCTCGGACCCTTCGGCGTGCTTGCGTTGTCCCTTGGCTACGTCAGCCGGGTGGCCCCCTCCGCTCATGCCCAGGGCTTGCGCCCTGTGCGCTCGCCAGGCACAAACAGTCCACTGGACTGTTTGTGTCCGGGCTCTCTCCCCCGCCGCCGGCCTGTGGCCGACAGCTCCTCCTTTACTTCGCTGCGGGGGCCACCCGACTGCCGCAGCCCGGCACCATGTCTGCGCGCAACCGTGGCACGCAACCATGTGGGCTGCACAGGCGGGCTTGGCTTGGCTGCGGCGCGCACGAGAGGCGCCGAGAAGCGCAGGGCCCGCGGCCTCGCGCGCAGCGCGATTCGTCAACTGACTCATCGCGGGTGTTTGAGCGCAGAGAGCGAAGCGAACGAAACGAGTTCCGCGATGGGGCCGCGGGACCGATGCACTGAGCCCGGACACAAACAGTCCTGTGGACTGTTTGTGCCTGGCGAAGGCCCGGGCCTCTGGCCCGGGCCGCAGGGAAGTCGGCGCCACGCGCCGACCGCCGAACATAAGCGCCGCAGCCAAGCCAAGCCCGCCTTTGCATGGGGACCAAGCCAGCAAGCAAAAAATATTAAACGGACAGACGAACGAACGACCGTCCGCAACGGGCCGATGGCTGCCGAATTGAACCAGCGAGCAGAGTTCTGCTGTGCCCCTCTTCGCAGTGATTCGGTTCAATTGACCGGAATTCACTTCGCGTGAACATCGACGCGGCTACGGCCCTTTACTGCCTAGTTGCCACACGCCGTCGACCTTCCCTGTAGCAGGTCGGCCGGCAACCTGGGCCGGCCGCGACGGATGGCGCCCGCTATCCGCCAAACCATGGCGCTTTCGCCTCAACTTGGCGCCTTGCGACACATCTGCTGGCTGCCTGCTGGCGGCGGCTAAAGTTCTGGCCTTGATGTTCGCGCCGCGCCGCCTGCGCCCGCGCATCCAAGGGGCCCCCCATGAACGACACCCTGCACACCGGCTTCGGCAACTACTTCGAAAGCGAAGCGCGGCCTGGTGCCCTGCCCATCGGCCGCAACAGCCCGCAACGCCCGCCACTGGGCTTGTACGCCGAACTCATCAGCGGCAGCGCCTTTACCGCGCCACGCGCGGAAAACCGCCGTAGCTGGCTTTACCGGCGTCAACCCAGCGTGCTGGCCGGTACCTACAAGCCGTTGCCCCAGCCGCACTGGAAGACCGGCGCTGCCGAGGGCGAAAACCCGCCGCCCGACCCGCTGCGCTGGCACCCGGTGGCAATACCGGAAGACCCACCCATGGATTTCATCACCGGCCTGCGCACCATGTGCGTGAACGGCGACGCCGAAGCGCAGACCGGCATCGCCGTGCACCTGGTGCTGGCCAACCAAAGCATGGACGGCGCCTTAGTCAACGCCGATGGCGAAATGCTGTTGGTGCCGCAGCAGGGCGTCCTGCACATCCGCACTGAGTTGGGCCTGCTGCATGTAGCGCCAGGCGAAGTGGTTCTGCTGCCGCGCGGCCTGGCCTTCAGCGTGGGCGTGGACGGGCCCACACGCCTGTACGCGTGCGAGAACTACGGCGCGCCCTTTCGCCTGCCCGAATTGGGCCCGATCGGCAGCAACGGTCTGGCCAACCCGCGCGACTTCATCGCCCCGCAGGCCGCCTTCGAAGCCGACGTGCGGCAGCTCACCCTGGTCAAGAAATACGGCGGGAGCCTGTGGCAAACGCAGGCCGTCTCGCCCTTCAACGTCGTGGCCTGGCATGGCAATCTGGTGCCGATGAAGTACGACACGGCGCGCTTCATGACCATCGGCAGTATCAGCATCGACCACCCCGACCCCAGCATCTTCACTGTGCTGACCAGCCCCAGCGACACCCCAGGCGTGGCCAACTGCGACTTCGTGATCTTTCCGCCGCGCTGGCTGGTGATGGAAGACAGCTTCCGCCCGCCCTGGTACCACCGCAACGTGATGGCCGAATTCATGGGCCTGGTGCACGGCCAGTACGACGCCAAGCCCGAAGGCTTTCGTCCTGGCGGCATGAGCCTGCACAACACGATGGTGCCGCATGGCCCCGACACCGAGGCCTTCAACAAGGCCAGCAACGCCGTGCTGGCCCCGCACAAGCTCGAACACACCCTGGCCTTCATGTTCGAGAGCCGCTGGCGTTTCAAGCCCACGGCCTGGGCCATGAACGGCGGCGCCGCACTCGATGGCCGCTATGCCGATTGCTGGGCCGGCCTGTGCGACGCCTTCCAGCCCTAAGCTTGTCAACATGAACACACTCACCGACGCCACCCACGACCCCGCGCTGCGCAGCTGGGTGACTTCAGCCAACCTGCCCGACGCCGACTTCCCGGTGCAGAACCTGCCGCTGGGCCGCTTTCGCCCGCGCGCGGCCGATGGCCAGGCACACCCGCCCTGGCGCGTGGGCGTGGCCATCGGCAACCAGGTGCTGGACCTGGCCCTGGCGCGCCAGCAATGCCCGTGGCCCGACGACGTGCCCGCCCTGCTGGAACCGTTGGCGCAGGGCGACCTGGCAGCCTTCATGGCGCTGGGCCGCCGCGCCTGGGTGCAGTTGCGGGCGGCGCTGTCGGCGGCATTGGCCGAGGGTAGCGAACAGGCACCGTTTCTTGAACTTTGCCTGCACCCGCAGGCGGCGGTGGACATGGCTTTGCCCTTGGTTCCGCGCGACTACACCGACTTCTATGCCGGTATCCACCACGCCGTCACCGTCGGCACGCTGATGCGGCCCGACAACCCTTTGCTGCCAAATTACAAGTGGGTTCCCATCGGCTACCACGGCCGGGCGTCTTCGGTCGGCCTGGGCGGCGGCGTGCGCCGGCCGCGCGGGCAGATCAAGGCCAGTGCCGATGCGCCACCCATCTACGCGCCTTGCCGGCGGTTGGACTACGAACTCGAACTGGGCCTGTGGGTTGGCGTGGGCAACGAACTGGGCCAGCCGGTGCCGATGGACCGCGCCGAAGACCATCTGTATGGCGTGAGCCTGCTCAACGACTGGTCGGCGCGCGACATGCAGGCTTGGGAATATCAGCCTCTGGGGCCGTTTCTGGCCAAGAGCTTTGCCACCAGCGTGTCGCCCTGGCTGGTGAGCCTGGACGCGCTGGCGCCGTTCCGCCGGCCAGTGCAGCGGCCCGAAGGCGACCCCGAACCGCTGCCTTATCTGGACAGCCGCTTCAACCGTGAACACGGCGCCATCGACATCACGCTCGAAGTCTGGCTGCAGACCGCGGCCATGCGCCAGGCCGGGCGGGCTGCCGTGTGCCTATCGCAGTCGAACGCGCTGGACGCCTACTGGACCCCCGCGCAACTGCTGGCCCACCACACCAGCAACGGCTGCAACCTCGCTACCGGCGACCTGTTCGGCACCGGCACCCTGTCGGGCCCGGCGGCCGGGCAGGGCGGCAGCTTGCTGGAACTTTCGCTGGGCGGCAAGCAGGCCATCAGCCTGCCTGATGGCCAGACGCGCACTTTTCTGGAAGACGGCGACACCGTGACGCTGCGTGCCTTCTGCCAGGCGCCGGGGGCGGTGCGCATTGGGCTGGGCGAAGTCAGCGGCACGGTATTGCCGGCGATATAGCGACATAGGCAGGATGGACGGGAGAGGCGGGACAGGCGGGCCGGGCGGGACAGACGGGCCATGCGGGCCAGGCAGGGCGTGTAGCGCAACCCGGGCAGTGACGAGAGTAAATGCCTTAAGTAATTGCCGAAAGCAAGCGCCAAAAGCAAGCGCCGAAAGCAAGCGCCGAAGGTAAGCGCCGAAAGTAGGCGCCGAAAGTAGGCGCCGAAAGTAAGCGCCGAAAGTAAGCGCCGAAGCTGCCGCTGTTGCGGCCTTCGGGCTGGGGGCCGGCCGGAACAATCGTCTGCCATATGGACGAACTCCGCCCGGACGATGTCGCTGCTCGCGTGGCGGCCTGGCACAACCGGCATCCGCTGGCCCGCCGCATCACGCCCGCCCAAGTGCAGGGTGTGGGCTGGGTCGCCTTGCCATTTGTGCAGCGGCCCGGTGCCGCGCCACTGGCTGGCCATGCCTTGCCCACCTTGTCGGTGCCGCTGGCGCCTGCCGTGCCCGAGCCGGCACCAAGCCTGCGTGAACGTGCGCTTGAACGTGCGCTTGAACGCACCCAAGGCCAGGCCGCGGGGCACGACAGTGCGGTTGCCGGGCCGGCTGCCGCATTGCCCCTGCCGCAGCGGTTGCTGGCGCGGTTCAAGCGTGGTTTGCAGCGTGCGCAGGCATGGCCTTTGGCACTGCGCGCTGCCTGGCAAACCCGTCGCGCCGATGCGGCGCAATTCAGCGCCCGCCGGCGCGCGCTGAAGGCGGCTTACAGCGAAGATTTCATCGCGCCTTTGTCCGCCGCGCGCACCGCAGGCTGGGCCTTGCGCCATGGCCGGCTGCACCCCGATCTGGCGGGCCAGCCCGTGCGCGAAGTGCTGGCCGACCCGGCCAAGGTGCTGCAAGACAACGGCCTGACGCATCTCTATGTGGCCACCGCCGCGGTCGAGCTGGGTTCGCGCCGGGTGCGCGTGTTGTTGGGGTCCGGGAGCGCATTGGGCTCTTGGGGCGCTATGGGTGCGCTGGACCCTGCGGACCCGCGCGGTACGGCCAGCCCGCTGCAGGTCATCGGCCCGCGCCTGCTCAGCCCACAACGCGCCAGCAGTGCGTTGGCCGGGCTGGCGCTCGTCACGCTGGTGCTGGCGCAGCCGATGCTGCCGCCTGCAGCCCGATTTTCCAGCATGCCCGCCCTCGCCCAATGGCCGGGCGTGGCCACGCTGCAGGCCGCTTTGCAGCGCGTGCTTGCCCCGCAGCCAGCGGAACCAGGCCTGGCCGCAGGTCCACCGGCAGACGCCGCATCGGCAGCGGCCGTGGACGCCGCCTTGCCCGATTCCGCTGCGCTGGCTGAAGCAGCGGCTTCCTCGGCATGGGCCTCTGCCGAGGCGGCGGCGGCGGCGTCGGCTGCTGCCGACGACGCTGCGTCTTTGGCAACGTCTGCGGCTGCGTCTCAAGCAGCATCGGCGGCCGAAACCACGCTGGCGATGGCCGGCGGGATGCCGGCGGCGAGCCCGGACGCAGAGTCTGCATTGCCGCCATTGCCGCCGTTGCCGCTGCAGCCCCTGACGCCTCTGAAGCCCGATCCCCAACCCCCACCCAGCCTGCCGCCCGACGACCCGCCACCGCGAGCGGCCGACGCCGGCCGCAAGAGCCCCTGGGTGCGGCCTCTGGTCGCACCGCTGGACGAAGCGACCAAGGCCGCCGCCCGCCAGGAAGTGGCCGACCTGCGTGCAGCCCGGGGCCTTTCGGCGCCAGCACCGCAGGCGCCGCTTTCGCGGCTTGCTCCGCAAGCCGGCGCCAACCCCAGCGCACAGCCCCCACCGCCGGCCCAGGCCTTGGCCGAGATCGGCCCCAGCTTCGCCCTGACCACCCGCCCGCTGCGCACCCGCGCCGAAAGCGAACAGGTGCAGACAGCCGTGCGGGCGCTGCTGGCCAGCTACACCAGCGAACCCGTGCTGGTGGAACTGATGCCCGCAGGCGATGACTGGCGCGTCGTCTGCTGGCCCTTCATGCGCCGGCAAGACGCGCAACTTGCGCGCGCCCTGCTGCTGACGCGTGGGCTGCGGCTGGAAGCGATCGAGTTCTAGTGCAGTGTTGGGTGCTGTGTGGAACTCAAGAAAACAGGTGGCTTGGGTTGTCTGGCTAGGCGCAAACCACAGCGATGCTCTTTTGCATCGCGCGGATTTGCAAGGACGCCAGGCGACCCAGGACGCGGTTTTGTGTTCCACATAGCGTCGAACACTGCACCAGGGTCCGCGGACTTCGGTCTCAGCCGGCGTCGAACTCTGTCGCGTTGCGGCCCTTGAACGGGGCGTAGAAGCGCTTGATCTCGGCCATGTCGGCGTCGACATCGCCGGTGGGCTGGAACACCGGCCCCAGGCCGCTGATGCGGCGTTCGTAGTCCATGTAGGCCAGCACGATGGGCACTTTGGCCTGCAGGGCGATGAAGTAAAAACCGGTCTTCCAGTGCCGGGTCTTGCCGCGTGTGCCTTCGGGCGGCACTACCAGTTGCAGCGGGCCGTCGGCCGCGATGATGGCTGCGGCCGAGGCCGCCACCAGGTTGTTGCTGGTCTCGCGCCGCACCGGAATGCCGCCCAGCCAGCGCATGACCGGGCCGAAAGGCCAGCGGAAGATGCTGGCCTTGCCCATCCAGTGGATGTTCAGGCGCAGGCAGAAGGCCACCATCAGCGTGTAGGGCAGGTCCCAGTTGCTGGTGTGCGGGGCGGCGATCAGCACCGACTTGGCGGCGTTGGCTGGCAGGCTGCCTTCCACGCGCCAGCCCAGGGCCTTCAGCACGCCGCGCGACAGACCGCGCAGCAGGGTGTTCACCACGGGGGTGTCGAAGATCGTCTTGTGCATTCGCAGGCGCGGCCTGCGGTGCAGGGCCTTCTTTTCGGGTGCGCGATTGTGGTCGGGCCGGCTGCAGCTACCATGCAGCGCTAACCCGCACCAGCAAGGAACCCGTTGCGATGACGCCCGTGCCTGCCGAGATGCTGGCCCTTTCAGGCGCCCAGGTCGACATCCCCGGCCACGCAGGGCGCCTGGGTGGCTATCACGCCTGCCCTGCTGAAATTTTGGTGCCGCAATCGCCATCGGACTCGCAATCTCGATCGCCATCGCCATCGCCATCGCGCCCACCACCATTGCTGCTGGTGCACAGCATCAACGCCTCGGGTTCAGCCGCCGAAATGCGCCCGATCTACGAGCACGCGCGCCAGACCCGCCCCGTCCTGGCCATCGACCTGCCCGGCTTCGGCCTGAGCGAGCGCAGCGACCGCGCCTACACCCCGCGCCTGATGGCTGACGCTCTGCACCAGGCTGCAGCCTGGCTGCGTGAGCAGCACAACGCGCCGCAGGTGGACATTTTGGGTTTGTCGCTGGGGGGCGAGTACGCGGCCCGCGCCGCCGTCGAGAACCCGGCTGCCTTTCGCCGCCTGGCCCTGGTCAGCCCGACCGGCTTCAACGGCCGCAAGCGGCGTTACGGGCCGGCGGGCGGAAGTGTCGGCCCGTCCTGGCTGCTGAAGGCCCTGCGCGGCCCGGGGGAACGCGGCTGGGGCCCAACCCTGTTCGGTGGTCTCACGCGGCCAGGTGTCATCCGCTACTTCCTGGAACGTACCTGGGGGTCGAAGCAGATCGACGAAGTGCTTTGGCAGTACGACCTGGTCACCACGCGCCAAAGCGGTGCGCACTACGCGCCGCTGCACTTCCTGAGCGCGGTTCTGTTCAGCGCCGATATCAATGCCTTGTACGAAAATCTGGTGCAGCCCGTGTGGATGAGCTACGGTACCCGAGGTGACTTCACCGACTACAGGGGCAAGCACACCATTCAGAATCGCACCAACTGGCGCATCAGCGTGTTCAAGGACACTGGCGCCCTGATGTACTTCGAGCAACCGGCCGCGTTCTGCGCCGAACTCGACCACTTCCTGCACTGAAGCCTCTGCCATGACATCCATTGCCGACGAACCGGGTTACCAGCGCGATGGCCCGATGCTCTACAACCTGGTCTATTGCAGCCGCGCCGCACCCGGTGTGGACGATGTTGCGGTGGCCGCCATCATCGCCACCGCGCGGCGCTGGAACCCCATCCACGGCGTCACGGGCATGCTGGTTTTCGGCAGCGGTATCTTCTTCCAGTGGCTGGAAGGTCCGCGTGACAAGGTCTTGCATCTGATGGGCATGATCGCCGTCGACCCGCGCCACATGCGCGTGGTGCAACTCAGCGCAGTCGAGGAATCGCACGAGCGTTTGTTCCCTGACTGGGACATGGAGCTCGTCGAGCCCGACCACATTCGTGAAGTCTTGATCGACGCCATCGACGCCGCTGACGACCCCAACAATGCTGCCGCACTGCGCGCGCTGTTGATTGAAGTGGAAACTAAAGCTGTTTTGTCGCGACCCTGAAGTCCGGGTCTTCGGGGCAGGGGCCCAGGCTGAAGCCCAAACTCGTCATCAAGCGCAGCATGGCCGTGTTGTGGGTCAGGATCAGGCCCATGATTTCGCTCAGCCCCTTGCTGCGGGCTTGCTCGATGATGGCGCCCATCAGGCGCGAACCCACGCCCTGGCCCTTGAAGTCGTCGGCCACCACCAGGCTGAATTCACAGCTGGTGCCGTCGGGGTTGGCGACGATGCGCGACACGCCGATCATGCGTTCCGGCGCTTCCGTGCCGTCCGCAGCCGTGGGGTCCTTGACCACCGCCACCAGGGCCATCTCGCGGTCGTAGTCGATGAGCGTGAAGCGCGAGAGCACGCGCGCCGGCAGTTCTTTGATGGCGCTGGCAAAGCGGAAGTAGCGGCTTTCCTGCGACAGGCCGCGCACGAAGGTCTGCAGCATGTCGGCGTCGTCGGGGCGGACCGGGCGCACGCTGGCCAGCACGCCGCCTTTCAAAGGCCATTCCTGTTCCTGGCTGCTGGGGTACGGCAGGATGGCCAGGTGCGGGTAGGCACCCGACGCGCCGCCGCCGCTGGGCAGCGTGCCGTCGACGACGATGCGCGCGTC
>JBBQAW010000116.1:0-10884 GCA_038316815.1 Burkholderiales bacterium
CCGGTGCGAATCGGCGCTGCCGTCGTCGCCCTTGATCAGATCTTGAAAGTAGTCGTAATGGCTGCTCATATGGCGGTTCGGATTCATCGCCACGAAGCCGGTGTGCTGCAGAAAGCCGGGGTAAACGGAGCGGCCTGCGCCTGGAAAGTTGCGCGGCACACGGTGGATGACGTTGTTCTCGAACCAGCTGTGGCTCTTGTTCGTCGCCAGGTTGTTGACGGCGGTGGGGCTGAGGCGGGCGTCGATGGGGCCGCCCATCATGGTCATGGTCAGCGGTGTGGTCTCGCCCCGGCTGGCCATCAACGAAACGGCGGCCAGCACCGGCACCGTGGGTTGGCAGACCGAGATGACATGCACGTTCGGGCCGACCAGACGGATGAATTCCTGCACGTATTCGACATAGTCGTCCAGGTGGAACGGGCCTGCGGACAGCGGCACCATGCGCGCGTCGGTCCAGTCGGTGATGTAGACCTTGTGGTCTTGCAGCAGGCTCTTGACCGTGTCGCGCAGCAGCGTTGAATGGTGGCCCGACAGCGGTGCCACCAGCAAAACGGTGGGTTGGGCCTTCATGCGGGCCAGGGCTGTTTCGTTGTCGGTGAAGCGCTTGAAGCGCAGCAGCCGGCAGAAGGGCTTGGCCAGCGCTACCTGTTCCTGCACCGCAACGTCAACGGTGCCGACGCGCGCGCTGGTGATGTTGAAGGGCGGCTTCTCGTATTCCTTGGCCAGACGGTGCAGCAGGTCGAAACCGGCCGATGTGCGCTGGGCCATGGGCAGCTGAGCGAAGGGCGACAGCGGGTGGTCGTAAAGCTTGGCCGTGGCGCTGGCAAATTCGGAAAAGGGCGCCATCAAGGCGCGTTGGGCTTCATACAGCTGATAGAGCATGTTTGTCTCCGGTCGCAGGGCTATGCCTGAATGCACAAATGTACGTCAATTGCTGCACTGCAGCAATTTGATCAGTGGCGGGTGTCTTCAGCCATCACCTGGGCCAGCGCTGCAACCACGGCGTCAATGTTGCCGCTGTTCAACGCGGCCACGCAGATGCGGCCCGAATCCAGACCGTACACCCCGAAGTCGCTTCGCAAACGTTGCATTTGCGTGGCGTTCAGGCCTGAATAGCTGAACATGCCCTTCTGGCGTGTGATGTAGTCCAGGTCGCCCGCAACGCCGGCCGCGCGCAGCTTATCGACCAGCGCGGCGCGCATGGCGCGAATGCGCAGCCGCATGCCCGCAAGTTCTTCCTCCCACATGCTACGCAGGGCGGGCGTGGTCAGCACCGTGGCCACCAGGGTGGCGCCGAAGGTGGGCGGGGTGCTGTAGTTAGTGCGAATGACGATCTTCAGCTGCGACAGCACGCGCGTGGCTTCTTCCTGGCTGCTGCAGACGACGCTGAGCGCGCCCACGCGTTCGCCGTAGAGCGAAAAGCTCTTCGAGAACGAGGTTGAAACGAAGAAGTCCATGCCGCTGGCCAGGAACAACTGCACCACGGCGCCGTCTTCGGCAATGCCGTCGCCAAAGCCTTGATAGGCCATGTCGAGGAAAGGCACCAGGCCGCGCGCCTGGCAGGCGGCCACCACCTGCTGCCACTGCGCGGGCGTGATGTCGCAGCCCGTCGGGTTGTGGCAACAGGCGTGCAGCACGACGACGGTGCCGGCGTCTGCTGCGTTCAGCGCGGCCAGCATGGCGTCGAAACGTACAGAACGCGTTTCGGCGTCGTAGTACGGATAGGCCTGGACGGTGTAGCCGGCGCTGCTGAACAGGCCGCGGTGGTTGTCCCAGCTGGGGTCGCTGATCAGCGCCTTGGCGCCCGGGTTCAGCTTGTGCAGGAAGTCGGCGCCCAGCTTCAGTCCGCCTGTGCCGCCCAGCGCCTGCACAGTGGCGACGAAGCCGGCCTGCACCGCAGCGTGGTCGGCGCCGAAGACCAGGGCCTGCACGGCCTTGTCGTAAGTGGCGATGCCGTCGATGGGAAGGTAGCCCTTGGGTTTTGGCGCTTCCAGCAGCTGCTTTTCAGCCGCGGCCACACAGGCCAGCACGGGTAGCTTGCCCTTGTCGTCGAAATACACGCCCACACCCAGGTTCACCTTGGCGGGGTTGGGGTCGGTGTTGAACTGTTCGCTCAGGCCCAGGATCGGGTCACGCGGGGCCATCTCGACGGCAGTGAACAATGACATCGTGGTCTTTCCTGGGCTGATGTAGGCTGACGGGTTGAACACGAATTTTAGGACGCCCCGATGAGCGCGACCGTTTCCTTCCCTTCCAACCTGCACGAAGTTGCCAAAGAACCAGCGGAACCCGAGGCAGGAAACTTCGTGTCCTACCCGGATTCGCCTTTCCAGCTGTACCAGCCTTACCCGCCGGCCGGCGACCAACCCACGGCCATTGCGCAATTGGTTGAAGGTATTCACGACGGCCTGCAGTACCAGACGCTGCTGGGCGTGACAGGTTCGGGCAAGACCTTCACGATGGCCAACGTCATCGCCCAGCTGGGCCGGCCGGCCATCGTCTTCGCCCCCAACAAGACCCTGGCAGCGCAGCTGTACAGCGAGTTCCGCGAGTTCTTTCCGAAGAACGCTGTCGAGTATTTCGTCAGCTACTACGACTACTACCAGCCCGAGGCCTATGTGCCGCAGCGCGACCTGTTCATCGAGAAGGACAGCGCGATCAACGAGCACATCGAACAGATGCGCTTGAGCGCCACCAAGAGCCTGCTCGAGCGGCGCGACGTGGTCATCGTCGCCAGCGTCAGCGCCATCTACGGCATCGGCAACCCCGCCGACTATCACAAGATGGTGATGACGCTGCGCGTGGCCGACCGCGTCAGCCAGCGCGACCTGATCCAGCAGCTGATTCGCATGCAGTACAAACGCAACGAGATGGACTTCAGCCGCGGTTCGTTCCGCGTGCGTGGCGACACCATCGACGTGTTTCCGGCCGAACACAGCGAACTGGCGCTGCGCATCGAGCTTTTCGACGACGAGATTGAAAGCCTGCAGCTGCTGGACCCGCTGACGGGCAAGGTGCGGCAGAAGATTCCGCGCTTTACGGTCTACCCCAGTAGCCATTACGTGACCCCGCGTGAACGGGTGGTGGACGCGATCACGACGATCAAGGACGAACTGCGGCTGCGCCTGGACGAACTGGTCAAGTCGGGCAAGCTGGTCGAGGCCCAGCGCCTGGAACAGCGCACCCGTTTCGACCTGGAAATGTTGCAGGAAGTGGGCCACTGCAAGGGCATCGAGAACTATTCCCGGCACCTGAGCGGCGCCAAGCCCGGCGACCCGCCACCGACGCTGGTGGACTACCTGGCGAAGGACGCCTTGATGTTCATGGACGAGAGCCATGTGCTGATTGGCCAGTTCGGCGGCATGTACAACGGCGACCGGGCGCGCAAGACCACTCTGGTCGAGTACGGTTTCCGCCTGCCCAGCGCGCTGGACAACCGGCCGTTGAAGTTCGACGAATTCGAAGGCAAGTTGCGCCAGACCGTCTTCGTCTCGGCCACGCCCGCGAACTGGGAGAAGGAACACACGGGCCAAGTGGTCGAACAGCTCGTGCGGCCCACCGGCCTGGTCGACCCCGAAATCGAAGTGCGCCCGGCCGCGCACCAGGTAGACGACGTGTTGCAGGAAATTCGCATCCGCGTCGACAAGGCCGAGCGGGTGCTGATCACCACGCTGACCAAGCGCATGGCCGAGCAATTGACTGAATACCTGTCTGACAACGGCGTGAAGGTGCGCTACCTGCACAGCGACATCGACACGGTCGAGCGTGTCGAGATCCTGCGCGACCTGCGCCTGGGCACCTTCGACGTGCTGGTGGGCATCAATCTGCTGCGCGAGGGTCTGGATTTGCCTGAAGTCAGCCTGGTCGCCATCCTGGACGCCGACAAGGAGGGTTTCTTGCGCTCTGAACGCAGCCTGATCCAGACCATCGGCCGTGCTGCGCGCAACCTCAACGGCCGCGCCATCCTGTATGGCGACAAGATGACCGACAGCATGAAGGCGGCCATTGGCGAAACCGAACGGCGGCGCGCCAAGCAGATTGCGCACAACCTGGCCATGGGCATCACACCGAAGGCACTGAACAAGAAGGTTCGCGACCTGATCGATGGCGTGGTCTCTGACAAGACGGCCAAGGACGACCTGAAGAACGCGCAAGCTGCGGCCGAGGTTGAAGCCATGAGCGAAAAAGACCTGGGCAAGCGCATCAAGCTGCTGGAAAAGCAGATGCTCGAACATGCTCGCAACCTTGAATTCGAGAAGGCGGCCAGAACGCGTGACCAGTTGGCCCTGCTGCGCGAACAGGCCTTCGGCGCGCCCGGACATGACCTGAACGTGGTGCCTCTCGTGCCCCTCGCGCCCCTCGTGCCGCTTACGCCGCTCACGCCGCCGTTACCCGCCGGTGGCGCGAAGAGCGCAAGATGATCAACGGCATCAAGCGCCTGTTTCAGCGCGAACCAGCCGCGGATGGCCCCGGCGGCGCCTTGGGCGTATTGATGGTTTGCATGGGCAACATTTGCCGCTCTCCGACGGCTGAGGGCGTCTTGCGCTTCAAGCTGCAGCAGGCCGGTTTGGCCGGGCAGGTGCGCGTCGATTCGGCTGGCACCCACGGCTTCCACACCAGTGAAGGGCCAGACCCGCGCGCCATTGCCGCCGCAGCCCGCCGCGGCTACGACCTGAGCCGATTGCGCGCCCGACCCATGCAGCCCGATGACTTTCAGCGTCACCAGTGGGTTCTGGCCATGGACCACGACAACATGGCCTGGCTGCGGAACAAAGCCCCCGAGGGACATACCGCCACGATCGGGCTTTTATTGGCCCACGCCCGGCGGCATGCCGGTGTTAAGAACGTGCCTGACCCGTACTTCGGCAGCCCGGCCGGGTTCGAGCGTGTGCTGGACCTGGTTGAGGATGCCTGCGACGGCTTGGTGGCCCAGCTGCTGGCACAGGCGCCCGCCCGGCCGAAAGCTTGACTAAAACAGTCGGCTTAAGGCATACTTGACCAAAATAGTGGGGAACAGGTCCTACATGGGTCCTGCAAGGGGATTTGAAGGCGTCTCAAAGGCCCTTCAAAGACCCAATCACCCAGAACCATCGATCCGCTGTACCAAGCTGGCATTGCCGGCCCAAGGAGATTTCCATATGCGTCTCACCACCAAAGGCCGCTTCGCTGTCACCGCCATGATCGACCTCGCCCTGCGTTCCAACGCAGGCCCGGTGGCATTGGCGGCCATCAGCCAGCGCCAGCAGATTTCACTGTCCTATCTGGAGCAGCTGTTCGGCAAGCTGCGCCGCCATGAACTGGTCGAAAGCACGCGAGGCCCAGGCGGCGGCTACTCGCTGGGCCGGGCATCGGCCGAGATTAGTGTGGCCGACATCATCACGGCCGTCGACGAGCCCATCGACGCCACCGACTGCGCCGGCAAGGAGGGCTGCATGGGCGAAGACAGCGGCAAGTGCATGACGCACGACCTGTGGGCCAGCCTGAACACCAAGATGATCGAGTACCTGCAGTCCATTTCGCTGAAGAAGCTGGTCGACGAACAACTCGCCAAGGGCATTTCGATCGACGAAGCCCCGGTCAAGCGCGCCATTTCCAGCCAGCCGGTGGTCAAGCCGATCAAGATCACCGCGCCAAATTCGGTCTTTGCTTTCGGCAACACGTTCATGAAATGAACGTATCGAAGCCATCTGTTTCCCGCCCTACATCCCCCCAGCAAGAGCACCGTACGATGACCCCGCATTTCCCCATCTACATGGATTACGGCTCGACCACGCCGTGCGACCCGCGCGTTGTCGACGCGATGATTCCCTGGTTGCGTGAACACTTTGGCAACCCCGCCAGCCGCAGCCATGCCTGGGGCTGGGAGGCCGAGGCCGCAGTCGAGAAGTCGCGCGAGCAGGTGGCCAGCCTGATCAATGCCGACCCTCGCGAAATCGTCTGGACCAGCGGCGCTACCGAGTCGATCAACCTCGCCATCAAGGGCGCGGCGCACTTCTACGCCAGCCGCGGTAAACACCTGATCACGCTGAAGACCGAGCACAAGGCCGTGCTCGACACCATGCGCGAACTGGAGCGCCAGGGTTTCGAAGTCACCTACCTGGACGTGCAGGAAAACGGTTTGCTCGACCTGGACCGTTTCAAGGACGCCCTGCGTCCGGACACCATCCTGGCTTCAATCCTTTTCGTCAACAACGAAATCGGCGTCATTCAAGATATCCCCGCCATCGGTGCGCTGTGCCGTGAGCGTGGCATCTTCCTGCACGTCGATGCGGCCCAGGCCACGGGCAAGGTGCTCATCGACATGGCCGAATTGCCGATCGACATGTTGAGCATGTCGGCGCACAAGACTTACGGCCCCAAGGGCCAGGGCGCGCTGTACGTGCGCCGCAAGCCGCGTGTTCGGCTCGAAGCACAGATGCATGGCGGCGGTCACGAGCGCGGCATGCGGAGCGGCACGCTGCCCACGCACCAGATCGTTGGCATGGGCACGGCCTTCGCCATCGCCAAGGCCGAGATGGGCACTGAACTTGAGCGCATCCGCATGCTGCAAAAGCGCCTGCTGGACGGCATCTCGAACATGGAGCAGGTCTTCATCAACGGCGACGTCGAACGCCGTGTGCCACACAACGTCAACGCCAGCTTCAATTTTGTCGAAGGTGAGTCTTTGATCATGGGCGTCAAGGGCCTCGCCGTCAGCAGCGGTAGCGCCTGCACCAGTGCCAGCCTTGAACCCAGCTATGTGCTGCGTGCCTTGGGTCGCAGCGATGAATTGGCGCATTCAAGCTTGCGCATGACCATCGGCCGTTTCACGACGGTCGAAGAAATCGATTACGCGGTCAACACTTTGCAAGACCGTGTGGCCAGGCTGCGTGAACTGTCCCCGCTGTGGGAAATGTTCAAGGACGGCATCGACATCAGCACGATTCAGTGGGCTGCCCACTGAAACCCCGTAACAAGGAGCAAACACCATGGCATACAGCGAAAAAGTCGTCGACCACTATGAAAACCCGCGCAACGTGGGCGGCTTCGACAAGTCAGACGACAGCGTGGGCACCGGCATGGTCGGCGCACCTGCTTGCGGCGATGTGATGAAACTGCAGATCAAGGTCAACCCAGAGACGGGTTTGATCGAAGACGCGCGGTTCAAGACCTACGGCTGCGGTTCGGCCATCGCGTCGAGCTCGCTCGTCACCGAATGGGTCAAGGGCAAGACCCTGGACCAGGCGGCGATGATCAAGAACACGCAGATCGCCGAAGAACTGGCGCTGCCGCCAGTCAAGATTCACTGCTCGATCCTGGCCGAAGACGCCATCAAGGCTGCTGTGCAGGACTACAAGGCCAAGCACGGCGCTGCTGCTGCGCCGGTAGCCAGCCAGGCACACTGAGGTCCACGTCCCCATGTCTGTCACCCTGACCGAAGCCGCTGCCCGTCACGTCACGCGCTACATCAACCGGCGTGGCAAAGGCGTTGGTGTGCGCCTGGGCGTCAAGACCACGGGTTGCTCGGGCCTGGCTTACAAGCTGGAATACGCCGACGACGTGGCACCCGAAGACATGATCTTCGAAGACCAGGGCGTGAAGGTGCTGGTCGACCCGAAGAGCTTGCCTTACATCGACGGCACCGAACTCGACTTCGTGCGCGAAGGCCTGAACGAGGGCTTCAAGTTCCGCAACCCGCGCGAGAAAGACCGCTGCGGTTGCGGCGAGTCGTTCCGCGTTTGACGCCCTCTTGAGGCTGGACGACGACGACTTCACCCTCTTCGGGTTGCCACCGAAGCTGGCGCTGGACCGCGCGCAACTCGACGCGCAATGGCGCCGCCTGCAGGCCGCAACACACCCCGACAAGTTCGCCAGTGAAGGCGCGTCGGCCCAGCGCATGGCCATGCAATGGGCCGTGCGTGTGAACCAGGCTTACCAGCGCTTGAAAGACCCGATGCAGCGCGCCGCTTACTTGTGCGAACTGCGTGGCGCCTCGGTCGATGCCGAACGCAACACCGCCATGCCCGCCCACTTTTTGATGCAGCAGATGGCTTGGCGCGAAGCGTTGGAAGACGCGCGCGGCCTGGACGAAGTGCAGGCCTTGCAGTCAGAACTGGACACCCAGGAACACACGGCGCTGACCGATGCCGCGCGGCTGCTGGACGAAGACGACCAGCCCACTGCTGCTGCTCAGCAGGTGCGGGCGCTGATGTTCATGCGCCGCTTTCGCCAGGACATCGAGCGTCGACTCGACGTCCTCGACCCCGCCCGCTGAGCTTGTCCGCTGACCTTCTCCGCTGACCTTGCCCGCTGCCCCCACCAGATAACCCCGACCCGATGGCTCTGCTGCAGATTTCCGAACCCGGCCAAACGCCTGACCCGCATCAGCGCCGCATCGCCATTGGCATCGACCTGGGCACCACGCATTCGCTGGTGGCTGCTGTTCGGCATGGCTTGGCTGAATGCCTGCCTGACGAGCAGGGGCGCGTGCTGCTGCCGTCGGTCGTGCGCTACCTTGAAGGCGGCCGTCGCTCGATTGGCTTCGATGCCCACGCCACGCAGGCCGAAGATGCCGAGAACACCATCGTCTCTGCCAAGCGCTTCATGGGCCGCGGTCTGGCCGACGTGGCCGGCGCCAGCAAGCTGCCTTACCGCTTTGTCGACCGGCCCGGCATGCTGGCGATTGCCACCCGCGATGGCGAGAAAACCCCGGTCGAAGTCTCGGCCGAGATTCTGGCCAGCTTGCGCCAGCGCGCCGAAGACAGCTTCGACACCGACGACATCTTTGGCGCGGTCATCACCGTGCCGGCCTACTTCGACGACGCCCAGCGCCAGGCCACCAAAGACGCCGCGCAACTGGCTGGGCTGAATGTCCTGCGCCTGATCAGCGAGCCCACCGCAGCGGCCGTGGCTTACGGGCTGGACAATGGCAGTGAAGGTCTCTATGCCGTTTACGACCTGGGCGGCGGCACCTTCGACATCAGCCTGTTGCGGCTGAGCGCGGGTGTGTTCGAGGTGGTGGCCACGGGCGGCGACGCTGCACTGGGCGGCGACGACATCGACCAGTCCCTGGCTGATTGGGCCCTGGCCCAGGCTGGCGTGAACGTTGAGACCGCCGGCCTCAGCCCGCACGACAAGCGTGCCGCGCTGGTGGCCGCGCGCAGCGTGAAAGAAGCGCTGACTGACGCCCCGGTTGCCACCTGGCAGGCAAACCTGGTGAGCGGGATGGCGCAAGCCAAGGTCACGCGTCAACAACTCGACGACCTGTCCCGCCCATTGATCGACCGCAGCCTGGCCGCCGTGCGCAAGGTGCTGCGCGACGCGCAGGTCACGCGCGACGAAGTGCAGGGCGTGGTGATGGTGGGCGGCAGCACCCGCATGCCCCTGGTGCGCAGCCTGGTGAGCGAACTCTTCGGCCAGCCGGTGCTGACCAATGTCAACCCCGACGAGGTAGTGGCCATCGGCGCAGCAGTCCAGGCCAATGCCCTGGCTGGCAACAGCCGCGACGGCGAACTGCTGCTGCTGGACGTCATCGCCCTGAGCCTGGGTCTGGAAACCATGGGTGGCCTGGTCGAACGCGTGATCGAGCGCAACACCACGATTCCGGTGGCCAAGGCGCAGGAATTCACCACCTTCAAGGACGGCCAGACGGCGATGGCCATCCACGTCGTGCAAGGCGAACGCGACCTGGTCAGCGAATGCCGCAGCCTGGCGCGTTTCGAGCTGCGCGGAATTCCGCCGATGGTGGCTGGCGCGGCGCGCATCCGCGTTACCTTTCAGGTCGACGCCGATGGCCTGTTGAGCGTTGGCGCCCGTGAACAAGGCTCCGGTGTCGAGGCCTCGGTCGTCGTCAAGCCCAGTTACGGGCTGGCTGAAGACCAGATCGCACAGATGCTGAGAGACGGCTTTGCCCATGCCGAAGGCGACATGGCCGCGCGTTCGCTGCGCGAAGCCCAGGTCGACGCCCAGCGCATGTTGCTCGCCACGCGCGCGGCGCTGGCCGCCGACGCCGCCTTGCTGGCCGCCGACGAACAACAGGCCATCCATGAACTGCTGGCGCAGCTGGAAGCGGTGGCCGTCGGTACCGACACGCCGGCCATCGAAGCGGCGGTCAAGGCCGTGGCAGAAGGCACCGAGGCCTTCGCGGCCGCACGCATGAACCAGGGCATCCGGCAGGCGCTGTCGGGCCGCACGCTCGACGAGATTTGACCAACCCCATGCCCATCATCCGCATCCTGCCGAACGCCGAACTCTGCCCCCAGGGCGACACGATCGACGTGCCACGCGGCACATCCATCTGCGAAGCCCTGCTCGAGAACGGCATCGCCATCGAACACGCCTGCGAGATGAGCAGTGCCTGCACCACCTGCCACGTGGTCGTGAAGCAGGGCTTCAACTCGCTGGGCGAGATGGACGAAAGCGAAGAAGACCTGCTCGACCGCGCCTGGGGCCTGACGCCGACCTCGCGCCTGAGTTGCCAGGCCATCATGTCGGACGAAGATGTGACGATCGAAATTCCGAAATACACGGTCAATCACGCCCGGGAAAACCACTAGCCGCCAGGGCTACCAGGGCGGGCCGCCCCAGGGTGGTGCACCAGACGGCTGCCATGCCAAAAAAATGGCCTTCTCACCGTTAAGAGAGAAGGCCAAATAGGGCAAATGCCCTGCTGAGGAGACAGACAGACACCCGAAAAGGCGTCGAGTTCCGTCATGTAATCAGCGTGCCCACAAAAATCTGAACTGACGCCATGAAAGTATTGGGCTTCGAATCCTCGTGCGATGAGACCGGCGTGGCCCTGGTCGAAGTGCGCGACGGCGCCGCCCCTCGGCTGCTGGGCGACGCGCTGCACAGCCAGGTCGAAATGCACCAGGCCTATGGCGGGGTGGTGCCGGAACTGGCCTC
>JBBQAW010000117.1:0-10867 GCA_038316815.1 Burkholderiales bacterium
TTTGCGCCTCGTCCCAGCCTTGATCAGGCGGCGTTCTCAAGAAGCCTCTTAAAGTCCTCGGGACATCTGGCTTGCGCAGGCCCGAAATATCGGCGGACGTAACACCGCGCGACGTTCGGCATGTACACCAGCCGAACTCCGGGTGCCGGCTGCGCAGGAAGAAGGCGAAGACCTCGCTGCGTTCGCTCAACCAGTCGCGCCAGCGTCGAACGGTGTGGCGTTCCCGGCCCGTGCAAGAGGCGCACCGATGCACCGAGCAGCCGGCCAGCAGCATCAGCAGCACGAACTGCTGCACGGCCCAGTCGTACCAGCGCCGCGGCGCGATGCACGCCGGCAGCCGCGAGCAGGTACGCGCGCAGGCCGGGCATAGAAAGCGCGGTACCGCAACAGGATTGAGCGATTCATCGGCGCCGACGCCGACGCGGCGGTCGGCCTTCCGCTCATAGAAGCCGTGTCGCCACAGGCCGCTACGCTGGCACCGCGGGCACGCCGTCGGACGGTAGGCCTCGCTGTCGCCGGCCAATGCCTGAGCGTGCTGTTCGAGGCTGGTGATGCTGGCTAGAATTCGGTGCATAGGCTGGTCTTAGTTGTTCCGTGTTGCTTCGCAACTTCACGATAACAAAGGAGTACCGGCCTATCTTGTTTGCGCCTCGTCCCAGCCTTGATCAGGCGGCGTTCTCAAGAAGCCTCTTAAAGTCCTCGGGACATCTGGCTTGCGCAGGCCCGAAATATCGGCGGACGTAACACGAGGTCTGGAAAGCGCGCATCGGCGGTTTCGAGCTGGTAACCGAGGTCAACGGCCCAGTCCAGCAGCGAATCGACGACGTTGGGCCAGTGTGTCGATGCCTTGCCTCTGGACAGCGCGCTTCTCATGGCCGTATCCGTCAGGCGGCAGAAATCCTCGACGGACTGGAATTCCTCTTCGCTCAGGCCCGAGGCGCGCTCGTCATCGTCTGTTCGCATCCAGGAGTAGAGACGTTCGCTGCAGATGTCCCGGATGACGTCGTCAGTAATGGACGTCAGTGTGGCCCGCGTAGGTTGGACTGCTCGTGCAAGCGCGTTCCATTCTTGCAACTTAGTTCCGACCATCGTCAGGCCGACCGGCTTAGCCAGCTTCAGGTCGGATTGGCCAGTAGACCGTCTGAACTCCCGTTCCGTGACCGCGTGGGCGGTGTGCTTGGGCGGCACGAGCCGGACGTACCAGACGCTCGAGTTCGTCGGTTGATAAAAGTACTTTGGCACTTCGAGTTCTTGACCTGTTTTGGCATATGTTTTTGGCATACCCGCTCCTGATAAGTCCTTGATGGACAAGAACTTATCGGCAAATCAAGGACTTAGTGTAGGTCTGGCGGAAGCGGTGAGATTCGAACTCACGGACGGGATAAGCCGTCGCCGGTTTTCAAGACCGGTGCCTTAAACCGCTCGGCCACGCTTCCTTTGCTTGAAGCCGCCATTCTAGGCGAGGGGCACAATCTGCGGCATGCCGGCCGACACCTCTACTTTCACTGCCGCGGGGCTGCAACGCCTGGTCGTCAAGGACGGCGTGCATCTGGGCAGTTTGCTCGCGCCCCAGTTGCCCTGGGCGCTGGGCTGCGTTTGGGCCACTTTGCCTGCGCACACGCTGAGCGAAGCGCAGGTCAATCAAGCGCTGAAGGCGGCGCTGGCGGGTGGTGCTTGCTGGCTCGACACCGACCATGTCGAACAGCGCCGCTGGCTTGTGGACGCCGGCTGGCTGGCGCGCGACGGCTTTGGCCGTGTCTATGAACGCACGCCTGCCGTCCGCCTGCCAGCTGCCCTGCAACCTGTTGTTGCTGCGCTCGCGCAGTTGGACATTTCGGCATGGGTGGCCGACGCCCGCCGCCAGCACCAGGAAGACCGCGCCGCGCGCCGTCAGGCTTGGCAACAGTCAGCATGACAGCCCCATTCGCGTCGCTGTCGGACGTCGCTCAAGCGGCCTTTGACGAGTACGGCATGCGCCTGGCGCTGGACCAGGCGCACAACGCCTGGCTGGTGGGCGAAGTGCCGGTGGGCGCCGTCATCGCCCGGCCCACGCCCAGCGGGTTGCAGGTGGTGGCCACGGGCTACAACCGGCCCATCACGACGCACGACCCCACCGCCCATGCCGAGATCGTTGCCCTGCGCCACGCGGCCACGCTGCTGGAAAACTATCGTCTGCCCGACTGCGTGCTGTACGTGACGCTGGAGCCCTGCGCCATGTGTGCGATGGCCTTGCTGCACGCCCGTTTGGCGCGTGTCGTCTTCGGCGCGCCCGACCCCAAGACGGGCGCTGCAGGTTCCGTACTGAACCTGTTTGCCGAGCCACGCCTGAACCACCACACCACCTTGGCCGGCGGCGTCTTGGCACCGGCCTGCGGCACGCTGTTGCGCGACTTCTTTGCCGAACGCCGCGCGCAGCACAAGGCGGAAAGGGCGGAAAGGGCGCAAAGCCCAGCCAGGGCCGGGCGCGAAGATGCCCTGGCCGAGCCCGAGAGCGATTCGGGCGAAGATCTGCCCATCCCGACGGCCGAGACTCTGGAAGTCGACTTGCCCGCCCCCCCGCCGCCCGCCGAACCTCGCGCCCCATGACGACCCCGCCGCTTTCGATCCACCTTTTTTCCCCCAGCGGTGTGGTTGCGCGCCCGGCAGCCATCACCCTGGCCGCGCGAAGGCTGCAGGGCTGCGGGCTGCAGGTGCATGTGGACGAATCAGCGCGTGCGCGCTACCAACGCTTGGCGGGCAGCGACGACGTGCGTTTGGCTGCCCTGCACCGCGTGGCCGCTGCGGCGCCTTCCGTGGCCATGGCAACCCGTGGTGGCTACGGCCTGACGCGACTGCTGGATCGCATTGACTGGCCGTTGCTGGCGCACAGCATCGAGCAAGGCACACGCTGGGTCGGCCACAGCGACTTCACGGCCTTGCAGACAGGCTTGCTCGCGCACGTCGGCAGCGCTGGCTGCACCTGGGCCGGGCCGATGGCCACCGACGACTTCGGGCGCACAGACGAAGCAGGCGGCGTGGACGAGGTGACCCGCGACTGTTTTTTGGAAGCCATGACGGGCGAACTGGAAGCCGTGGGTTTTCGCACTGAACCCGGCTTCGATGGCATGCACCTTCGCGGCCGGCTGTGGGGCGGCAATCTCAGCATGTTGTTGTCGCTGCTGGGTACGCCGCACTGGCCGGCGGCCCGGCTCATCAAGGGCGGCGTGCTGTTTCTGGAAGACGTGAACGAACATCCCTACCGCATCGAACGTGGGCTGCTGCAGTTGCACCAGGCCGGTGTGCTGGCGGCGCAGAAGGCCGTGGTGCTGGGGCAGTTCAGTGCCTGGAAGCCTACGCCGCTGGACCGCGGCTTCAACATGAAGACGGTGGTTGCGCACTTGCGTTCTGTACTGTCGGTGCCTGTGCTCACAGGCCTGCCCTTCGGACACATGCCCACGAAGGTGACCCTGCCCGTGGGCCGCACGGTGCAGCTGCTGGTACAGGGGCGCGACACGCTCATCGGTTGGTGAAGTACCTGCGCTGCCTTCTCAGTCTTTGACTGGCGGCCGGGCTGCTGGCTGGCTGCAGGAACAACTCCTGGCCCGCTGGTGCGGCTAGCGGCAACACGCTGTTCACGGCCGCTATCGAGAGTTCGCCCAAGCTCCTGAATCGAACGTCGCCGCCCGTTGTGCGCTTTCAGCCGCACCCGGCCTTTGCGCTGGACGAACAGAGTCGTCGGTGCTATCACGGCCTGGCCGCCGGGCGCGCGGCGCGGGACTTCGAACACCAGGGTACGCGGGAACTGGTGACTGAAGACTTCGTCTACCCCTGAAGCGCCAGGCTGCGACACGCATCACGGCGCCCATCTTCGGCGTCTTTGCCAACATGCTGGACCCCGAGTTCGGCCACGGCAACACGCCGGCCAAGGGCGAACGCAGCCGCAAGCTGCGCCAGGCCATCAGCATGGCCATCGACCGGGAGGAATACAGCAAGATGGTCCCTCAGGCGCGCCGGCCTGGCGGCGGTAAGCCCGGTGCCGACGGGCATCTTCGATTCACGTGAACTCACGTGCGCAGGTTTGAATCCGACCCCCACAGTGGGATGGCCGACCCCAGCCTGTCCGCAGGCGGACGCGCCGTGCGCCGGCCCATCGAAGACGCCAAGGCACTGCTGACAAAGGGCGACCATGGCGACGTTTGCGACGAACGTGCCGGCAAGGCCCTGCTGCTGAACTTCGACTTCAACTACCCGCCCAACCCCGAGCGCAAACCCGAGATCGACTGGATGGTGCGCCAGTTCGCCAAACAGGGCCTTCAACTTGAAGTGCGCGCCTCCGGCAACAGCCCGTTTCAGGACAAGACCTGCAAGGGCCAGTACAAGGTGTTCTCGATGGGCTGGAACGCCGACGACCCCGACGCCGAGAACTTTCTGTTGCTGCTGACCTGCAAGGCCAGCAAGACGCTGCACGACGGCGAAAACATGACCAACGACAACAACCCTGATTTTGACCGCCTGTGCCAGCAGATGAAGGTGCTGGATGAGCGCCCGGCCAAGCGCGACCTGATCGACCAGATGGTGGCCATCATGCAAACAGGCATGCCCCGGACCAGATCTTGACTTACCCGTGCAGCAGGCTGCGGCAGAGGCTTTGCTCAACCACGACATCGGCCCGGTGGCGCGGCAGGCTTTCTACGCGGCGCTGTCCACCCGCGAGTTCGAGGCCGAGGCCTGGATGAAGGACGCCGATGCGCCAGGGCCGATCTGGCTGACAGCGGCTGCGCACCGCGCACCACGCTGGGTGGCTGCGAACGATTTGCCGTCAGCCCCTCGAGGTGGGAGCCGAGTGCGTGAATTGCGCGTGCTCTGATCTGTGCGGGGGGCGCTAGTGATGGGCGTCCCTGCCGCGTCTTCTCTCCTTGCTTTTTCCCTCTCGCCTGGCCTCAGAGGTTGAGAGTTTTTCGAGCTTGGCCGAGCAGCGCGTCGAAAGGCGTCCGATTTAGGCGCAAAGCACAGCCATAACTCGGCCTGTGGCGCGCATTTACAACAACGAGCGGGCGTCTTTTGGCGTGATGAGTGGGCGTGAACGAAAGACTCTCAGCCTCAGAGCCGGCGCGCCCACGGGCCCAGTGCCATCTGCTCCGCTTTCACCACGGCCAAGCCGAACTCATGCGACGCCAGCAGCGATATCGGTATCAACCCACCCTGAACTCCAGCGGCGTAGGCCCAGCGCAGAGTATCGAAGGGCATCCCCAGCAAAGGGCTGCGCCAGTCGAACGCTACGGTGTCGCGTGACACCGGTTGGTCGAGACCAACAGGCCGGCGGCAAAGGTCTGAAACTGCGGTCATGGCGAAATCTCCCGGAAGTCGCACCCTAACATATCCGAGGGTTTACCATTATTCCGGAGTCCTTCTCGCTTCTCGCTTCTCGACGGTTGCATCCGGTGCTCTTGACCAGCACGCGCTCCTGCCCTGAAGCCGATTGCCGCAGTGGAAACAAAAAAGCCCGCCGAGGGCGGGCTTTTCAGCAGCAGGTCTTTGACAACCTCACTTCAGCTTGATTTCCTTGTAAAGCACGTGCTTGCGTGCCTTCGGGTCGAACTTCAGGAATTCCAGCTTCTGGGGCGTGGTCTTCTTGTTCTTGCTGGTGGTGTAGAAATGGCCGGTACCCGCAGTGGATTCCAGCTTGATCTTTTCGCGTCCGCCTTTGCTCGCCATGGTGTTCTCCTAAATGACGGGGTCAGATTTCGTGGCGGGCGCGCAGGTCGGCGACGACCACATCGATGCCCTTTTTGTCGATCAGGCGCAAGGCAGCGTTGCTTACGCGCAGACGCACCCAGCGATTCTCGGTTTCGACCCAGAAACGGCGGTACTGCAGGTTGGGCAGCCAGCGACGCTTGGTCTTGTTGTTCGCGTGCGAAACGTTGTTGCCCACCATGGGGCCCTTGCCGGTAACTTGACAGACGCGTGCCATGACGCTCTCCTGGGAATGCTGCAAGAACACACGGTAAATCCGCGGCGTTCTTGGGGGTAGGTTGGACGGTTCACCGCGGCAAGTGCCTGCAGCAAAGCCTGCGAGTATAGCGCGCCTTTGCGGGCGTTTGGCAGATCAACTCGTTCAGTCGGCTTGCTGTTCCAGGAAGCGTTGTGCATCCAGGGCCGCCATGCAGCCCGTGCCGGCGCTGGTGATGGCCTGGCGGTAAATGTGGTCCTGGACGTCGCCGGCCGCAAAGACGCCGGGCACGCTGGTCATCGTGGCCATGCCTTGCAGCCCAGTGCGGGTGATGATGTAGCCGTCCTTCATCTCAAGCTGTCCGCGGAAAATATCGGTATTGGGCTGATGGCCAATAGCGATGAAACACCCGGTCACGGCCAAGTCCTTCATATCGCCGCCCTGCACCTGGCGCAGGCGCACGCCGGTGACGCCGCCTTCGTTGCCCAGCACTTCGTCCAGGGTCTGCCACAGGTGCATTTCAATCTTGCCGGACGCAACCTTGGCCGCCACCTTGTCGATCATGATGGCTTCAGCGCGGAACTTGTCGCGCCGGTGGATCAGGTGCACCTTGCTCGCAATGTTCGACAGGTACAGCGCTTCCTCTACCGCGGTGTTGCCACCACCGACCACGCACACGTCTTGGTTGCGGTAAAAAAACCCGTCGCAAGTGGCACAGCCGCTGACGCCCCGACCCTTGAACGCTTCTTCGCTGGGCAGACCCAGGTACTTCGCGCTGGCGCCGGTGGAAATGACCAGCGCGTCGCAGGTGTAGATGCCTGAGTCGCCTGACAGCGTGAATGGCCGGCGACTGAAGTCGACGGTGTGGATGTGGTCGAACACGATCTTGGTGTTGAAGCGTTCGGCATGCTTCAGAAAACGCTCCATCAGTTCCGGGCCCTGCACGCCTTCCACATCGGCTGGCCAGTTGTCGACATCTGTCGTCGTCATCAACTGGCCGCCTTGGGCAATGCCCGTGATCAGCATCGGGTGCAGGTTGGCGCGTGCGGCGTACAGCGCGGCGGTGTAACCGGCGGGGCCGGAACCCAGGATCAGGACGCGGGCGTGTTGGGTTATTTGGCTCATGGGGGCGGGTGCTTTGGGTGGGGTGCGCGCAGACTGAACGATGGAATTGCGCGGGTTTGCCGCGCTTTTTTGCGTCGCTTCGATTAGACGCTACAGACTACATTGGCTTACACCGAGGGGGCTGCAAGCCTGTCAATCTGCACAATAGCGCGATTCTTGC
Source organism: Burkholderiales bacterium (assembly GCA_038316815.1). Classification (GTDB taxonomy): domain Bacteria; phylum Pseudomonadota; class Gammaproteobacteria; order Burkholderiales; family Burkholderiaceae_C; genus Rubrivivax. Next base: position 7,215 of record JBBQAW010000117.1, read on the forward strand.
AGATAGGCTTGGCAACAGTCCCTGCAGGCAGCGGCCCCACCGGGGTCAACAACAAGAGGAGCCTGACGATGTCGATGCTGTCCAACCTGGACCTGATCCGCCGCGTGCCGTTGTTCTCGATGCTGACCGCCGAACAGGCGCAGGCGATTGCCGACAGCGTCGTCAAACGCCGCTTTCGCCGCGGCGAACTGGTGGTCGAACAGGGCCGCAAGAGCAATGCGCTGTTCATCCTGCTCAACGGCCGGGCCAGGGTGCTGACGGCCGACACGCGCGGCCGCGAAGTCATCCTGGCGGTGCTGGAAAGCGGCGACTATGTCGGCGAAATGAGCCTAATCGACAACGAGCCCCATTCCGCCACCGTGCGCGCCGAAATCCAGACCGACATGCTGGTGCTGGCACGCGCTGATTTCGCACGCTGCCTGCCCGAAAACAGCACGCTCAGCTACGGCATCATGCGCGGCCTGGTGCGCCGCCTGCGCAACGCTGACCGGCAGATCGAATCGCTCGCCCTGCTGGATGTCTACGGCCGCGTGGCCCGCACTTTGCTGGACATGGCCGAAGAGGTAGACGGCGCCAAGACCATTCGCCACAAGGTCAGCCGGCAGGACATGGCCAAGGTGGTGGGCGCTTCACGCGAGATGGTCAGCCGGGTCATGAAAGACCTGGAAGACCGCGGCGTGATCGAAACGCAGGAAAACGGCTGGGTGGTGCTGAAGGAACGCTTGCAGAACGACTGAAGTGCTGAGCGTGCGCTGCACTTGTTGGCGCGCTGGCTGCTGCGCCATCAGACACAATCGGCGGCATGAGTTTTCCACTGGGTGCCATGCGTGGTGACGGCTTCGCGGCCGCCGCACCGTCCGAACTTGCCGCCACAGCTGGCCCGGGCATGTTGCTGCGCCTGCGCAGCAAGGCCTTGCTGACCGCAGGCGCCCTGGCATGGCTGCTGTTCACGCTGGCGCTGTTCAGTCATCACCCGGCCGACCCAGGCTTCACCACCTCGGGTACGGGCGATGCGTTGCACAACCAGGTGGGCCTGCTGGGTGCGCGCGTGGCCGACCTGGCCTATTTCCTTCTGGGTTTCTCGGCCTGGTGGCTGGTGCCGGTGGGCCTGCGCGCCTGGCTGGGCAGCCTGGCCCGCCTGAGCCGGCCTGCGGCCACCGACGCGCAAGCACCCTGGGCTCGCGGCCTCTTCTGGCTGGGCCTGGCGTTGCTGCTTGGCGCCAGCACGGCGCTGGAATGGACCCGTCTGTACCGCTGGGAAACGCTGCTGCCAGGCCATGCCGGTGGCGTGCTGGGCCATTGGCTGGGGCTCACTTCGATGCACTGGCTGGGCTTTGCGGGTTCCGGGGTGCTGTGGATTGCGCTGCTGGTGGTGGGCATGGGGCTGGCGATGCGCTTTTCCTGGGTGGCGCTGGCCGACACCATTGGCGAACGCTTTGACCGCCTGCGCGAACGCCGCCAGGGCCTGATCGCGCAGCAGGAAGACCGGCGCATCGGCGAGCAGGCCCTGCGCGAACGCGAGCTGGAAGTTGAAGACCAGCGACAAGAAGGCGACGAAGCCCCATTGCACACGCCCATCGTCATCGCGCCGGTGGCGGCTGACATCCCGCCTTCGCAGCGTGTGCTGAAGGAACGCCAGAAGCCGCTGTTCGCCGAACTGGTGCAGACCAAGCTACCCCAGGTCGACCTGCTGGACGGGGTGGATGCCAACCGCAGCCGCGAACCGCTGGTGACGCCCGAAACGCTGGAAATGACCAGCCGGCTGATCGAGAAAAAGCTCAAGGACTTTGGTGTCGAGGTGCGGGTGGTGGCGGCCTCACCGGGCCCGGTGATCACGCGTTACGAGATCGAACCCGCCACGGGTGTGAAAGGCGCACAGGTCGTGAATCTGGCCAAGGACCTGGCGCGATCGCTTTCGCTCATCAGCATCCGCGTGGTCGAGGTCATTCCGGGTAAGAACTACATGGCCTTGGAACTGCCGAATGCACGGCGCCAGACGATCAGGCTCAGTGAAATTCTGGGCAGCGAGGTCTACAACGCTTCTGCCTCGCTGCTGACGATGGGCCTGGGCAAGGACATCGTCGGCAACCCGGTGGTGGCCGACCTGGCCAAGATGCCGCATTGCCTGGTGGCCGGCACCACGGGTTCGGGCAAGAGCGTGGGCATCAACGCGATGATCCTGAGCCTGCTCTACAAGGCAGAAGCGCGCGACGTGCGGCTGATCCTGATCGACCCGAAGATGCTCGAGATGAGCGTTTACGAAGGCATCCCGCACTTGCTGGCGCCCGTGGTCACCGACATGAAGCAGGCTGCCAATGCGCTGAACTGGGCCGTGGGCGAAATGGAAAGGCGCTACAAACTTCTCAGCACGATGGGTGTGCGCAACCTGGCCGGCTACAACAAGAAAATCGCCGAAAGCGAAGAACGCGGCGAAAAGATCGGCAACCCCTTCAGCCTGACGCCCGACGCACCCGAACCCCTGGAACGCCTGCCGCATGTGGTGATCGTGATCGACGAACTCGCCGACCTGATGATGGTGGTGGGCAAGAAGATCGAAGAACTGATCGCCCGCCTGGCACAGAAGGCACGCGCTGCCGGCATCCACCTTGTGCTGGCAACCCAACGGCCCAGCGTGGACGTCATCACCGGGCTGATCAAGGCCAACATCCCGACGCGTCTGAGCTTTCAGGTCAGCAGCAAGATCGACAGCCGCACGATCTTGGACCAGATGGGTGCCGAGGCCCTGCTGGGCCAGGGCGACATGCTCTACCTCACGCCTGGCGGCGGCGTGCCGGTGCGTGTGCACGGCGCTTTCGTCAGCGACGACGAAGTGCACCGTGTCGTCAGCTACCTAAAGACCCAGGGCGAGCCGAACTACATCGAAGGCATCCTCGAAGGGGGCACGCTCGACGGTGGTGAGGCAGATGCCGCCCTGGGCGGTGGCGGCAGTGGCAGCGGTGGCGACATCGGCCCCGGCGGCGAAAGCAATGCCTTGTACGACCAGGCTGTGGCGGTGGTGCTGCAACACCGCAAGGCCAGCATCTCGCTGGTGCAGCGACACTTGCGCATTGGTTACAACCGCGCCGCGCGGCTGCTGGAACAAATGGAAGTGCAGGGGGTCGTATCGGGCATGGGACACAACGGAAACCGGGACATTCTTGTCCCGAAACGCGATGAATAGGACTCCCCCCGTAGCGGCTGCGTCACTCCCCCCCAGGGGGAAAACGGGGCTCCCCCCCGTAGCGGCTGCGCCGCTTCCCCCCAGGGGGGCAATGGGGCTCCCCCCCGTAGCGGCTGCGCCGCTCCCCCCCAGGGGGGCAACGCTGGCTGCCCGGCGCAGCCGGGTCCGCGGCGTTTGCTTGGTTGTGGTTGGTTTCCTTGCTTCGCTGTTTCTTGCTGCGCCGGCTTGGGCTGATGCGGTGGGCACGCTGCGCGACTTCGTGCGTGACGTGAAGTCGGGCACGGCCAGCTTCACACAGACGGTGACGGCCACTGACGGCGTGCGCAAGAAGCAGTCCAGTGGCGACTTCGAATTCGCCCGGCCCGACCGCTTCCGGTTTGCGTACAACAAGCCCTTTGAACAGGTCATCGTCAGCGACGGCCAGAAGGTCTGGATATTTGATGCCGACCTGAACCAGGCCAGTTCACGCAGC
>JBBQAW010000118.1:0-10849 GCA_038316815.1 Burkholderiales bacterium
TTCCTGCACAACGAGGTCGAGACGATCCAGAACCGCAAGCACAAGCTGGAAGAACTGCTGCCAGAAGCCCGCATCGCCGTGGCCCATGGCCAGATGCCCGAACGCCAGCTTGAAAGCGTGATGCGCGACTTCGTGGCGCAGCGCCACAACGTGCTGCTGTGCTCGACCATCATCGAAACCGGCATCGACGTGCCCACGGCCAACACCATCGTGATGAGCCGCGCCGACAAGTTCGGTTTGGCCCAATTGCACCAGTTGCGCGGCCGTGTGGGCCGCAGCCACCACCAGGCCTATGCCTACCTGATGGTGCCCGACCTGGAAGGCCTGACGAAGCCGGCCGCGCAGCGCCTGCAGGCGATTCAGGACATGGAAGAACTGGGTTCCGGCTTCTATCTCGCGATGCACGACCTGGAAATTCGTGGCGCGGGCGAAGTGCTGGGCGAAAACCAGAGCGGCAACATGATGGAAGTGGGCTTCCAGCTCTACAACGAAATGCTTTCCGAGGCCGTGCGTTCGCTGCGTGCGGGCAAGGAACCCGACCTGTTGAACCCGCTGGCCGCCACTACCGAGATCAACCTGCATTCCCCGGCCCTGCTGCCCGACGCCTACTGCGGCGACGTGCACACGCGTTTGAACCTGTACAAGCGGCTGGCCTCGGCCGAGAAGGCAGAACAGATCGATGCCTTGCTGGAAGAAATCACCGACCGCTTCGGCAAGCTGCCCACGCAGGGCCAGACCCTGTTCGACACGCACCGCCTGCGCGTGCAGGCGCGGGGCTACGGCGTGCTGAAGATCGACGCCAACCCGAAGCTGATGAGCATCATCTTCAGCGACAAGGCGCCAGTGCCGGCGCAGCGCATCGTCGAACTGGTACAGAAGAATCGTGCCGTGAAGCTGGCCGGCAACCACAAGCTGCGCATCGAGCGCGAGATTGCCAGCGCCGCCGACCGCGCGCATTACCTGCGCGACATCCTGCGGTCGCTGGGCCAGCCCGAGCCGGTGCACTGACCCGCCCACCGTCGTTCACCCGCAGAAAGACCGCACCGGATGACCACCCACCCGCCCTTGCGCCTGGCCGACTTCCGCCTGGTGGCCTTCGACATGGATTCGACGCTGATCAACATCGAGTGCATCGACGAAGTGGCCGCCGCCGCGGGGCGCAAGGCCGAAGTTGCCGCCATCACCGAAGCCGCGATGCGCGGCGAGATCTCCGACTACAAGGACAGCCTGCGCCGCCGCCTGGCCATGCTGCGCGGCGTGCCGGCATCGGCACTGGAAGAGGTCTACGCCCAGCGCCTGCAGCTGAACCCGGGCGTGACCGAATTCGTTGCCGCCTGCCGCGCGGCGGGGCTGAAGACATTGCTGGTCAGTGGCGGCTTCACCTTCTTCAGCAGCCGCGTGCAGGCGCGCCTGGGCCTGGACTTTGCGCGCGCCAACGTGCTGGAGGTCGTGGACGGGCTGCTGACAGGCGCCCTGCTTCCACAGTCCTGGGGCGACATCGTCGACGGCACGGAAAAGCTTCGCACCCTGCTGGACGTGGCCGACCTGATGGGCATCACCCCCGCACAGACCATCGCCGTGGGCGACGGCGCCAACGACCTGCCGATGATGCGCGCCGCCGGCTTTTCGATCGCCTTCCACGCCAAGCCCGCTGTGCGAGCCGAAGCCAGCCTGTCGATCAACGAAGGCGGCATGGACCGGGCGCTCGAGGTCCTGAAAATCTAGTTTCGTACGCTGCAAGCCTTGCTTGCGGGCCGGGCATCTCTGCTTTGGGCGATCTTCCCAAACCAGGACGCCCGCGCCGGCGTGAACCTGCTCAGCAGCGCACTAGACCGTGATCGCCATCCCGCGGTAGATGCGCGAGCGATAGCGCGAATCTTCCGCATCGGGCAGCGGCGCGCCGGCCAGCAGCACCGCGCGGCCGAAGCGCTTGACCTCTTCCTCGTGCTCGACGGCATTGCGGGGTTCTTCGCTTCTGGCGCGGCGTGTCAGGTTGATCTGGTTCACCGGCACATCGTGGACCAGGCGCTCGTTCTCGACCGCCAGCGTGGCCGTGAAGGCGTGCAGCGTGGTCTTGATGAAGTTGGCCAGCGCGAAACCTGCACCGCTCTTGTCTGCATTTGCCGGTACGTCGGGTGACACCAGCACCAGCTGGGTGCCATCGATGAGGCTGGCCTTGCGAGCCACGCGGAACTGATGCGTCAGGTTGTCCTGCACCATCTGCCGGAAGTCCTCGGGGCTGAGTGAAGCACGGTCGGGTGCGTCTGCGGTCGGGAACAGATGGTCGGGCAGCGGCACGAACGGTGTGCTGACGATGGTGGCCGGATAGCCGTGCTGGGCCAGCGCAGTGTCGATGCCCCCTTCGATATCGTCACCGACTTCGGCAACATGCAGCAAGTCGGGCGGAATGTCGCGCAGGGCCGCACGCATGCCGGCACTACCCTCAGCGGTGCGGCACAGCACGACGACGCGGCCGACATGGCATTCGTTCACCAGCTGTCGCGCGGCCTCGGCCAGGTACTCGACCAGATGCTCGCCAATCAGCCACACGGTGCGGCCACGCATCATGTCCAGGCGTTCGCGCTTGGCGCTGCCGAAGAGTTCGCGCTCGGTGATCGAACGCTCCAGACTCAGACCGCCAGAAGGCATGAAGGTCTCGCCGCTGACAGCGCGGTCGGCCAGGAAGTAGACCGTGGCGAGCGCCACTTCGGTCTCGGTCGGCATCTTGCCCAGGTGCAGCAGCGACAGCACGCCATTACGCACCTTGGCGGCCTCCTCTTGAACGGCGCGCGGGGGCAGGTAGGGCTGGTCTTCGGGCGGAACGCGCGCCAGCCAATCGGTGCCGCTGCGCGACTGCCATTCGGGGATGGCCAGAAAGAAACCCCCCAGGCGCAGCCGGCCGATCAGGCGCTCGGCGATGTCGGCGCTGACCAGATAGCTGCCCCAGTTGCAATCGTCGGTACGTTCCTTGTGGGCGGCCATGGCCAACGCGCGCAACTCACTGGGCGCCTCGCCGTCCATCGCCATCGCGGCCACGTCGTTGCTGGCCAGCCGGGACAGCAACGCTTCGACGCCCATGCCGCGGCGAACGGCCTTGACGATGGCGGCGTGAACGGCATTCAGCCGGCGATTCTCGAGAATCAAGCGGCCGCGACGCTCGAACAGACCTGCTCTGCTGCCCGTGCCCTTCAGGCGTTCGCCTTCGACCGGGCCGGGGGCGATGGCATTGATCTGTACCTCGGGGCCCAGGAAGCGTGCCATCGTTTCGACCATCGCTCGCTGTCCGGCCTTGCTGACGGCGTAATCGCTGCGGTTCGGGTAGGCCACGGCCATGTACTTCTCGCCGCCGAAGTAGCTCGACACGTTCAACACATAACCGCTGCCCTGCTTCTTCATGATGGGCAGCACTTCGTGCATCAGCACGTAGTTCGACACCAGGTTGGCGTCCAGCGTGGCGGTCCAGGCGGCCAGGTCCATGTCGACCGCCATGTCCTCAGCGCCAGCAACACCGGCGTTGTTGATCAGGTAATCGATACGGCCGAAAGCAGCAAGGGTGGCGTGTACGGCGGGCTTGAGCGTGTGCAACTGCCCCACGTCGACCCCGGGCAGGATGCGCACGCGCCGCTCGGCGCCTGAATAGCCCATGTCTTCCAGTTCGCCGACGATCTTGGCGCGTACGGCGATGAGCTCGCTTTCACGCCGCGCGGCCAGCATCACCTTGGCGCCGCCGAGCGCCAGCAGGCGCGCGGTGGCGCCGCCAATGCCGGCCGAGCCACCCGTGATCAACGCGACCTTGCCGATGTGCAAGCCCGCCAGGTTCTCGGTGAAACCGATGGTGGCGCGTCGCGCACCGCTGGCTTCGACAATGCTGCTCGGCAGGTACAAATTAACCTGGCGAATGCGCTGTTCCTTGAACAACAGCCGCGCGGTGTGGCCGGCGGTGAAGGGCACGTTCTCGGCTTCGGTGTTGTCGTAGCGGATGATCTGGTTGCCCCATTCGGGGAACTTGCGGCGGCCCAGCTTGACGTCGATTTCGCTCTCGTCGCGCCAGACGCGGATCAGTTCTTCCATCGCCGAGCGCAGCAGGTTGGCCCAGGCGTTGACGCCGCCGTCGCTGCCATTGGTCAGGAACACGAAGCGCGGTTCCTGCTGCAGGTCGGTGCGCTCTTTCCAGTAACGGCTGAGCATGCGCGCCACCGCAATCGCGCCACCCAGTTCTTCGTCGACGAAGCGCTCCATGTCGTCGTCGCTGGCCTCGCACAGTTCGCCGCTGAAGCGTTCGGCGTGATGCGCCGGCATCACGATGGCACCGGTGATGGGGCCGCCGTAATCGTCGGCCAAGGCGGCGTCCATGGTGGTCGGGTCGGTGCGGTCGAACACGCGCACTTCGACACGCTGGCCATGCCGCATTTCGCTCAGTTGCTCGCGGGCACGGGCGCAGTCGGCCTCGCGCGGCAGGCCCAACACCACGCGGGCACCCACCTCGGCCTGCAAGCGGGCAATCGCCATCGCTTCGTCGAGATGATCGCCAGCGACCAGCAACACGGTGTGGCCGTTGGCATCGACCGTGCGCATCGTCGGCCGGCTGACCCAGGTGCTGCGGCTTTCCTTGCGCACCTTCATGCCGTGGGTGACTTCGAAGTCGTGGCCGTTCAACGCTGCCGACTCGTCGCTGCCCAGAAAGACGCAGGTGTGGGCGATGTCGGTGGGCACCGGGAAGTCCTTGGCCGGCGGCTGGCCGTCGAAAGACCGGTTCAGGCTCATCATGTCGAAGAACTCGTTTGCCGTGCTGCCCGCCTCTGCGCCTTTCAACTGGTCCATGCTGGCGAACACGCTGCGAATGCGTTCGCTGCGGATGGGCCCTGGGAAGATGAGGTTGACGCGAATACCGCGCACGCCCAGTTCCTCGGCCGCCTTGCGCGACAGCGCATTCAGCGCCGCTTTCGGCACCACATAGGCCGTGCGGCCGTAGTACTGGGTGCGCGAAAAAATCGTCGAGACGTTGATGACGGACGCGCCTTCTTTCAGGAAGGGCGCGGCCGCGCGCATCATGTTCCACGACACGCCCAGGATGTTGCGCATGGCCTGGGCCAGGGTTTCGGTGTCGGTCGAACCTGCAGCACGCAGTTGGTCGAGTTCTTCGACCGTCAGTGGCACCCTTTCCAGCGGCTGGCGCGGACCCGCCGAGCCCGCGTTATTGATCAGGATGTCAATGCGGCCGTGGCGCGCCACCAGGTCGGCCATGCCGGCGCGCACGCTGGCAGGGTCGGCGCCGTCCATCACGACCATGTCTGCGCGATCCGGCGAAACGCCGGTGTCGCTGATGGCGGATTCGCGTGCTGCTGACAGCCTTTCCCGCGTGCGGCCGGACAGCACCACCAGCGCGCCCTGACGCAGGTAGTGACGAACGATCTCGCTGCCCAGGTTGCCGGCTGCGCCGGTGATCAATGCCACCTTGCCGGCCAGCCGGCCGGTGGGGGTCGTCGAAGTGTTCATGGTCCAGTCCCTTGGTGTTTCGAATCTTGTCGGGGCGCCGCGGCAACGCGTCGACGGATCTATAGGTGAACGGCCAACGGCGGCGGCCTCAGGCGCGTTCGCCTGCTGCCCAGGCCTCGAACAGCGCGTCCCGGCTGCGCAGGCCCGGGGTCGGCAGTGCGTGGTTGACGAGGTAAGTCGCACCCTGATGCCGGTTGTCCCACATGGCCTGATGGGCAGCGGGCAGCTGCTCCCAGGGCACGACGGTGGGGTCGGTGATTTCCAGCAGGCCGGCCGCCACCATGTCGTTCATGCGCGTGACCTCGAAGGCGTTGCACAGGTGCGTGCCCAGGATGGATGCCGAAGGCATCAGGATGCGCCGCTGCCGTGTCCACACCTGCGGGGCGTAGAAGGCATAGCGGTGCCCTGCCATGTCTTCGCAGTAGACGACGCGGCCGGTGAAAGGCTTGACGAGCGAGGTGCTGACGCCCAGCGTGTCGTGTCCGGCGCGTTCGATGATCAAGTCGGGTGCGCCGCGCGGGTTGTCCGGGCTGCGCAGCAAGGCGCCGACGGCTGCGCCGAAGGGCTTGAGCGTGCGGTCCTGGAAGTCGCGCACGCCCGTGCGGAAGGTTTCGATGTCGCGCTTGGCATCGGCCAGCCGGGGCATGGTGCGTGGCCAGTCGAAGTTCTCGCCCTGTCGGCGGCGAATGTCTTCCAGCGACACCACACCCGCCACGGCGTCTTCGAAGCCCAGCGATTGAACGAACTCGCGCTGCGCGTCGGTCGTGGTGGCGACCACGGTGCGTGCGCCCACGGCGCGAACGGCCTCGATCATCTCCAGGCCGGTGGCGTCGAGCAGGGCATGGCTGTTCGGGCCGTAGTACAGCAGCACGGCTTCGCCGGCGCGGGCACCGGCGCGCTGCAGCATGGCTTCAGGAGAAGCGCTGCCGGCCTTGCCGACGAAGCTGAGCAGGTAGCCCGATGAAGCGCCGTAAAAAGCCAGCGTGCCGCCGTCGGCCAGCAGCTGGAAGCTGCGCGGGAACGCGGTTTCGCCCGCATGCGACACGGCATAGTCGGCCAGCCTGCCCCCGTTCTGGCGCTTGAACTCTTCCAGCAACGGGGCGCCAGCGGCGTCCCAGGCGGCAACGTCGTCTTCGGGCACCGCTGTGTACAGGCTCTTGAAGCGCTCTTCAGCACGGTCCAGCGACCCCACTGCGCCCTGGGTGCGAATGAAGTCGGCACGCGCCGGGCTCGAGACGCCGCCGGTGACGGCCAGCCCCGAACGGGTGGCGCTTTTCAGCGCCTCCAGCCCGGTGCCGGTGGCCGCACCTTCGACGTACAGCGCCTTGCCCGGCGCAATGCGCAGCGTCGTGAACAGCGCCCGCACGATGGTGCCCAGGTTGAGGATGTACGACCCGGCCTGTTCCAAAGTCAGGTCGCCGCTGCCAGGAATGGGGTGCAGTTGCGGTGCCTGCGTGATCAGGAACTGCGCGTGGCTGCCGGTGCGTGTTTCATAGCCCTGGATCGAGAAACCCACATACATCGGGTCGCGCCCGGCCAGCGGGCTGAGCAGGTCGGTCTGGCCTGAATACACCGCCACCAGATCACCGACCTTGAGACGCCCCTCACGCTTGGCCTCGCTACCCAAGGCAGCCACCAGCGCGACGCCACCCGAACCCGTGACCTGCACGTCTTCTTCGTGGTTGTCGAACGGCGAAACGGGAATACCGGTCAGCGCCCAGATGTCGTTGAAGTTCACTTCCGAGGCCAGCATGTAGACCAGGGCCTCGTTCGGCTCAGGCGTGTCGACCGGAACGAGCAGTTCGACTTCGCTCTTCAGCGGCTCGCCGAAGCAAGGCTCGCCGGTGGCCGGGTTGCGCGGCACCCCGAAGCCGAACTGCCAGGCCGGCAACGGCGTGACGCCGGGGAAGAACGGCGATCCGCGTGGCAGCAACTGGCCTGCTGCGATTTGCGTTTCGGCCCACTGCGCATGGTCGGCAACCCGCCTTACCGCGCCGCGCCGGATAGGCAACGCCGGGCTCTTCTTGTCCATGAACTGCTCGATGCCGGTCTTGCCGCCATCGGGGTCGATCACGGCCTGGGCGAAGAGCTCGGCCTCGACCGCCAAGCCCTTGTCCAGGCCCTCAGTCCAGCCGCTGCGAATGGCCTGCAAGGCGCGGTCGCGGGCACCAGCGCGGCCAGCCCATTCGAGCTGGGAATGCACTTGCTGCAAGTGTTCGTCGGCCAACGCGTCGTCGAGCGAAATCGTCGATGGCTTGTTCCACGCCTTCAGGCTGGCATGGCGGTCGTCGAGCGCGCGGCCCAGTGTGCTGGTGGCACCCTTGGCCAGGTATTCGCGAATGCGGGCGTGCGCGGCCGAGACCACATCGGACGATGCGCCGGCCAGCTCGTCGACCACGCCCAGCGCCAGCGCTTCGGTGCCGCCGACGTTGCGACCGCCCAGGATCAGGTCGAGCGCGTCGCGCAAGCCTTCGGCACCGCGCCGGCTGGACAGAAGCCGGGGCAGGCGCTGCGTGCCACCGTAACCAGGCAGCAAACGCAGGCGAATTTCGGGCTGGCCGAAACGCGCCGTGGGTTCTGCAATGCGGTAATGGCAGGCGAGCGCGAATTCCATACCGCCGCCCAGGGCCACGCCCTGAATCGCGGCAATGCACGGCTTGTTCATGCGCTCGATCTTGCGGAATGCCAGGTGGGCGTTGTTCGGCAGCGCGCGGGCTTCGTCGATGGTGCGGATGTCTTCGAGCAGCTGGCGAATGTCGGCGCCAGCCACGAAGCTGGCCGTGCCCTGGCCGGTGAACACCACCGCCGCCACGTCTTCGCGTCTGGACAAGTGTTCGACCAACACCGTCAGTTCGTCCAGCGCGCGTTCGTTCAGCGCGTTGACGGGCGGGTTGGTGACCGTGACCGTGGCCACGCGCATCTTCGTGCCCGCAACGCCAGCGTCGTTGTACTGAACAGTGAAGTAGCGGTAGCGCTCGAACATCTGCTGTTCGTCGGACAACTGCTGCTTGCGCTTCCAGTCGCCAATGACCTTGCGCAGTTCGGTGATCGATTCCGGGTTCTTCAGTGTCGACATGTCGCCCAGATCGGCGTTTTCAACATCTTCGACCAGGGCGCGCACCATGCGACGCACGTACTTGCCGCTGCGTGTTTCCGGGAATTGAGTGACTTCGATGAAGTCGGCGGGCACGGCCACCGCGCCCTTTTCGCTGCGCACCAGTTCGGTCAGCCGTCGCTTGTCGTCTTGCGTCAGCTTGCGTCCGGCGGTGGGCTTGACGAAGGCCAGCGGCGTCAAGCCCTTCTCGCGGTGCGGCGCGCCGACGACGATGACGTTGCCGACGGGGCTTTCCGGGTCCAGAGACTTGTGGCGCAGGATCGCGCCTTCGATTTCCTCGGTGCCCATGCGGTGGCCGCTGACGTTGATGACGTCGTCGCTGCGCCCGTGCAGCGAAAAGCTGCCGTCCTCGAAACGCATGGCGAAATCGCCCTGGGTGTAGGCCCAGGCGCCGCGCCAGCGCTTCCAGTAAGTCGAACTCCAGCGTTGGCCGTCACCCTGCCAGCCGGGCTGCACGCGCAGGCCCTGCGAAACCGGCTCGACCCGAAAGTTGTCCGTGTCGCCCCACACCGTGCGCGCCAAGTAGGGGTAAGGCGCGGCGATGACGATCTCGCCCTTTTCTTCCACCTCGGCCGGCCGCCAGACGACACCGCCAGCCGCGGGGTCGCGTGGCCGTGGCACGACGGACACACCTTCGACGGCGACGTCTTCAATCCACACATCACCGGCAATCCACGGCAGCGGGTAGGTGTGCGCGTCAGCCCGCAGCGGGAAATCGGCATTGCCGTAGAAATGGGTCCAGACCATGCCACCGTGTTCGGTCGCCCAGTAGCTGTTGATGTACTGCGGCGTCATCAGGTCCATGCCGAACTGCTGCACGGCCGGGCTGGTGGGCTCGGCGCAGAAGGTGGCCACGCGCAGGCTGCTCAGGTCGTACTGCTGCACGTCGCGCGCGTTTTGCGCGTCGGCCATGATGGTCTTCAGGAAGGTGACGCCGGCCTTGAAGATGCGCACGCGGTAGCGTTCGATCATCGACGCGTAGCGCCCGGCATGCGGAAAGGTGGGTGCGCCTTCGCCCAGCACACCGGTGCAGCGTGTGGTCATGGTGGCCGTGAGCATGTAGCTCTGGCCAGTGATCCAGCCCGGGTCTGCCACCACGTAGACCACGTCGCCGGGGCGCGCATCGAAGGCCACTTTCATGGTGTGCGCCACGCCGGAAACATAGCCGCCATGCACGTGCACCACGCCCTTGGGCTTGCCGGTGGAGCCGCTGGTGTAGATGAAGAAAAGCGGGAATTCGGCGTCCAGCGCGACGACGGGCGAAGCTGCCCAGACCGCGCGCACGAAGTCTGCGTCCGGCAGGGCCAGCAGGGCGGCTTCATTCGCGACATCGAAGCCAGCGCCGCGCGCGGCCTGCAGCAGTTTTTCGCCCGCGGCGTGGGTCAGCTCATGGCTCCAGCGATCGCGCTCTGGCCGCCACACCAGGTCGGCCTGCGCGGTGTGGCGCACCACCACCACGGCGTCCACTCGCGGCGGCGTGGCCACCAACGCTTCGGCGACTTCCGTCCGCACGCGTGAAGCTTCGGCTGCGTTCAGGCGGCCGTTGCGGCCCAGGTCACGCAGCGCACGGCCCACGCCGCGCATGGCGTCGCTGCGCTGCACCGTCACTTCGCCGGCCAGCGTGTCGTCGACGGTGGACAGCACCTGCTGCACGTCAGCGTCTTCCATCGCCAGCGTCGCCAGGCGTTTGGCAATACTTTGCCGCACGGTGGCCACAGGCACGTAGTCGTCCAGCGCCGGGTCGGTGTAGGCGGTCTTGAAAGGCACGATCTGCGCGTTGCGGTAGCCGCCGTCGGCGGTGATGACGATGCGCGCGCCTGCATCGTGAATGCGGTCGGACAAGGTCTTGTCGCTGAAGCCGCCGAACACGGGCGTGTAGACCACGCCCAGCCGCTTGGCGGCTTCGGTCCAGTACAGCTGGGCCGGGATGTTGGGCAGGTTCAGTGCAATGCGGTCACCGGCCTTCAGGCCCAGCGCCTGCAGCGCCAGTGCGCACTTGGCGGTCTCGAGCAACAGGGTCTTGCGCGAGATCGCGTGAGCGTCCACCGGCGCGCCGCGGCCGCCGTCTTGCGACATGTCCCAACGGTCGCCTTCGAACAGAAAAGCCGCCTCGGCGCCGAAGCCCGCCAGCACGTGCCGGTCGACTTCGTTGAAGCAGGCGTTGGTCAGCCCGCCTTCGAACCACTGCCAGTGCGGCGGGTTGTCGTCGTTGAAGGCGCGTTGCCAAGGCTCGAAGTC
>JBBQAW010000119.1:0-10846 GCA_038316815.1 Burkholderiales bacterium
AGTTCATGGTGACCGGGAAGGCCATGTCATGGCCGATGCGCGGCAGCGCAATCACGCGCCAGCCTGCCCGTCGCCAGACTTCAAACAGAACGCGGTAGGTGCCGGCCGGAAAGCCGTTGGCGTGGCTGAAACAGATCGTACCCAACGTCACGCAACAACCTCTCGATTCATGTTCCAGGCGGAACCGCCTCAGCCGGTCCGTCGCCTTGATTCAAGTCCCGGTACGGAACCGGCTCCGCCGGTCCGCTGCCTGAGCCCCCCCCGGGGGGTGGCGAGCGCCAGCGAGCCTGGGGGTCAACACTTCACACGATGCGTTCACCTGGGTGCGTGATCTTGCGCATTGGCTCGTGCCGTTGCAGCGGGCTCATCAAGGGGTGGGTGCTGTCGCCGCCGTCCCAGCGCGGGTCGTCGATGCTTTCGAACACTTCGCGCAGGCGCTGGCCCCAGGTGTCGTGGATCATCCGGAAGTACGGGTTGTGGTCGTCGATGCAGACGATCTGGTTGCTCTGCAGCTTGCCTTCTTCGTACACCAGCAGGTCCAGTGGCAGGCCGACGCTGAGGTTGCTTTTCAAGGTGCTGTCCATGCTGACCAGCGCGCACTTGGCGGCTTCGTCCAGGGGCGTGCGCGGCGTCAGCACGCGGTCAAGGATGGGTTTGCCGTACTTGCTTTCACCCACCTGGAAGAAACAGGTCTCGCGCGTGGCCTCGATGAAGTTACCGGCCGAATAGACCTGGAACATTCGCATCGCTTCGCCTTTGATCTGGCCGCCGAAGATCATGCTGGCATTGAAGTCGATGCCCGCAGCCTTCAGTGCGCGGCCGTCCTGTTCATAGACCCGGCGCACCGCGCTGCCCAGCACGCGGACGGCGTCGAACATGCTCTTGGCATTCCAGATCGTGATGGGGTCGCCTTCGCCATCCGGGCCGTTGTCGATCTTCTCGACCTGCAGAATTTCGCGCACGCTCTGGCTGATGCTCAGGTTGCCGGCCGACAGCATGACCATGAAGCGGTCGCCGGCCTTTTCGTAAACCATCATCTTGCGAAATGTGCTGATCTGGTCCATGCCGGCATTGGTGCGCGAATCGGACAGAAAAACGAGGCCGGCGTTGAGGCGAATACCGACGCAGTAGGTCATGGCGGGCAAGGGTGGTGGCTGGGGATGGCTTGAGCGTAGCAGCAGCGGCGTGCAGCGCCACAGCCTTCAGCTCTGGCCAGCCGCCAGCAGCGCGCGCAACCGGTACAGCGCGTCCATCGCCTCGCGCGGGCTCAGGGCGTCGGGGTCGATGGCCGCCAAGGCTGCTTCAACCGCGCTGGGTTCGAGTGCGGCCGTGGCTGCAGGCGGCGCAGCAAACAGGTCCACCTGCGCACGGTGCACGCTGGCCTGCGCTTCCAGCGCTTCGAGCGTGGCGCGCGCCTGGCGCACCAGGCTGGCCGGCATGCCGGCCAGGCGCGCCACCTGCACGCCATAGCTGCGGCTGGCGGGGCCGGGCTCCATCTGGTGCAGGAAGACGATGTCGTTGCCGCTTTCGACCGCGCCCACATGCAGGTTGATGGCGCGTTCATGGCGCAGGGGAAATTCGGTCAGCTCGAAGTAGTGCGTGGCGAACAGCGTGAAGGCACGTGTCTTGTCGTGCAGGTGGCTGGCAATGGCGCCGGCCAGGGCCAGGCCGTCGAAGGTGCTGGTGCCGCGGCCGATCTCGTCCATCAGCACCAGGCTGCTGTCGGTGGCGGCATGCAGGATGGCCGCGGCTTCGGTCATCTCGACCATGAAGGTGCTTTGCGCATTGGCCAGGTCGTCGGCCGCGCCGATGCGCGTGTGAATGGCGTCCACCGGCCCCAGCCGGCAGGCCGTGGCTGGCACATGGCTGCCGATGGCCGCCAGCAGCACGATCAGCGCCACCTGGCGCATGAAGGTGCTCTTGCCGCCCATGTTCGGGCCGGTGATGACCAGCATCCTGGTCTTCGCGTCCAGCCTGCAATGGTTGGCGATGAAGTGGCCGCCGCCGGTTTCGTTCAGGCGTGCTTCGACCACCGGGTGGCGGCCGGCTTCGATCTCGATGCACGGGTAGGGCACGAATTGCGGGCGACACCAGCCCAGCGTGGCCGCGCGTTCGGCCAGCGTGGCGAGCGCGTCCATCCCGGCCAGCGCACGTGCCAGGGCTGACAGCACGGGCAGGTGCGGCTGCAGGCTGTCCAGCACTTGTTCGTACAGCCACTTTTCGCGCGCCTGCGCGCGGTCTTGCGCCGACAGGGCTTTGTCCTCGAAGGCTTTCAGCTCGGGCGTGATGTAGCGCTCGGCGTTCTTCAGCGTCTGCCGGCGCTGGTAGTCGGCCGGCACTTTGTCGACATGCGACGCCGTCACCTCGATGTAGAAGCCGTGCACCTTGTTGAACTGCACGCGCAGGTTGGGAATGGCGGTGCGGGCCTTCTCGCGCGCTTCCAGGTCCAGCAGGAAGGCGTCGCAGTTCTGCGCAATGCCGCGCAGTTCGTCCAGCTCAGCGTCGAAGCCGGGGGCGATGACGCCGCCTTCGCGCAGCAGCACTGCGGGTTCGTTGGCAATGGCTTGCAGCGCCAGGGCCAGCGCGGGGTCGGGCTGCAGCGCGGCATGCCACTGCGCCAGCAGGGCCGTGCCCTGCGGCGCGGCGGCGCGCAGCGCGGGCAGGGCGGACAGGGTCTCGCGCAGGCCGGTCAGTTCACGCGGGCGCACCTGGCGCAGGGCGACGCGCGCAGTGCTGCGTTCAACATCGCTGATGCCACGCAGCGCGTCGCGCAGGGCTTCGAAGCCCATGGCATGGCAAGCGGCGATGGCGTCGTGCCGTGCCGTGGCAACGGCGCGGTCGCGCTGCGGGTGCGTCAGCCAATGCCGCAGCAGCCGGCTCCCCATGCCGGTGCGGCAGGTGTCAAGCAGCGACAGCAGGGTGGGGGCGCTTTCGCCGCGCAGGGTCTGCACCAGTTCCAGATTGCGGTGCGTGGCCGGGGGCAAGTCCAGCAGGTCGCTGGCGCGTTCCACCGTCAAGGTCTGCACATGGGCCAGGGCGCGGTTTTGCGTGTGCTCGGCAAAGCTCAGCAGCGCAGCGGCAGCGGCCTGCGCCACGCCCATGTCTTGCGCGCCAAAGCCCGCCAGGCTGGCCACTTTCAACTGCGCGCACAGCTTTCTGTCGCCCAAGGCGCGGTCGAACTGCCAGGGCGGGCGCGTCGTGCGCGCACTGCGCGCCTGCAGCAAAGCGGTGGGCCAGGGGCTGCCGTCGTGCAGCACTTCGGCCGGCTCCAGCCGCGCCAGCCAGCTGGGCAGTTCGGCCTCGCTGCATTCGGCCAGGCCCAGTTGCCCGCTGGCCAGGCCCAGCCAGGCCAGGCCCCACGCGGCGGCGCCAGGCGCCACACCCGGCCTGGTGACGCGCTGCTTGTACACGGCCAGCAACAAGGTGTCGGCACGCTCTGCCATCAGCTCGCCGTCGGTCACCGTGCCGGGGGTGACGACACGCACCACCTTGCGTTCGACCGGGCCCTTGGATGTGGCGACATCGCCCACCTGTTCGGCAATCGCGACCGGTTCGCCCAGCTTGATCAACCGCGCCAGGTAGCCGTCGACCGAATGCACGGGCACGCCGGCCATCACGACAGGTTCGCCCGCGCTCTGGCCGCGCGTGGTCAGCGTGATGTCGAGCAGCCGGTTGGCCTTGCGCGCGTCGTCCCAGAACAGTTCGTAAAAGTCGCCCATCCGGTAGAACACCAGCGTGTCCGGGAACTCGGCCTTGATGCCCAGGTACTGGGCCATCATGGGTGTGTGAGCAGAGAAATCGCGCTGCGCAGGGGCGTTGGAGGTTGTCGGCTCAATCATGAAGCTGCCGATGTTAGGGCAGGGCCCGAAGCCAACCCAACCTGACCAAAACCAACGTTGGGCTCGATACATCCGCCTGCACCCATGTGCCATGATTCCAGCCATGGTGCAAAAAACTTGTCAAGCGCGTCGGCGCGCCACCTTGCTGCTTTTCCTGGCCGCCGCCGCAGCCCCCCAGCTGGCCTGTTCGCAGCCGCCGCCGGCTGACAAGGCATCGCTGGACGAGGCGCGAAGCCTGCACGAAGCCGGGCAGGCGCTGCTGGTGGACATCCGCGAGAGTGACGAACACGCCACCGGCGTGGCTGCCGGGGCGCTGCTGCTGCCGATGAGCCAGTTGCGGCAACGCATCAACGAACTGCCGGCCGATGCCTCGCGGCCGGTGCTTCTGATCTGCCACACGCAAAGCCGCAGCAGCGCCACGCTGAGGGCGCTGCGGCAACGGGGCTATGGCCACGTCCGCTATGTGCACGGAGGCATGCGGGACTGGGCGCGCCGCGGCTGGCCCATGGTCAGGCCGCCAGCAGCAACGCCGCGCTAGAACAGCGGCGGCCAACTGTTCAGCGGGCTGTAGCCTGCGCAGCCAACGCAGCCTGCGCCGCCAGCGCTTCGTCAAAGGCCGCCACGGCGCTGGCCGCATACATCAACGAAGGCCCGCCACCCATGTAGGTGGCCACACCCAGGGTCTCGTCGACTTCCTGCCGCGTTGCGCCCAGTTTGGCCAGGGTCTGGGTATGGAAGCCGATGCAAGGCTCGCAGCGCACGGCCACACTGAGCGCCAGTGCGATCAGTTCCTTGGTCTTGGCGTCCAGCGCCCCTGGCGCCGTGGCCGCGCGGCCCAATTCGCCGAAGGCTTTCATGACGCCCGGCGTGCTGCTGCGCAGGCTGGCCAGCCGGCTGCTGACGGTGTCTGTGCTTTGCTTGAAGCTGTCCTGGTTCATCGCTCGCGTCTCCATCACGGCTTGCAGGGTGGCCCCTGGCGGAAAGCCCCATCCAGTGTCTGAACGGATTGGGCACCTGCGCGGCGCGCGCGGTGTTGACCAGCGTCAATGCCAGTCGTGCCATCAGAACGGCAACCAGTCATCCATCTCGTCTTCCATACGGTAGTGCGCCGCCATCTGTTTCAAAAAGCGCTTGGCTGTGGCGGGTTCACTGCCCAGTGTGCGCATGTCGCGGGCCAGGCTGGATTCGGCGGCCAGGGCGCTGGCCACTTCTTGCTTCAGGATGACGCCCAGCTTGCCCGGTTGCGGTCGTGACATGGGCGAGATGCCAAAGCTTTCGACGAAGGCGTGTTCGCGGCCCTCGATCTCGTCTTCGATCTCGCGCAGCTGCTCAGTCAGCACCTTGTTGAAGTGCCGGACCTGCCCAGCCGCCACCTGCGCAGCGTGGGCGATATCGACCTGTTCGGCCTGCAGTTGCAGCGACAGCAGGGTCAGCAGGTCGCTGGCCTCATACGCAGCGTTTGCCCGGGCCATCTGTTCGTGGCGCTGCGCCTGCTGTTCGGGTGTGGCGCCAGGGGCGGCGCGGTCGGGGTGCAGCACGGCGGCCAGCTTGCGGTAGACCTCGCGCACGGTTTGCTTGACGCGGCTGGCCTCTTCTTCAGCGCGCCGCTGGGCGGCGCTGGGCGGCTTGCTGCGGCCGCTGGGCCGGCGGGCCTGGGCTTGCTGCTGCGCTTGTTCGGCGCGCTGCCGGTGCTCTTCTGCCATCTGGGCGTGGGCGCGCTCGAAAAGTTCTTCTGGCGAGTCAATGGGGTCTGCACCCAGGTCCATGCCGCCGACCTGCTCGAACATGGCCTTCAGCTCGGCCAGGCTTTCTTGCTGGCCACTGGCGTGGTCGACATCGGCATGGCGGTCGTGCAGGGCCAGCAGGTCCGGGTCGGCGTCGGGGTCGGCCAAGCCGGTTTCGGCCAGTTCCAGCAGCAGCCGCGTCAGCGTGGCGCTTTCGGTCTTGTTCCACTTCCGCGACAGCAGCAGGCGCTCCAGGTCGAAGGCCCACTCGCGCCGCATCGCCTGCATGCGCTGCTGCACGGGTTCCACTTGCGCTGCGTAGGCACTGGCAAAGACCGGCAGGTTCTGCTGCCAGGCGGCCAAGCGTTCGCGCGCAGCGTCTATCTGGCCCAGCAGCTTCTTGAAGCGCTTGTGCTCGGGCGTGTCGGGGCCTGCCTGAACGGCAGTGCGGATGATGTCGTGGGCGGTGGTTGGCTTGGGCATGGCAGGTAGGTCGTTTGCGGGGTTTGCAGGGTTTGCAGGGTTTGCAGGGTTTGCGGGAGTCTGCAGCGCTTTCGCCCGTAGATTATGAGAAGCCGAACGCGGACAGGCTGCGGTGACAGGACTGCATCCAGCTTGCATCAGGTCGGCATCAAGACGGTTGGGGCGCCTGGCCCGGGTTTGGAAGATGGGGTTTGGATTCATGCATCAAGACGGGCCAGCTGGCCTCATGTCCATCTCAAGCGAATTCTTCAATTTTTTGGCCGCCAGCCTGCCGGTGTTCCTGCAAGGCCTGGCGCTGGGCTTCGGCTTGATCGTGGCCATCGGTGCGCAGAACGCTTTCGTGCTGCGCCAGGGCCTGCGGCGCGAACACGTGGGCCCGGTCGTGCTGTTTTGCGCCGTGGCCGACGCGGCCCTGATCGCTGCCGGGGTGCTGGGCATGGCCCGGGTTTTGGGGCAAAGCCCCGGGTTGGCGCGTGCGCTGGCGCTGGCGGGCGCTGCCTTTCTGGCGGTTTACGCCTGGCGCGCCCTGCAGCGTGCGCGCCACGCCAGCACCCTGCAGGCCACAGCCGGCGGCCAGGCGCAGCGCCGCGTTGCCGTGCTGGCGCAGGCGGCGGCCTTCACCTTGTTGAACCCGCATGTGTATCTAGACACCGTGCTGCTGGTCGGCAGCATCGGCGCGCAGCAGCCGCGGGCTTTGCAAGGCTGGTTCATCGCGGGTGCCAGCAGCGCCAGCCTGGGCTGGTTCGCGTTGCTGGGTTTCGGTGCGCGCTGGCTGGCACCGTGGTTCGCCCGGCCGCGGGCCTGGCAGGTGCTGGACGGGTTGATCGGGCTGACGATGTTGGTGCTGTCGCTGCTGTTGGTGCGGCATGCGCTGGCTCTGGCCTGAAGTTTCCAAGGTCCGCAGGGTGCGCAGGGTGCGCAAGGTTCGCAGGGTGCGCAAGGTGCGCAAGGTGCGCAAGGTGCGGGGCGAAACCCCAGCCTCAGTGGTGTGTCTCAGCGCCCCTCAGTCGCCTCGGGTGGCAGCCGGCTGGGCTTTTTCTTCGCCAGCAAAGCTGCGCGCCGTTTTGCGCGCAGCGTGTCCTGTTCCTGCCCTCGCGCCCACCACTGCGTGAACTGCTCTGGCGTTTCCAGCGTGATGCGCCCCCAGCTGCCGGCGCGAAAGTCGTTCAGCGCCACTTCGGCCGCCTTTTGCATGTTCACGCGGCCGCCGGGCAGCAGGCCACCGCGTTTGCGGCCCACCTCCATCAGCAGGGCTTCGTCGCTCAGTTCAGTCAGGTCGGCCAGCTTGTAGCGTTCACGCAGCTTGTCGCCATAGTGCCCGCGCACGGCGGCCAGCAAGGCCATGGCCACTTCTTCCTCGTCATAAGCATTGCGGCCAATGTTGCCGGCTGCGGCCAGAAAGTAGCCGCTTTCCTCGACCGTGATGCGCGGCCACAGCATGCCGGGGGTGTCGAACAGATAGCAGTCGTTGGCCAGCACCAGGCGCTGCTCGGTCTTGGTGATGCCGGGCTCGTCGCCGGTCTTGGTGGCACGCTGGCCCATCAAGGTGTTGATGAGCGTGGACTTGCCGACGTTCGGTATGCCGCAGATCAGCACCCGCAGTGGCTTGACCATGCCCCCGCGCAAGGGCGCCAGCAGCCGGCAGGCCGCTACCAGCTGGCGCGCCGGCGCCGCGGCCGATGCGTCCAGCGCCAGCGCCTGGGTGCCGGGCCGGGCCTGGTAGTGCGCCAGCCACAGCGCCGTCGAATCGGGGTCGGCCAGGTCCTGCTTGTTCAGCACCTTCAGCGCCGGCTTGCCTTGCGTCAGTTCGGCCAGCAGCGGGTTGGCGCTGCTGCCGGGCAGGCGGGCGTCGAGCAGTTCAATGACGACGTCGATCTCGGGCAGCCGTTCGGCGATGGCTTTCCGGGTTGCATGCATATGGCCTGGAAACCACTGGATGGGCATGGGGTGGGCAGACTTGGCGTTGCGAAGCGCGAATTGTGGCGGTGCCTCCAGAAGTGCCTTGGAAGCCCCCGGGAGACGCTCTAAAGACGCTCCGGAAACGCTCAGCACACGCCCAGGCCGACGAATTCGTGCGAATTCGCACAGTTCGCCCGCTGTGGCGCCGGCTTGCCTGGGTCTGCGGCGGGTGCTGGGGTGCGAAGCAGTCGCAATTGGTTGCCAAAGTGACAAATCGGCACCCTCAAGTCTGCGCGGAAGTGGTCGAAAGGCAGGGACCAGTCTGTGTTTTCCGGGTTTCGGGAAACCAGACACCCGCCAAACTTTCGGGCAGCCATGCAACCCATTCGCCGTACCCGGCCGCGCGCCGGCTTCACCCTCATCGAAGTGATGATCACGGTCGCCATCGTGGCCATCCTGGCTGCGGTGGCGCTGCCCAGTTATCGCGACTATGTGGTTCGCGGCTCTCTGGTCGACGGCACCAACGGTTTGTCCAACATCCGCGCGCAGATGGAGCGGCACTTCCTGGATAACCGCACTTACGTCACCGTCGGCACCTTTGTTTCACCGTGCTTGAACACCACTGCAGCCGCGCTGACTTTCGGCAGCTTCGTCGTCAGCTGCGTCGGCAACCCGACGGCCAATGCCTTCACGCTGCAGGCTGTGGGTTCGGGCAATGCCGCAGGCTTCACCTACACCATCAACCAGGCTGATGTGCGCGCCACTTCGGTGGCACCCACTGGTTACGGGGCGTGTACTTCTGCCTGGATCATGAAGCGGGGGCAGGTGTGCTGATATTGCTGCATCGCTTGCCGGTGCGTCGCTTGCTGGTGGGTCACCTGCTGGTGCGTCACCTGCCATCGCGTGACTTGCCGGCACGCCCCTGCCAGGGTGTGACCCTGATAGAACTGCTCGTCGTCATCACGCTGCTGGGGCTGCTGCTGGGCCTGGCGATGCCGTCGTTTGCCACCTGGACGCGTGCAGCCCAGGTGCGCACCGCCAGCGACGCGCTGCAGACCGGCCTGCGCCACGCCCAGGCTGAAGCCGTGCGGTTGAACCGCCAGGTGGTCTTCTTCCGCACTGGCAGCACGGCCTGCAACAACACCATCAACAGCAGCGCCAGCGGCAATTACTGGGCCCTGCGCACCGTGCCGCTGCTGGTGGGTGAAGACGCCGAGGCGCTGCAGTGCGGCGCCTTGACCGAAACCACGGCCAACGTCGGCATCACCGGCCCTGAGGTGCTGTGTTTCAACTCCGCCGGGCGCCAGACGGCGAACGGCAACCCTGGTGTGGGCGGCGCTGCCTGCACGGTGCCGGCTGCGGGCACGAATACCTATGTGCTAACGGCCCCGGGTTCTGACCGCACGCTCAACGTCACCGTCTCGCTGGGCGGCCGAGTGCGCATGTGCCTGGTGAGCGGTGCTGGGACGGAGGCGTGTTGAACATGGGCCCCCAAGCTCGCTTGCGCTCCCGCCGGCTGCCAGAGGCAGCCGGCCCTCGGGCCGTCCGCCGACGGGCCGGCAGAGCCGGACCCGTGGCGGGAAGCTGGCGGGCGCCCGCTTGCGTTGGGCGGCGTATTGCGGCGCGCGGTCTCACGCTCATCGAAGTGATGATCGTGGTGCTGATCTTCTCGTTTGGCATGCTGGGTCTGGTGGGGCTGCAGGCGCGCGCGTTTCAGTTCTCGGTCAATGCTGAAGACAGCAATCGTGCCGCGTTGCTGGCCAGCGAGATGGCTTCGGCGATGTGGAACAACGGCAGCACGACCCTGGATGCAGCCGTCATCACCACATGGCAGGCGCGCGTGGCGGACGCCACGGGGCGCGGCCTGACGGGTGGCCAGGGCGCAGTGGTCGTCAACGGCAACGTTGCCAACATCACCGTGCAGTGGTTGCCGCCGGGGCAGGACGCCGCGGTGCCGCACCGCTACGTCACCGAGGTGCTGATTCCGGTGCCGGTGCCATGACAGCCCGTTTCACAACAGGGCCGGTGCGCGGCTTCTCGCTGATTGAACTGCTGGTGGCCGTGGCCATCGGCCTGGCGCTGACGCTGGCCGTGACGTTGACGCTGATTCGCAGCGAAGGCGCGCGCCGCACGCTGACCGCCACCAACGACATTTCGAACAACGGTGCCTACCTGGCCTTTTCGCTGGACCGCCAGTTGCGCAGCGCCGGCTCGGGCTTCACGCAGGTCTGGCGCAACGCCTACGGTTGCCCGTTGCAGGCCACCCGGGCCGGGGTCGCCATCCTGCCGCGCGCGGCTGCCTACCCTGCGCCTTTTGCCAGCGTCGCGCAGACGCTTCGGCTGGCCCCCCTGGTGGTGCACGCGGGCATTGGCGCCAGCGGGTCTGACGTGCTGATCCTGCAAAGTGGTTCCGCAGGCCTGAGTGAGTCGCCCATGCCGGTGCTGACCAACTCGGCCACGGGCAGTGCGCTACGCGTACCGATCACGTTGGGGCTGCAGGGCGCCGACCTGATGGCCGTCGTGCAGGACAACGATGTCAACGACAACCCGCAGCCGTGCGCGCTGCTGCAGGTGGCCAATGGCTTTGCGGGCGCAGCCGACCAGGATTTGAGCCTGGGCGGCAACTTCCATGCGACCACGATCGGCAGCGTTTCGCTGGTCGATGTCGGCACGACGCAACGGGCCTGGGTTGCGCCGCTGGGCAACGAAGCCACCAACCGGCCCAACTTCCAGCTGCTGGGCGTCAGTGCGCAGCGCACGCTGGTGGCTTACGACCTGCTGCGCCTGGATGGCGGCAATGCCGTCGTTCCCGTGGCCGATGGTGTCGTCGACCTGCGCGCGCGTTACGGCGTGGACACCAACGACGACGGCCGTGTCGACACCTGGGTCAGCCCGGCGGCA
>JBBQAW010000120.1:0-10845 GCA_038316815.1 Burkholderiales bacterium
TGTTCGACTTCAAGATCACGGCTTGCAGTGCCACGTCATGCAACACAAGCTTCTCGAAGGTGCTGCACAGAACAGCCTCGGTCACATCCTGGCGGCGCCTCTGGCTGTGGCTGCCAGACATCAGGACTTCAGGCTCGAGGAACGGCACCAGCCCCGCTTCCTGGCACAAGGCGGCGTAACGGGCCAGCGCATGGGCGTTGACTTCGATACCGGCCGCAGTGGGCAAATGCGTTTCGTTGATGGCGATGACGCCGCGCCACTTGGCAAAACGCGCGCCCATCGCGGCATAGGTTTGCAAGCGCGCGCGCAACCCGTCCAGACCTTCGGTCACTTTTTCGCCGGGGTGCGCTGCCAAGTCCTTGGCGCCGATGTCCACCTTGATGCCAACCAGCACACCCGCGTCGTGGGCAACCTTTACGAAGGGCGTGCCGTCCGTCCTGGCCTGCCTCAGGGTTTCGTCGTAAAGAATCACGCCACTGATGCAGTCGCCCAGGCCGGGCGTGGTCAGCAGCAGTTCCCGCCATGCGCGCCGCGTTTCAATCGTCTGTGCCATGCCGACAGCGGCGAAACGCCGGTTGCAAGTGGCGCTGCTCTCGTCCATTGCCAGCAAGCCCTTGCCTTGGCTCTGGCTTCCAACCAGGGACCGCACTGTTTGCAAGAGCGCCGTATCCGGGTTCGGCTTTTTCATCGTTGCGCTTCCATGTAAGCCGGGCAGAACCACTCGACTGCAGCGCCAAGTGGGTGCAGACAGACAGACAGAATCTAGGTCGGGCGACCGCGATGGTCCGTGCGTTGGGGAGCATGGTCTGGGGGTGCGGCAGCGAACAGACGCATGCTGTGTTTCGCCAGCACATTGGCGCGGTGGCTGCATTGACCCTGAAAAGTCAAAAAAGAACCAACCCATGTTGCGCAATCTGAAAGACATCGAGGACTACAAGATCAGGGCCACCGATGGCGACATTGGAAGCGTCAAGGACTTTTACTTTGAAGACGATGCCTGGGTGGTTCGCTACTTCGTGGTGGACACCGGCACTTGGTTGACCAGCCGAAAGGTCCTGATTTCGCCCATCTCTGTTCATCAGCCAGATTGGTCGGCGCGCACGCTGCCTGTTTCCATCAGCAAGCAGCAAGTCAAGAGCAGCCCTGCATTCGATTCAGACATGCCCGTATCGCGGCAGAACGAAGAGCAATACATGGGTTACTACGGCTACCCCCATTACTGGGGCGGTGGGGGCATGTGGGGCGAAGGCCTGTATCCGTATGCCATGGTGCCGGGATACGCCGGCTTTGGTCTCGACCGGGTTGAGCATGAACGCGAACTCGAGAACTACCTGCGTGATGAACGCGTTCGCCACCGCAACGACAACCCGCACTTGCGCAGTTGTGATGCCGTTAGCGGCTACCACATCGATGCGACCGACGGTGAGATCGGGCATATCGCAGGCTTCCTGGTGGATGACGAAACCTGGGTCATCCGTTACGTTGTCGTCGACACCAGCAACTGGTGGCTTGGCCACAAGGTTCTGCTCGCTCCGGACTGGATCAAAGGGGTGAACTGGTCAACCCAGACCGTCTCTGTCGACCTCAGCCGTGAATCGATCAAGACCGCACCCGCCTACGACCCTGCAGAGGGTTGGGGCCCCGACCAGGAACGTGTTTTGTACAGCCACTACGGCCGCACCAGCCGTTGGGCTGGCCGCACTGCGTTCGACATCGCAAGCTGAAAGAAGCCGACCCTGATGGATGACGCCCAGGCTTGCGTTATCGGCCTGAGACATCTCATGGTCGGCCTCAAGCCTAAAGGCATCAACATTGGCCGCATCAAGCGTTAAGGCTGAGCAGCCGCCGCAGTTCAGACCTGACGACCTTGTGGCACTCGCAGGCGCAGGCTGACAGCCCGTCCACGTTCAGCACCGAAATATGGCCTCGGCGGCAGCGAATGTGGCCCATGTCCTGCAGGCGCCCTACGGCTTGCGTGATGCTCTCGCGCCGCACGCCCAGCAGGCTGCCCAGCAGTTCCTGCGTCATCACCAGTTCGCCGGGCGGCATGCGGTCCTGCGTGGCCAAGAGCCAGCCGCTCAATTGCTGTTCGACGCTGTGGTGGCGGTAGCAGGCGGCGGTCTGCGCGATCTGCGTCATCAGTGCCTGGGTGTAGCGCAGCAAAGTGCGTTGCAGCGCGCCGCAGGTGATGAACTGGCTTTGCAGCAGGCTGCGTTCCAGGCGCCAACCCTGCCCGCTGGTGTGCACCACGGCCGAGCCGGAGGTGGCACCGCCGCCGCCCATGAACAGGGAAATGCCGACCATGCCTTCGTTGCCGACGCCGGTGGTCTCGGCTGTGTCGCCATTGCTGGTGACGTAGTGCAGCGACACCACGGCGGTGGCTGGAAAGTAGGCGTGGCGCAGGGCCACGCCAGGCTCGTACAGGCGGTCGCCCAGCCGCATGGTGACCCATTCCAGCCCGCCAGCCAACGCGGCGCGTTCTTCGGCGGGCAGGCAGTCCAGCAGCGCGTTGCCGGGCCTGGGCGTCGCGCTCGTGCTGGTGCTTGTGCTTGTGCTTTCAGCTGCCATGAAACAGCTCGACACCAATGCCTCGGTAACCCACGAATCGGCAAGCCTGGTCGAACATCGGCTGGCCGCTGACGCGGTAGCAGTGGCGCTTTCCACTGGCCCCCACACGGTGGAAGGGAAAGTCAAGAAACGGCTGGCGCGCGGCAATGCGGGTCTGCAGGGCCTGGCGTTCACCTGGGTCCCAGCCTTCATCGGCCGTGTCCGGGCCTTCGCCTTGCAACAGCCCGACGCGGATACCCAGCATTTCCATCACCGGGCCCGAGACGCGGGTGAATTCGCCGGCCTCGTCTTGTTCCCAGTACCAGTCAGAGGCCAGCTCGGTCAGGCTGCGATAACGGGCCTCGCTTTCCGCCAGCTCGGCCGTGCGTTCACGCACCGTCTGTTCCAGCAACGTGTTGTGGTCCGCCAGCGCGCGGTACAGCAGGCGCACTTCAAGCATGTTATGGATTCGCGTCTTCACCTCCAGCAGGTCGAAAGGCTTGCTGACGAAGTCTTTGGCTCCAGCCTGCAATGCGCGCAGCTTGTGGCCGGGTTGCGCCGTCAGCACGATCACGGGCAGGTAGGCCTCGGCCCCATTGGTCTTCAAACCTTCCATCACCGCGAAGCCGTCCATGCTGGGCATCTGAAGGTCGAGCAAGATCAGGTCGTAAGCGTTCTTGCGGTGCAGTGCGCACACTTCTTCGGGCTTCATCGTTGAAGTGATGTTGCTGTAGCCGGCCTCGCCGAGCAGGCGCGTCAGCAACTGAACGTTGGCTGCCTGGTCGTCGACGATCAGGATGCAGGCCGCCAGGATGGCGGTATCGATAGGCGTCAAGGTGTCTCCTTCGGGCTGTCGTTGGCAGCCTTGTCGTGGTCCAGGGCCAGGTCCAGCGTTTGCATGAACTCGGTCAGCTTGATGGGTTTGGTCAGGTAGCGAAAGAAGCCGGCGGCCAGCCCCTTTTCGACGTCATGCGGCATTGCGTTGGCGCTCAGCGCGACAACCGGGATGTGTGCCGTTGCGGGGTCGCCAGCCAGAATCTGCAACGCCGTCAAGCCGCTGATGCCGGGCAGGTTGATGTCCATCAGGATCACGTCGGGCTGCGCCGTGCGTGCCAGCTCCACACCCGTGCGGCCGTCGTGAGCGCTGATCATGCGCAGGTCGCTGCGGCGCGCCAGCAGCCGCGCTACCAGCAGCAGGTTGGCGGGGTTGTCTTCCACGCACAGCAGCGTACGGATGGCCGAGCCTGGCAATGCAAGCGCTGGCGGTCCGGGCAGGCCGGCTTGTGTGTTGTCCAGCGCGTCTGCCAGTTCGATGTCGGGTGCCGCGTCAATCTCGATCCAGAACACGCTGCCCACGCCCTCTTCGCTGTCAACACCGATGCGCCCGTGCATCAGCTCCACCAGCCGCTTGCAGACCACCAACCCGATACCAGTGCCTTCTTCGGCGCCGCCTTCCTGACCCAGTCGGTTGAAAGGCTGGAAAAGTTGTGACAACTTGTCGTGCGACAGCCCCAACCCGGTGTCGCGCACATTGATGCGCACCCTCTCACCTGCGGGCAGGCACGTGACCTCGACGCTGCCGCCGGCGCGGTTGTA
This sequence comes from Burkholderiales bacterium, assembly GCA_038316815.1. Taxonomy (GTDB): domain Bacteria; phylum Pseudomonadota; class Gammaproteobacteria; order Burkholderiales; family Burkholderiaceae_C; genus Rubrivivax. The sequence goes on from JBBQAW010000120.1 coordinate 4,144, forward strand.
CTTGATGGCGTTGGACAGCAAGTTCACCAAGACCTGCTTAACGCGCGTACGGTCGGCCCTGACGAACAGCGGCTTATCGGGCACCGTGAAGGCCAGCCGGATGCCGCCCTTGCACGCCTGCGGCTCGATCATGGCTTGGCAGTCGGCCAGCACCTCGGCCAGCGCCATCGGTTCGGTGGACAGCGACAACTTGCCCGACTCGATCAAGGACAGATCCAGAATCTCGTTGATCAGTGCCAGCAGGTACCAGCCGGCTTGCAGAATCTGGTCAATGCTGTCTTTCTGGTCTAGGGTGGGCGCTGGTTTGCCACCGTCCATCAGCTGCGCAAAGCCGAGAATGGCGTGCAGCGGCGAACGCAGTTCGTGGCTCATGGCGGACAAAAAATCCGACTTGGCCTGGTTGGCCTTCTCAGCGGCGATGCGGGCGTTTTGCAGTTCGCGGTGGTTGTTCTGCACCACTTCGCCCAGTTGGCGGTCCAGAGCTTCCTTTTCGGCCTCGGCCCGCAGGCGCGCTGTGTTGTCGGTGCCGATCAACAGGTAGCCAATGATGCTGTCTTGTGCATCGCGCAGCGCAGTGACAGACACCACGGCGGGCAGGCGGCTGCCGTCGGGGCGCAGATAGGTCAGTTCGTAGATGTCTTCGATGCCGCGCGAGGCCTTGAACACCAGGGCTTCGAAGCCCGGGTTGATCGGTGTTTTGAACACGGCGCTCAGCCAGCGTGCGCGCTGCAGGATTTCGGCGGGGTCGGAAATGTCAGCCGGCGTGACGCGGTTGATCACGTCTGCCGCGGCATAACCCAGCATGCGCTGCGCCCCGACGTTGAAGACCTGAATCACGCCGCGCTCGTCGGTGGCGATGCTGGAGAAATTGGCGCTGCGCAGGATGGCGTCTTGAAGCGCGCCAGTCTTGAGAATCGTGCGCTGGCGGCGCGCTTCGTTGCGTTGGCTGAGGTTGCCGACCGGTGTTTCAGCTGTCACCGTGCTGACGGTCGGACGGGTCAAAAGCATAGGGTATCTGTGGCGGGTTGAGCCATTCCTGTGATGCTGGTCTCCACTTTTTCTGGCGTCTGTGCGTTACCGAACCGAGTACGCTGAAGCGCTTCGGTGGCTAAGCCTGGGCGTGCAGGCCGCTGGTCTGTGCGCTACCGATCTTCCGCCTTTGTTGCCCAGCACACAGACCAAAGCACGCTTTGACGCGCATCGTCAAGCCCTGGGTGTCGTTCGATACCGCTTTGTCAGCATGGAGAACAGCAACATGGAATTCCGCTTGAAGCGCCTGGCTTCGAGGGGTCTGATGGCCCTTGCTGCGATGGCGGCAGCGCTACTGGTCAGCGCTTGCAACAAGTCGGTGGTGCTTCCGCCGCCTGGGGCCTCAGCCTCTACCTCTACCTCTACCTCTACCTCTACCTCTACCTCTACCTCTGCCTCTACCTCTGCATTTACCTCTGCATCTACCTCCGCATCCTCTGCGAGCACCATGGCCGAAGTCAGTGACCTGGACATCACCCGCAACCTCACCCTCGCATTGCTGGGCGCCGCTGAGCTGCAAGGCAAGACCATCGGCGTCATCGCCAACAAAGGCGATGTGCGCCTGACCGCGGTTCTGGACAACCAGAGCCAGATCGACATTGCACTGCGTCTGGCCCATGGAGCGCAAGGCGTGCACACGGTACATGACGAATTGACGCTCGAGCCATGAGTCAGCAGCGCGACATGGGCGTACGCGCCAACCCGGCAACCCGCTGCACCCCGAGAGCCCTGGCCTTGGCCTTGGACATCGAAGCCGTCGAGCTCGGCCAACCGCTGCCAGGGCTCATCGTGCTTCAAGGTCGGCAGCGTTCTGACGCACACACCGTGGTCGAGGGCATGGCGAAAGCTGGGCCGGCGCTGGGCAAGCCCGCTCTCAATGCACCCAAGTCTTTGGTAGATAAAAGGGCGGGAACGCGTCCGTGAGCCGGGTGAGGCCGCCCGAGTCCAGCGATGTGTTGACGGCCCAGCCCGGCCCGGCTTTGCGCCGTGCCGAAAACGGTCAGTAGGTGTTGTCTGCGCCCTGGACAGCGCCGCGGCGCCAGCCCGCGCCGCCCAGTCCTGCATAGGTCGAACGCACGGGCCGCAGTACCGTGGCCGCCGGGCAGCAGACGGTGGAATTCTTGATCTTCGTCGGGCAGGTGGCCATGACAGCGCTGGGGGTCTTGGCGCACCCCAGCCGCATGCGCTGGCGCACCACGTTGCTTCACATGCAGATGGGTGGCTTCGACGCGCTGGCCATCATCGGGCTGATGTCGTTCTTGCTGGGTGTGGTGGTGGCCTACCAGGGCGCAGACCAGTTGCGCAACTAAGGCGCGAACACTCTCGTCGTCGACCTGGTGGGCTACGCCATGCTGCGCGAATTTGCGCCCTTGATGACCGCCATCATCATCGCCGGGCGTTCAGGTTCGGCCTACGCCGCCCAGATTGGCACCATGGTCGTCAATGACGAGATCGACGCCATGCGCACGCTGGCCATCGACCCACTGGAACTGCTGGTGCTGCCCAAGCTGCTGGCCTTGCTCCTGTTGACGCTGTTTGCCAACATCACCGGCGTGTTGGACGGCATGGTGATGGCGGCCTCACAACTGGGAATCGGATTTCACGAATTCCTGGACCGGTTCGGCCGCGAAATGCAGGGTTCGAGCATGCTGGTGGGCGTTGGCAAGTCGCTGGTGTTTTCGCAGGTGATCGTGCTGATTGGCTGCTTTCAGGGCTTTCGCACCCGGGGCAACGCCGACAGCGTGGGCCGCCAGACCACTACCAGCGTCGTTCAGGCCAGCTTCATGGTCATCGTCGCCGACGCCCTGTTCTCGGTCATCTTCAATCTGCTCGGCCTGTAATTTGGAAAGCGATGCCGATCTTGTGGTGCAGATAGAGGGCTTGTGCACCCGCTTCGGCAGCCATGTCGTCCACGAAAACCTGGACCTACCGGTGCTGCGAGGCGAGATTCTTGCCATTGCCGGCGGCAGCGGCTTGGGGCAAGTCGGTGCTGCTGCGCGAGATGATCCTGCTGCAGCGCGCGACTACGGGCACCGTCCGCCTTTTCGGCCAGGACATCAGCACACTGAAGCCCGGCGCGGCCCAGGCGCTGCGCCAGCGCTGGGGCGTGATGTTCCAGCGCGGCGGTTTGTTCGGTTCACTCAGCGTGCTGGAAAACGTGGGTCTGCCCCTGCGCGAACACAGCCGGCTGGACGGCGCACTGATCGACGGCATTGCCGACTACAAGCTGGCGCTGACGGGCCTGCCGCCACAGGCCGGCCGGCAGCGCCCCGACGAACTGAGCGGCGGCATGCTCAAGCGCGCCAGCCTGGCGCGCGCGCTGGCGCTGGATTTGGAACTGTTGTTCCTGGACGAACCCACCTCGGGCCTGGACCCGGCCAGTTCGGCCGGCGTGGACGAGTTGATCCTGCGCACCCATGAGCTGACGGCCAAGACCATCGTGCTGGTGACGCAAGACCTGGACTTGCTGTGGCAGGTGAGCGACCGTGTGGCCGTGCTGGGCGAAGGACGCGTGCTGGCCGTGGGCAGCATGGAAGAACTTTCTCACCACACGCACCCCATCGTGCAGGCCTACTTCGTGAACCGGCGTGCGCGGCCGATGAAGCTTTCGCAAACCCAGCCAGTGAAAGCCCACTGAGCAGCGCCATGGAAGACAAAGTCAACTACACCCTGGTCGGCGCTTTTGTACTGGTGCTGGGTGCAGCGCTGGTGGCCGCGGTACTGTGGTTGGCCGTAGGCATTGGCGGGCAGAAAAAGATGGACCCTTAGGGCTCGGTGATGCAGGAGTCGGTGGCCGGGTTGAGCGTGAACGCGCCGGTCAAGTACCTGGGCGTTGACGTGGGCCAGGTCAAGCAGATTCGAATCGATCCGCAGAATTCACGCCAGGTCTTGCTGCGCTTCATGATCGAGCGCGTCACCCCCATCAAGCAGGACACTGAAGCCGTGCTCAAGACCCAGGGTCTGACTGGCATCGCGTATGTCGAACTGAGTGGCGGCAGCGCGGACTCGCCCCCGTTGTTGGCCAGCGCTGCCGACCCGGTGCCGTGGATACGTTCGAAGCCCTCACTGAGCGCGCGGTTGGAAAACGTTTTGAGCAGCGTTCTGGCAGGGCTGGACCGCTTGTCGGGCAACCTGGACGCGGTGCTTGACGCCGACAACCGCGTCGCGCTGAAGCAGACGCTGGCTGGCATGGCGACGGTGGCGCAAGCGCTGGCAGCCGAGCAGGGCGCCATTCGTGACGGCATCCGGGACGCGGCGCGTACGGCCAGGCTGGCTGCCAAAGCGGGCGAAAAACTGGCACCTACGCTGGCCCAGATCAGTGAAAGTGCCAGCGCGGTGGACGCGGCCAGCACGCGGGTTGGTCTGGCGGTGGACAAGGCCGCCTCTTCAGCCGACGGCGGCGTGCAGCAACTGCGCACCGAAACCTTGCCTGAACTGGCCCGGCTGATCAGCGAACTGAATCAACTGGCCACCGCCATGCGCCATTTGACCGAACAGACCGAACGCCAGCCCAGCAGCCTGCTGGTGGGCGCCCCGACGCGGCCAGCAGGGCCTGGCGAAAGACTTGCACCATGACGCATCGCCCCGCACCACAAAAGTTCTCGAATCGGCTTTCTGGTTCAAGGCTGCTGCGTGGCGTCATGCTGCTGGCGGCGCTGACCCTGCCGCTGACCGCCATGCTGAGCTTGAGCGCCTGTGCCTCTGGCTTGCTGCCCAAACCGCAGGCGCAGGCCACGCTGCTGGTGCTGCAGGCGCCGCCAGCGGATGCGTTCTTGCCCATGCCCATGCCCATGCCCAAGCCCATGCCAGCGCCGCAAGCAGCGCTGTTGACGCTGATTGTGGAAACCCCAAGAGCCGCCGCCGGTTTCGATACCCGCGACATCGCCTACGTTCGGCGCGCGCATGAAGTCGAGTACTTCGCCGTGCATCAATGGGTCGACACACCTGCCCGCATGGTGGCGCCGATCATGGTTCAGGCTTTGCAGCGCAGCGGAAGGCTGCGCAGCGTGGTTTTGGCGCTTACCGTTGCCGCAGGTGAACTGCTTCTTGAAACCGAACTGGTACGCCTGCAGCAAGACTTCACGCGCACCCCCAGCCACGTGCGCATGAGCATGCGTGTGCTGCTGGTGGACGCCGCCACGCGCCGGCCGCTGGCTTGGCGTGAACTGGACGCGGTGGTGCTGTCGCCCAGCGAAGACCCGTATGGCGGCGCCGTGGCCGCCAACGCGGCACTTGCACAGGTGTTGCAGCAACTGGTGGCGTTCGTCGTCCAGTCTGTGCCTCGCTGAACTGGGTCGGAATCTGCGACCTAGACCTAACCTGCGTTGGGCTGGCCGCCAACCATTAGTGAGCGAACAGCACATGGGTGGAGGGGTGAAGGGGTGGACCGTTGTAAGGGTGGGCGGCCCGACCTGATTTCGCAGTTCAGGGCGTCAGTGCCACCTTGAGCACGCCATCACGCTGGTGGCTGAACAGATCGTAGGCCGCCACGATGTTTTCAAGCTTGAAGCGGTGCGTCACCATCGAGCTCAGGTCCACGCGGCCACCCTCGATGACCGACATCAGCCTGCGCATGCGTTCTTTGCCGCCCGGGCACAGCGTGGTGATGATGCGGTGGTCGCCCAGACCGGCGGCGAAGGCGCCGAGCGGAATCTTCAGGTCGGTGGAATAAACGCCCAGGCTCGACAAGGTGCCACCGGGCCGCAGCACACGCAGCGCGGCTTCGAAGGTGGCCTGGGTGCCCAGCGCTTCGATGGCGACATCGACGCCGCGCCCGCCGGTCAGGCGAAGAATCTCTTCGACCGGGTCGAGCTTGCTGCTGTCCACCAGATGGTCAGCACCCATCTTGCCGGACATCGCAAGCCGGTCAGGCAGCCTGTCCACACCGATGACGACGCTGGCGCCGCTGAGCTTGGCGCCTGCCGTGGCGCACAGGCCGATGGGGCCCTGCGCGAACACTGCCACCACATCGCCGATGCGAATGCCGGCGCTCTCTGCACCGCTAAAGCCGGTGGACATGATGTCCGGGCACATCAGCACTTGTTCGTCGCTCAGGCCGTCGGGCACCGGCGCCAGGTTGGCCATCGCGTCGGGCACCAGCACGTATTCGGCCTGGCAGCCGTCGATGGTGTTGCCGAACTTCCAGCCACCCATCAGCTTGAAGCCGTGGGCCGTGCCAGCGCCATCCTGCGAGCCTTGGCCGCACAGGCAGGCGTTGCTCCAACCGCTGGGAGTGATGGCGCCTGCGATGACGCGCTGGCCTTCACGGTAGCCGGTCACGGCCGAGCCGAGCTTCTCGATCACACCCACGGGTTCGTGGCCGATGGTCAATCCCTTGGCCACCGGGTATTCGCCCTTGAGGATGTGCACGTCGGTACCGCAGATGGTGGTGGTCGTCACGCGCATCAGGGCGTCGAGCGGGCCGACCTCGGGCATCGGTTTGTCGTCGATCTCGATGCGGCCAGGTTCGACGAATATGGCGGCTTTCATCATGGTCATGTGGTTCTCCAGTGGGTAGATGTTCGACAGATCCCGGCACTGCACACGCGAATTCAGACCAGCTGACTTTGGTGATCAACGCGCCATCTGTCGGTGCGCCATCTCACATTGAAGGCAAGGTCTGACCCCAACTCGGTGGCTGCGTCGCTATCGACGCATGTGGCCGCCGTCGAC
>JBBQAW010000121.1:0-10844 GCA_038316815.1 Burkholderiales bacterium
CAAGCCGGCCCGCGACCCCCGCGGGGGGTGGTGCGGCGTACCCGCCGCGCCGGGGGCTCCATTGACCGTTCGATTTCGTCTGGCGCTGACGGTATTGCTGACCGGCGTGCTGGCCGCCATCGGTGTCATCGTCACGATGGCCCTGGCCTTCCAGCGCTTCGAGCATGAGAGCGCCTACATCCGGGCGGACGAATTCCTGGGCCGCGTCGTGGCCCGGTACGAAGACCTGCTCGACATGCAGCAGCGCAAGCCGGCCGACTTCACGCGCTTTCTGTCCAGCCTGCTGCTGTTCGAACCCGACAGCCAGCTCTACCTGCTGGCTGCCGACGGCACCGTTCTGGCGCACACCGGGCAGGCGGTGCTGCCGCCGGGTTTCAAGGTCGCGCTGGGCCCCGTGCAGCAGTCGGCCGCGGCTGCCGCGGACCCGCGCGCGCGCGCCCTGGCGCCCTATGTGATGGGCGACGACCCTGAACGCATGGACACCGACGCCGTGGTGGCCGCGCGTGCGCTAGACCGTACGCTGATCCGCCCGACCGAGCCCGTGGCCGGCTACCTCTACCTGGTGTGCCGCAAAAAGGCTTTGCCGCAAGCCGGCAATGCTTTGTTCCGCAGCAGCCTGGCCAGCCCGGCGCTGGCGGTGGCAGCGGCCTTGGTGGTGCTGGGTTCGCTACTGGCGGTGTGGATCATCGGCACCGTGACGCGGCCGCTGCGCGTGCTCAGCGACGAAGTGGCCGCGGCCTCGCGAGATGGCTTCAGCGCCGCGGCGGCAGCCGCCCCGCCGCCATCCAATGCCCTGAACCCAATGCAGGCTGAAGATGAATTCAGCCGCCTGCGTCAGGGCTTTCGCGCCATGCTCGCCACGTTGCGCATGCAGTGGGACGCCCTGCAGCGGATGGACCATTTCCGGCGCGAGAGCGTGTCGAACCTGTCGCACGACCTGCGCAGCCCGCTTACCGCCACCGTGGCCTGCCTGGAAACGCTGGAACAGCGCTGGGCCGGCGACCCCCAGCGTGGCGACGACCGCCACCTGGTGCAGGTGGCCCTGCGCAACACGCGCAACGCCGCCGGCATGGTGCGTTCGCTGGGCGACCTTGCGCTGCTGGACGAGCCGCAATTCAAGCTGAACCGGGTGCGGTTGAACCTGGCCGAGGTGCTGGACGACATCGCCCTGCGCTTCACCGCTCGGGCCTCTAAGCAGGGTGTGAAGCTGCACTTCGAACAGCAGGGCGATGCCCTGCCCGTGGCGGCCGTGGATGTCGAGCTGTTCGAACGCGCCGTGGCCAACCTGCTGGACAACGCACTGAAGTTCACCCCCGCCGGCGGGCTGGTGCGCCTGAGCGCCGGCCGCGCAGCAAGCGGCAGCGTTGACGTGCAGGTGGCCGACAGCGGCAGTGGCATCAACGCGGCCGAACTGCCGCATCTGTTCGACCGCCTCTACCAGGCGCGCAGCAGCGTGGCACCGGCCAGCAGTGAAGAAGGCCGGGGCCTGGGCCTGGCCATCGTCAAACGCATCGTCGAACTGCATGACGGGCGGGTGACTGTTGCCAGCACGCCGGGGCAAGGCACTACGGTGACTTTGCAGTTGCCAGGCGCTTGAACGGCTGAATTCTGGAGTGCCTGCATGCCCTGTGCCACGCGCGTGTGGGCCGCCCTAAAGCCCCGCCGCCGCCTTGGCCCGCATCTTGGCGTTGATGTAGGCCCCATGCGGCACATGCAGCAGGTCAGAAACGCGCCACAGCACATGCTGTTCGTGCGCGGCCAGTTCGCCGTCGGCATAGGCCACGTCCCACATGGCTTCGACCATGCGCACCTTGTCTTCGTGGTTCAGACGGTCGTTCAGGGCCGAAGTAAAGGCATGGAAGTCGGTCGCCTGGCGGGCCGTGGTTTCGGCCAGTTCCATCAGGCGGGCCAGCTCGTCTTCGGGCAGGTCGAACTTGCGTTTCAGCGCCGCCAGCACGGAAGCGCGTTCTGCAGCGCCCAGTGTGGTGTCGGCGCGCATCACTTCCACCAGCAGCACGGCGGTGGCCAGGTGCAGGCGGTGCGTGGGGTCGCTGCCCGCGTAGGGGCCGGTGGACAAGCCAGCGCCCTGCGGCGCCAGCAGGCTGTCGAACAAGTCTTTCAGTGTGCGAAGCATGGTGGGGGTGGGGTGGTGGTGTCGCCAAGGTCCCAAAAGAGACCAGCCATGATTTGCAGCGCTTCGCGTGCAACCGGGGCGAGCAAATGTTCGTCGGGGGCGTGTTGGCTGCAGCCGGCGTAACTGTGCGGCACCCACACGGTGGGCAGGCCCAGGATATCGGCAAACACGTCGTTCGGCAGGCTGCCGCCCAGGTTGGGCAGCAGCACGGGCGGGCTGCCGGTGCTGCGTTCGATCGAGGCCAGGCACCAGCGCACCCAGGGGCTGTCGGGGTTCAGCCTTGTCGCCTGCATCACTTCGCCCGCTGCTACTTCAACATCCGCCAGGCCGTGCGCCGCCAGGTGGGCGCGCACATGGTCGGCCAGGTGGGCGATGTCGGTGCCGGGCACGAAGCGCATGTGCATGTGGGCCTGCGCACTGGCCGGGATGGCGTTGACCGGAAAGTCCGGGTTGCCGGTGCGCATGGCCAGCACTTCCAGGGTGTTCCAGGCAATCACGCGTTCAGCCGGGGTCAGCCCGGGTTCGCCCCAGTCGGTGTCAACCGTCGGGTCGCCGGGGTCGCCGCCGAACTGCAAGCCGGCCAGCGCAGCGCGCACGTTGTCGGGCACGGGTGGCGGGCGCAGTGCCTGCACCAGGATCACGCCCTGGCTGTCGACCAGGCAGGCAATGGCATGCGCCAGCACCGTGCCCGGGTTGCGCAGCAGCCCGCCCCAGTTGCCGCTGTGGTGGGCGCCTGCGCGCAGGTTCAGCGTCAGTGTGAAGTTGGCCACCCCGCGCGAACCCAGAAAAACGGTGGCGCGGTCGCTGCGATAACGCGGGCCGTCGCTGGCGATCAGCACGTCGGCGGCCAGTTCGGCCTGGTGTGCGGCGCAGAAATCGGCCAGACCGGGTGAGCCGGTTTCTTCGCTGGTTTCGAACAGCCAGGTGAGGTTGAAACCCAGTCGGCCACCCAAGCCGCCACCCAAGCCGCCGCGCGCGGCCAGCGTGTGGGCCAGGGCAGCGATATTGATGCTGTGTTGCCCCTTGTTGTCGGCCGTGCCGCGGCCATAGATGCGTTGGCCATCGGCTTGCAGCACCCAGGGGCCGGCGCCGCGGGTCCATGACTTGTCCTGGCCCCGCACGACGTCGCCATGCCCGTACATCAGCACGGTGGGAAACCGGGCGTCTTCAACGCGGCGCGCAATCAGCAAGGGCCCCGCGCCCGCCACCGGATTGGCATAGAGCTGGCATGCAAAGCCCAGCGCAGCCAGGCTGGGCGCTATTTCGTCTGCCAGATAGGCGTGCAGCGCCGGGCCTGAATCGGCTTGCTGGCTTTCGGTGCGAATGGCCACGCGTCGCGCCAGGTCGCGCAGGAAAGCACCGCTGTCGAAGTGCGCCGCTGCTGCGGCCAGGGTGGCCGCGCGGGTCAAGGCTTGCTGACCAGTTCGAAGTGTTCAACCACTGGCGGCGCGGCGAAGAACGGCCCGACGAGGGCGCGCCATTCGGCGAACAGCGGGCCACCGCGGAAGGCCACGGTGTGGTCTTCCAGCGTCGCCCAGACGATCTGCAGCACATAGCGTTCCGGGGCTTCGATGCCGTGGTGCACGCTAGCGCGCTGGAAGCCCTGCGCGCGCTGGATGACGGTGTCGATGCCGCGCTGGATGGCGATCTCGAAAGCGGCCTGTTGGCCGGGCTGGATGCGGATGTCGGCAAGTTCAAGAATCATGGCGGCGCTTCTTGTGGACCTTTCGGTCCAGGTGACGAAGCGCCAAGTCTAGAACCTTGCCAGCGACCGCGTCTACGAACGCTTTCGCGACCGTGTTCACGACTATTTATGCCACTGCTTTTGCGATTGCGCCTGCGATTGCGTGCGCGATTGCGTGCGCGATTACGTCTGCGACTACGTCTGCAACCAAGTCTGCGACGACGCTGGCGCCCGCCTCAACTAAAGGCCGGCAGACTCGGCCAGCAGCGGTTTCAGGAAGCGCCCGGTATGGCTGCCTTCAAACGCCGCCACGTCCTCGGGCGTGCCCGTCACGAGCACGCGCCCGCCACCACTGCCACCTTCAGGCCCCATGTCGATGACCCAGTCGGCGGTCTTGATGACGTCCAGGTTGTGTTCGATCACGACGATGGTGTTGCCGGCATTGCGCAACTGGTGCAACACCGTCAGCAGCATCTGGATGTCGTGGAAGTGCAGGCCGGTGGTGGGCTCGTCCAATATGTACAAGGTTCTGCCGGTATCGCGCTTGCTCAGTTCCAGCGCCAGCTTCACGCGCTGCGCTTCACCGCCGCTCAGCGTGGTGGCGCTTTGCCCCAGCCTGATGTAGCCCAGGCCCACGTCCAGCAGCGTTTGCAGCTTGCGCGCGATGTTGGGCACGGCGTTGAAGTAGGTGTTGGCGTCTTCCACCGTCAGTTCCAGCACCTGGGTGATATTTTTGCCCTTGTACAAGACTTCCAGCGTCTCGCGGTTGTAGCGCTTGCCAGCGCACACGTCGCAGGGCACGTACATGTCGGGCAGGAAGTGCATTTCGACCTTGATCACGCCGTCGCCCTGGCAGGCCTCGCAGCGCCCGCCCGCCACGTTGAAGCTGAAGCGCCCGGCGCCGTAACCGCGTTCACGCGCCATCGGCACTTCGGCGAACAGTTCGCGGATGGGCGTGAACAGCCCCGTGTAAGTAGCCGGGTTGCTGCGCGGGGTGCGGCCGATCGGGCTTTGGTCGACGTTGATGACCTTGTCGAAAGCCTCCAGCCCGTCGATGCGTTCGTGCTCGGCCGGTTCGGCATGGCTGCCGTACAGCTTGCGTGCCACGGCGGTGTAGAGCGTGTCGTTGATCAGCGTGCTCTTGCCCGAGCCCGAAACGCCGGTGATGCAGGTCAGCAGGCCGACCGGAATCTCGACGCTGACGTTCTTCAGGTTGTTGCCGCTGGCACCCACGATGGCCAGGCGCTGCACGCTGCCGCCAAAGGCATTGGCCGGGCGGCGGTTCCGGGGCACATCGATGCGCAGGGTGTGCGCCAGGTAGCGGCCTGTCAGGCTGTCCGGGTTGTCGGCCACTTCCTGGGGGGTGCCCTGGGCCATCACGTGGCCGCCATGCACACCGGCGCCCGGGCCCATGTCGACCACATGGTCGGCAGCGCGAATCATGTCTTCGTCGTGCTCGACCACCAGCACGCTGTTGCCCAGGTCGCGCAAGTGTTGCAGGGTGGCGATCAGGCGTTCGTTGTCGCGCTGGTGCAGGCCGATGCTGGGCTCGTCCAGCACGTACATCACGCCGGACAGGCCACTGCCGATCTGGCTGGCCAGGCGGATGCGCTGGGCCTCGCCGCCCGACAGCGTGTCGGCACCGCGGTCCAGGCTCAGGTAGGTCAGCCCCACATCGTTGAGAAAGCGCAGGCGGCTGCGGATTTCGCGCACGATCTTCTCGGCGATCTCGGCCTTTGCGCCCTGCAAGTGCAGGTCTTCGAAGTAGGCCAGGCACTCGGCCAGGGTGGCGTGTTCGACAGCGTAGATTGGCTGGCCCTGCTTGCCTTTCGGGTCAGCGTCTGCATGCTGCAGGAACACGTGCCGCGCCTCGCGCCGCAGCCGCGCGCCGCCGCAGGCAGCGCAGGGCTTGACGGCCTGGTAGCGCGCCAGGTCTTCGCGGATGGCTTGCGAATCGGTCTCGCGAAAGCGCCGTTCCAGGGTCGGCAAGATGCCTTCGAAGGGGTGCTTGCGCTTGACGCTGCGCGTCTTGGCCTTGCCGTCCTTGCCCGTGCCTTCGGCCTGGTAGACGAATTCGATTTCTTCCGTGCTCGAACCGTGCAGCAGCACTTGCCGCACCGCCGCTGGCAGTTGTTCCCACGGGGTCTCGGTGTTGAAACCGTAATGCTTTGCCACCGCTTCCAGCATCGAATGCGTGTAGCTGTTGCGCCGGTCCCAGCCCTTGATGGCGCCGCTGGCCAGGCTGATGGTGGGGAAGGCAACCACACGGTCGGCGTCGAACACCGTCACCTGGCCCAGGCCGTCGCAGGCCGGGCAGGCGCCCACGGGGCTGTTGAAGCTGAACAGGCGCGGTTCCAGTTCAGACAGCGAATAGCTGCACACCGGGCAGCCGAACTTGCTGCTGAACAGGTGTTCCTTGCCGGTGTCGGTTTCTAGTGCAATGGCGCGGCCGTCGGCAATGCGCAGCGCGGCTTCGAAGCTTTCGGCCAGGCGTTGCTTGAACTCTTCGCGCGTCTTCAGCCGGTCGATGACGACATCGATGTCGTGCTTCTCGTTCTTCTTCAGCACCGGCAGCGTGTCGGCGTCCAGTATCTGCGGCGGCTGGCCGCCCGTACCTGTGCTGGAAGCGATGCGAAAGCGCACATACCCGCGCGCCTGCATGTCTTGCAGCAGGTCGGCGAATTCGCCCTTGCGGTCGCGCACCACGGGGGCCAGCACCATCAGGCGCGTGTCTTCAGGCAGCGCCAGCACGGCGTCGACCATCTGGCTGACGCTTTGCGCCTGCAGCGGCACGCCGTGGTCGGGGCAATACGGCGTGCCAGCGCGGGCGTACAGCAGGCGCAGGTAGTCGTGGATCTCGGTGATCGTGCCCACCGTGCTGCGCGGGTTGTGGCTGGTGGCCTTTTGCTCGATGCTGATGGCCGGGCTCAGGCCTTCGATGACATCGACATCGGGCTTGTCCATCAGCTGCAGGAACTGGCGCGCGTAGGCCGAAAGACTTTCTACGTAGCGGCGCTGGCCTTCCGCATACAGCGTGTCGAAGGCCAGGCTGCTCTTGCCACTGCCGCTCAACCCCGTGATCACCACCAGGGCGTATTTCGGGATGTCGAGATCGATGTTCTTCAGGTTGTGCGTGCGCGCGCCCCGAACCTTCAACATGCTTTCCGGCTGAAAACGGGGCTGAAAACGGGACGGCGGGGGCGGCATGGAGTTTGGCAAAGGCAAACCGCTGACTATAGCGACGGCCCCGCGCTAGAGCCAGTCTTCACCTGGCGCCCGCTTGAAGGGGCTGAAACATGCTCGCCGGCAAGGCTGCCAGAACGGTCTGGGCAACTCTTCTCTTCTGCACCAACCGACGGTGCGAAACGGCTGCCGGGTGACCGGTTTACCGTGTCGTGGGCCAGCGTGGGAAGCGAGCTGGGGTCGCGGACTCAGTCGTCCTCGGGCTGGCCCCAGGCGGGGTCGTCGGGCGGTTCGTCGTTGGCGGGTGCACGGGCAGCCGCAGCGCCGCCGGCCAGCAGGCGCAGAATTTCGCGGCCGTAAGCTTCCAGCTTCTTCGCGCCGACGCCACCGATACCGGCCAGCGCGTCCAGCGTGGCGGGCTGTTCACGCGCCATCACGGCCAGGGTGGCGTCGTGGAAGACGACATAGGCGGGCAGGTTGTGTTCGCGCGCCACTTCGCCACGCCAGGCCTTCAGCGCTGTGAAGCGCTGCGTGGCGGCAGGGTCCAGCGGCAGTGGCGGCGGCTTGTCTGCACTGCTGCGCGCGGCGCGTGGCGTGCGCGCGCTGCCCTTGCCGGCGCCGCGCGCGGGCGCCTCGGTGGCCACGCGCAGGCGCACCGGCACGCCGCCGCGCAAGACATCGCGCGCGCTGTCGGTCAACGCCAGGGTGTTGTATTCGCCTTCGGTGCGCAGGTGGCCTAGCGCAATCAATTGGCGCAACACCGAACGCCACTGCGCTTCGGACAGGTCGGCACCAATGCCGAAAGTCGACAGCCGCTGATGACCGAACTGCGTCACCTTGTCGGTGACCTTGCCGCGCAGCACGTCCAGCAAGTGTCCGGCGCCAAAACTGCGCGGGCCGTGGCCGTTGTCGCCAGCCTGGCGGAAGCGGTAGATGCAGCTCAGGGCCTTGCGCGCCGCTTCTGTCGCGTCCCAGGTGGCCGGGGCATTGATGCAGTTGTCGCAATTGCCGCAACGGGCCATCAGCCTCGCTTCGCTTGCCACCCCCAGAGGGGTCGCGATGCGGCCCGGCAAAGCCGGTTCCGCGGCGGGGCGGTTGGCCCCCAGGCTCGCTGCGCTCGCCACCCCCCGGGGGGGCTCGACGCGGCCCGGCGAAGCCCGCTCCCCGTCGGGTTCACGGTACTGCTGGCCGTAGTGTTCGCCGAAGTAGGCCAGCAGCCGCACGCGCCGGCAGTCGTGTGCTTCGGCCAGGGCCAGCAGGGCGTCGAGCTTGCTGCGCTGCAGGCGCTTGAAGTCTTCGCCGGCTTCGCTTTCGTCGATCATGCGGCGCTGGTTGACGACATCGGCCAGGCCGTAAGTCATCCAGGCGTCGGCGGGCAGGCCGTCGCGGCCGCCACGGCCGGTTTCCTGGTAGTAGGCCTCGATGTTCTTGGGCAGGTCCAGGTGGGCGACGAAGCGCACGTCGGGCTTGTCGATGCCCATGCCGAAGGCGATGGTGGCCACCATCACGACGCCGTCTTCACGCAGGAAGCGGTCCTGGTGGCGACGGCGGATGCTGGCATCCAGCCCGGCGTGGTACGGCAGCGCGGTCAATCCCTCACCAGCCAGCCAGGTGGCCGTTTCTTCCACCTTCTTGCGGCTTTGGCAGTAGACGACACCGGCGTCGCCGTCGTGTTCGTCGCGGATGAAGCGCAACAGCTGCTTGCGCGGTTCGTCCTTCTCGACGATGGCGTAACGGATGTTCGGCCGGTCGAAGCTCGCCACGAAGAGGCGCGCGTTTTCGAGATGAAGGCGCTGGACGATATCGGCGCGGGTGTGGTCGTCGGCGGTGGCCGTCAACGCCACGCGCGGTACGCCGGGAAAGCGCTCGTGCAGCATCGACAGGCCGAGGTATTCCTCGCGGAAGTCGTGCCCCCACTGGCTGACGCAATGCGCTTCGTCGATGGCGAACAGGCTGAGCAGCCCGCGCTCGTTCAGCGATTCCAGCATGGCCGTGAAGCGCGGCGTCAGGATGCGTTCGGGCGCGGCGTACAGCAGGTTCAACTTACCCGCCATCAAGTCGCGTTCGACCTGGCGTGCGGCGTCGCCGTCCAGGCTGCTGTTCAAGAAAGCGGCGGGCACACCCGCTTCATGCAGGGCGCCCACCTGGTCGTGCATCAGGGCAATCAACGGCGAAACGACGATCGTCACGCCCTGGCCAGCGCGGTGGCGGGCGATGGCCGGCACCTGGTAGCACAGGCTTTTGCCGCCGCCGGTGGGCATCAGTACCAGGGCGTCGCCGCCGGCACAGACATGTTCGATGATCTCGCGCTGCGCGCCACGGAAGGCGGCGTAGCCGAACACTTCTTCCAGCACGCGCTGCACGGGGCTGGGGGCCGGGCCGGGGGCGGCGGCAGGGGCAGTGGCGGTCGGGGAAAGAACTGCAGACATCGTGGTGTCGATCGTAAGCCAGGCCTGCTGGGCCTGGCCCCGGTTTGCTGCCCCCGCCCACGGGTGCCGCCCTTGGGGTGACCCCCGCGCCAACCCCTCGGTGGGGCTGGCGCGCCGGGGCGCCGGGCCGATAATCACATTCGCCCAGCCCTCAACCCCACACCAGCTAGCGGAGCCCGCCCATGGCCTCAGTCAACAAAGTCATCCTCGTCGGCAATTGCGGCCGCGACCCCGAAGTGCGCTATGCCGCCAGCGGCATGGCGGTGGCCACGGTCAGCATTGCCACGTCCAGCAAGCGCAAGGACAAGGCGTCTGGCGAAATGATCGAAGAAACGCAATGGCACCGCGTCACCTTCTACGAACGCCTGGCCGAGATCGCCGGTGAATACTTGAAGAAAGGCGGCTCGGTCTACATCGAAGGCCGCCTGAAATACGGCAAGTACACCGACAAGGACGGCGTCGAGCGCAACACCACCGACATCGTGGCGAGCGAAATGCAACTGCTGGGCGGCCGCGCGGGTGCCGGTGGTGGCGCTGGCATGGGCGGCGGCGGCGAGGAGGGCTACACGCCTGCCCCGCGCAGCGCGCCCCCCGCCCGCAGCGCCCCGGCTGCGCGCCCAGCCTCGGCCCCGGCCGCCTCGAAGCCGGCTTCAGGCTTCGACGACATGGACGACGACATTCCTTTCTGACCCTCCAACCGGCCGGCGCTGGTGGCCCCGGCCGGGTTCACCTTCACTGCGAAGCCGTCAGGTTTAGAAGCAAGCGCACCAATCGACCTGAACGCTGATCTCTGGCGCGTGGCGTGCTGGTTCAAGGTCGCTGCCTCGCCATGACACCCAGCTTGCCAGGACAGCTTTGGGGCCGAGACCGGTCTGTAGGCGACTGGGACTGGGCAGCAGCAATCGGCCCATTGCGTACGTTCGTTCGTCCGTTCAATGTTTTTCGCTTGCTGGCTTGGACCCAATGCAAAGGCGAGCTTGGCTTGGCTGCGGCGCTTTTGTTCGGGGGTCGGCGCTGCGCGCCGACTTCCCTGCGGCCCGGGCCAGAGGCCCGGGCCTTCGCCAGGCACAAACAGTCCACAGGACTGTTTGTGTCCGGGCTCAGTGCATCGGTCCCGCGGCCCCATCGCGGAACTCGCTTCGTTCGCTTCGCTCTCTGCGCTCAAACACCCGCGATGAGTCAGTTTACGAATCGCGCTGCGCGCGAGGCCGCGGGCCCTGCGCTTCTCGGCGCCTCTCGTGCGCGCCGCATCCAAGCCAAGCCCGCCTTTGCAGCAGCATCGTTTGCACGCTACCGTCGCACGCAAACATGCTGGCGGGCTGCGGCAGTCGTTCTCGGCGCCTTTCGTGCGCGCCGCAACCAAGCCAAGCCCGCCTTTGCGGCAGCATCGTTTGCACGCTACCGTCGCACGCAA
>JBBQAW010000122.1:0-10834 GCA_038316815.1 Burkholderiales bacterium
GTAGTAGCCGCCCGTGAAGACGCCGCGTTCAGGGTCGAACTGGCCTGCCAGTTCAGTTTGCAGCTGGGCCGCACGTGCCAGGGCCCAGCGGTCGATGTCCAGCAGTTCGGCCACCGGCACGGCCTGCGTGGCAGGGTCGAAGTCAGACGTGTTGGCGAGCAGAAAACGCAAGGTGTTGCGGATGCGGCGGTAGCCGTCGACCACGCGCGCCAGGATCTTGTCGTCGATGCCCAGATCGCCGGAATAGTCGGTCGAGGCACACCACAGACGGATGATCTCTGCGCCCAGTTGCTGGGTGATCTTGCCCATCTCGATCACGTTGCCCAGGCTCTTGCTCATCTTGCGGCCCTGGCCGTCGACGGTGAAGCCGTGGGTCAGCAAGCCGCGGTAGGGCGCGCGGCCTTGCAGTGCGCAGCCCAGCAACAGGCTGCTGTGGAACCAGCCGCGGTGCTGGTCGTGGCCTTCCAGGTACAGGTCGGACTCGGGGCCGCTGGTGTGATAGCCGGGGTGCGCGGGGTCGCCGGCGTGGCTGCCGCGCAGCACGTGGCTGAAGGTGGAACCCGAATCAAACCAGACGTCCAGGATGTCCTGACTTTTGGCGTACTGCTCGGCTGAGTTCTCGCCGCTGGTGCCCAGCCAATCGGCCGCGTCCAGCCGGCTCCACGCCTCGACGCCGCCACGCTCCACCAGGTCTGCCGCGCGGTCCATCAGGGCCAGCGTGTCGGGGTGCAGTTCGCCCGTCACCTTGTGCAGGAAGAAGGGCAGGGGCACGCCCCAGCTGCGCTGGCGGCTGATGCACCAGTCGGGGCGGCCAGCGATCATGTCGCGCAGCCGGGCCCGGCCGTTCTCGGGATAGAAGCTGGTCTCGTCGATGGCGTCCAGCGCCGTCTGGCGCAGCGTCTTCGGTGCCTTGTCGACGGTGAAGACGCCCTCGCCTTCGTCCATGCGCACGAACCACTGCGCTGCGGCGCGGTAGATCACCGGCGTCTTGTGGCGCCAGCAATGCGGGTAGCTGTGCGTGAAGTCGCTGCTGGCGAAGAGCCGGCTGGCCGTCCTTTCGTCACCCCGAAGGGCTTCCACGATCAGCGGGTTGGCCTTCCAGATGTGCTGGCCACCAAACAGCGGCAGCGCGGCTTCATAGACGCCGTTGCCCTGAACCGGGTTCAGGATGTCATCGGTCTCCATGCCGTGCGCCAGGCAGGAGTTGAAGTCTTCCACGCCATAGGCAGGCGATGAGTGCACCAGGCCCGTGCCGTCGTCGGCCGTGGCGTAGTCGGCCAGGTAGATGGGCGACAAGCGGTCGTAGCCCGCATCCATGGCCGCCAGCGGGTGGCGGAAGTTCAGACCGGCCAGGCTCTGGCCCAGGGTGGTGGCCAGCACCGTGCCGGTCAGGCCATAACGTTCCAGGCACGAGGTCACCAGGTCTTCGGCCAGCAGCAGGATGCCGCGCTCGGTGTCGACCAGGGCATAGCGCAGAGCCGCGTTCAGGTTCAAAGCCTGGTTGGCGGGCAGGGTCCAGGGCGTGGTGGTCCAGATGACGGCGAAGGCGTCCTTGGTCAAAGCGGGCAGGGCGGGCAGGGCGAAGGCTGCTGCCAGCTTGTCGGGTTCGGCGCAGAGGAAGCCGACGTCCACCGCCGTGCTTTTCTTGTCGGCGTACTCGATCTCGAATTCAGCCAGCGAAGACCCGCAGTCGAAGCACCAGTACACCGGCTTCTGCCCGCGGTAGAGAAAGCCTCGTTCGACCAGGCGCTTGAGCACGCGGATTTCACCGGCTTCGTTCGCGAAGTCCATCGTGCGGTAGGCATGGTCCCAGTCGCCGACGACGCCCAGGCGCTTGAAGTCGGTCATCTGCTGGACAATCTGCTGCGTGGCGTAGGCGCGGCTCTTGGCCTGCACCTCGCTGCGCGGCAGCCCACGGCCATGGTCTTTCTCGACCTGGTTTTCGATCGGCAGGCCATGGCAGTCCCAGCCCGGCACATAGCGCGCATCGAAGCCGGCCAGCTGTCGATTCTTCACCACCATGTCTTTCAATATCTTGTTGACGGCGTGGCCGATGTGCAGCTTGCCGTTGGCGTAAGGCGGGCCGTCGTGCAGTACGAACAGCGGCGCGCCCTGGCGCGCAGTGCGCAGACGCTGGTAGTTGCCTTCCCATTGCTGAAGCCAGCCCGGCTCGCGCTTGGGCAGGTCGCCGCGCATCGGGAAGGGGGTGTCGGGCAGATTCAGTGTGCTGCGGTATTCGCCGCCAGTTGCGGCATCAGCCGCGGGCTGGCTGGGGGTCTGGGTGGATGCATTCATGGCGGGGTGGCCGCGGGCGCGGCTGGCAAGGCGGTGGCGGTGGGGGCGAGGCGGAAACAAGTTCGCCGGCCGGGCCGGGGGGTGAAGCCGTCAGATGCCGCACGCCCTGTGTCGGGCCGGGGCACAGACTGGCGCTGCGGGCTTTGGCCAGACTTCAGGCAAGCGAGCGACTAATTCGGTCGCACGTGGCCTGCCGGCGCGTGGGCGCTTGCCAGCGCATGAAGCCTTGCATCGGATGTTCCTGCGCCTTGTGCTCGTTCATGGCATCGATTCTAGCCAAGGCCCCTGGCCCGGGGCGGTTGGCTGAACCAGCGCAGGGCCTCGTCCGTGTCGCGCGCGATGCCCTCGCGCAAGGCTTCGAGCGATTCGTACTTCAGTTCGTCGTGCAGCTTGTGCAGCAGGTCCACTCGAAGACAGCGACCATAGCCGCCGTCGATGCCCAATTCTTCAGGCCACTGCAGGCAGTGCACTTCCAGCAGGACGCGGCCGGTTTCTTCGACGGTGGGGCGCACACCCAAGCTGGCTACGGCAGGCAAGGGGGCGTCGGTCAGGCCATGCACGTGCACGACAAAGATGCCCATCGCCGCCGGTCGCGGGTGCCCGAAACGCAGATTCAGCGTGCGAAAGCCCAGCTGCCGGCCCAGCTTCTGGCCATGAATGGCGTGCCCTGAAATGCTGTACGGCCGGCCCAGCAGTTCAGAGGCGCGGGCCATGTCGCCCGCAGCCAGCGCAGCGCGCACGGCAGAGCTTGACACGCGCAGCCCGTGCACTTCATAGCTGAGCATGCGTGCCACGTCGAAGCCGGATGCCGAACCGGCGGCGTCCAGCGTGGCGTAGTTGCCTGCGCGGCGCGCGCCGTAGCTGAAATCGTCGCCGACCAGCACGTAGCGCGCGTCCAGCCCCTTGACCAGGACATCTTGAACAAACGCTTGCGGCGACAGCGCAGCAAATGCGCTGTCGAAACGCGGCACCACCACGCGGTCGATACCGCAGCTCTGCAGCTCTGCGGCCTTGTCGCGCAACAGGCTGATGCGTGCCGGCGCGGATTCAGGCCTGCCGGCCAGCCGCGCGAAGTGGTCGCGCGGGTGGGGCTCGAAGCTCAGCACGCAACTGGGCAGGCCGCGATGGCGGGCCTCGTTGATCAACAGCGCCAGCATGGCCTGGTGGCCGCGGTGCACACCGTCGAAGTTGCCGATGGTCAGCGCGCAGCCGTTCGTGTCTGATGGATGGGTGAAACCGCGCTGTATCTTCATGCGCGCTGATTATCTGCGGCAGCTGCGCTGGCGCCTTGAAGGTTACGCCCGCCTGTCTCGCCCACCTGCTTCGCCCGCCTGCTTCGCCTGCTTGGTTCGCCCGCCTGTTTGCCCGCCTGTTTGCTTAACAGTGCGCCGGGTTGGGCTCGTTATCATCAATCGCACCAAGCCAGCACGCAGCCATGCCCAAGCTTTGCCCCCAAGAGCAACATGCGCCAATACAACCCTCGCAAGCGAATTCTCGTCACCGGCGGCGCCGGTTTTCTGGGCTCGCACCTGATCGACCGGCTGCTGGCGCGCGGCGACGAAGTGATCTGCGCCGACAACCTGTTTACCGGCACACGGCGCAACATCGAGCACTTGCTGGACCACTCGCGCTTCGAGTTCCTGCGGCACGACGTCACCTTCCCGCTCTATGTCGAAGTCGACCAGATCTACAACCTGGCCTGCCCGGCCAGCCCCATCCACTACCAGCACGACCCGGTGGCCACCACCAAGACCAGCGTGCATGGCGCCATCAACATGCTGGGCCTGGCCAAACGGCTGAAGGCGCGCATCTTCCAGGCCAGCACGTCTGAGGTCTATGGCGACCCATCGGTGCACCCGCAGCCCGAGAGCTATTGGGGCAACGTCAATCCGATCGGCCCGCGCAGCTGCTACGACGAGGGCAAACGCTGCGCAGAGACACTGTTCTTTGATTACCACCGCCAACACCGGCTGGACATCCGGGTGGCGCGCATCTTCAACACCTATGGCCCGCGCATGCACCCGAGCGACGGGCGTGTGGTGAGCAACTTCATCGTGCAGGCGCTCAAGGGCGAAGACATCACGCTCTACGGCAGCGGCGAGCAGACGCGCAGCTTCTGCTTTGTCGATGACCTGATCGAAGGCTTCCTGCGCTTCATGGCGCTGCCACAAGCCGAGGATGGCGGCCCGGGGTTCCCGGGCCCGATCAACCTGGGCAACCCGGGGGAGTTCACGATCCGCCAATTGGCCGACAAGGTGGTCGAGCTGACCGGTTCGGCATCCAAGCTCGTCTTCTTGCCGCTGCCGGCCGACGACCCGATGCAGCGCAAGCCTGACATCAGCCGCGCCCAAGCGCTGCTGGAGGGCTGGACCCCGCAGGTGCAACTGGACGAGGGCCTTCGCCGATCGGTGGCGTATTTCGATGCCCTTCTTACGGGAGATGGCGCGTCACCATGAATGACACCGCACTGCCGCGTGTTCACGTCATCTTTCGGGCCTGCGACCTGGTGTTGGCTGTCAACGGGGCACCGCGCCCTTACGGCTTTGACAAGCGCACGCTGGTCCAGGTGTGCTTTGACAGCCTGTACAGCGCGCTGCAGGCCATTCCGCACACTTTGACGGTGCTGGGCGACAAGCTTTCGCCTGAGATCACGGCGTTCTTCCAGGCTTACCCAGGCGTGCGGCTGTTGCACGGCACTTTCGGCAACGAGGCCTCGATCCGCGAGACGTTTCGGCTTGCAGACGGCTTGCCGTCCGATGACTGGGTTTACTTCTGCGAAGACGACTACCTGCACGTGCCGCATGCGTTCGAGCACATTCTTGACTTGATGCTCAACGGCCCGCGCTGCAGCATGCAGTACCGACCCCGCATCCGGTCGTTCGCTTCCTTCATCAACCCGGCAGCGCAAGACCTGGTGATTTTTCCGCCCGATTACCCCGACCGTTATCTGGGCAAGAACCGTCGGTATTCTTTCGTGTTTCATGGCGATCGTTCGCACTGGCGGCAGGTGTCGAATGTCACGTTCACCTTCATGCTGAAGGTTCGCACCTTCCAGCGCCACCGCCAGCTGTTCGAGTTTTCCGCCACCGGCGCCAACGACGCCCATCTGAGCCGCCGCCTGCTTGGCCGCTACCACTTTGTGGGCCGGGCCCTGTGTGTCTCGCCGCTTCCGGCCCTGAGCACCCACATGCATCTGACGACCATGTCGCCCGTCGTCGACTGGGAAACGCTGGCGATGCGACATCTGGCGGCGGTACAGCGCCGTGTACCCAGCCAAGCCGTCACCGAATGGGCGGGCGCCTCGGAATGACAGATGCCTACGCTGAATGGAAAGGTTGGGCTGAAGCCGATTTCGGCCGCTTCAGCCCACTGGATGCCAGCTACTTCCAGTGGCACGTGAGCCGCGCCCTTCAAGGGCAGACGGAAGGGCTGCAGGTGCTGGAACTGGGCTTCGGCAACGGCCGCTTCGCTGGTTGGGTGGCCAGCCGCGGCGGCACGATGACGGGCGTGGAAACGAACGAGCGTCTTGTCGCAGTGGCTCGCGGCCGCGGCGTCGAGGCCTTCGATAGCCTGCAGGCCGTACCTGCGGGAAAACTTTTTGATTTGGTGGCGGGCTTCGACGTGTTGGAACACGTGCCCCGCGCTGAACTGGAAGATTTGTTGCAGCAGTTGGCTGGCCGCCTGCAGCCTGGTGGCGCCATGCTGTTCCGGTTTCCGAACGCCGAGTCGCCGTTCGGCCTGCATCTGCAGCACGGCGACCTCACGCATGTCAGCGCGTTGGGTGCCTCTGCCATGCGCCAGTTGTGCGCCCGCACGGGTCTGCAGTTGGCCCACACCGGCGACTTGCCACCGTGGCGCGCATTCCCGCCAAGCCGGCGCGTTGGCGCGCTGTTCGGCCAAGGCTGGCGGCGCACCGTCGAATGGCAACTTCGCAAAGCCTTCAAGATGGGGCGCGGCGTCGACCTGGCACCCAACCAGACCGTCGTTCTGCGTCTTCCAGGCTAGTTTGCTGCAGCGTTTTGCACCGCCTGCAGCAGCGTCTCGCGCACGCGTTCCGGGCTGTAATGGTCCTGAACATAGCGACGGCCTGCGTCTGCCATGGCAAGCCGGTCGGACGTCGAAAGTTGCAGCATGGCTTGCAATGCGTTTCGCAGCGGCGATTGCGCGCTGTAGGCCAAGCCCGCGCCGGACTGCTGCACATGGTGCCGCAGAACGGCAGAGCGACCATTAACGACGACGGGCACCCCCAGCGCCAGGCTCTCCAGCGTGACGAGAGACAGGCTCTCGTGCCTGGACGTCACGACGGTTGCGATCGACCCTGCCATCAGCGCGTCCCGATCGGCATCGGCAACGAAACCGGCATAGATGATGCCGGCGACTTCGGGCAGCTTTTGCATGAAGCTCTGTCCAATCACCAGCAGTTGGACGTTCTGACCGTGAGAGCGCCGCAGCTTGGCAAAGGCGCTGGCCAGCGCGTCAAAGCCCTTGCTTCGCGATACTCGGCCTACAAAGACGAAGTAGGGTGCATCGACCGCGAACCGTTCTTTCGCGGCGGCGATCTGGTCGCTGCATGGTGGTTTGTCAGGCACGCAAACCGCGTCGCCGCAAACCTGGCCTGGGGCCAGGTCGCGCCCGTAAAGCTGCTGCCCCAGTTGCTGCTCGGCATCACAGTTCCACAGAATCACGCTGGGCTTGCGAAACACCTGATGAAACAGGGGCAGGTACATCGAACGCTCGTCGTGCAGCGTGGGAACCAGAACGCTGGGGGCGGTGCAGGCCAGGACACCGGCGGCAGTGGGGTGGAATCGCGCAGTGAAGAAAACCACCACGTCATAGCGGGCATCGGCTGTGGCCAAGTGCTGCAGCAGTCCTGCGCTGAAAGGCCCCTGCGCTTCAAGATACGCTTGCCCGCCTTGTTGCCCTGTGCTGGCTGCACGTGCCACGCCAGGCAGGCCCAGCCAGCGCGTGAGCTTGCTCAAGCGGTAGCGCCACACATGCCGCCGTGGCACCTTGGCACGAGCGCGGTGACCCGCCTCGGGGTGCTCAAAGCGCAGAACCCGGATCCCGTCCACCACATCCTCGCCGGCGGGAAAGTGATGATCCCAGCGTGTGTAGTCCAGCGCGCGGGTGCTCAGCACAGTCACTGAGTGCCCTGAACTCAGCATCTCAGCGAAGTGCCGTGCGTGCAGTTCAGCGCCCCCGTTGATCTGTAGTCCGTAACGCTGCACGACCACGGCAATGCGCAACTGGCGCGGTGCGGCCGCTGCAGCGTTGTGCTCTGGTGGCTGTGCCAGGTTCACTCGGCGCGCCCCGCAACGCCTTGACCCAGCAGTGCCAGATACGTCTGCAAATAGTGCTGCGCCGCGTGCGGCCAACTGAAGCGGCCAGCATGCAGTTGCACCCGTTGCGCGCGCGCTTCGTCATGCCCTGCCAGGCCTTGCTCGACCACCCGGCGCATCGACTCTGGCGCGAAGTCATGCCAATAGAAGGCTGCGTCGCCGCCCACTTCCGGCAGGCTGGTGCGGTCAGACAGAAAGGTGGGCTTGCCGAAGTACATCGCCTCTATCGGAGGCAGGCCGAAACCTTCGGTGATCGACGGGAAGAAGAAGGCCGTGCAGTGCGCATACAGCCATGCCTTTTTGGCCTGGCTGACCTGGGTCAAAACGCTGACGTTCTGCAGTTTCATTTCTGCAGCCAGCGCCTGCAGCCGGGCGTTGGTCTCGGCACTCGGGCCGGCCAGCACCAGATGTCGATCGGGCCAGATCTGCATCATGCGCAGCAGCGACTCGACGTTCTTCGAAGCCGTCATGCGGCTGATGTGGAAGAAGAATTTGCGCCCCTGCAGTTCGGCCACCGCCTCTTGCGGCGCGCTGCTCAAGTCAGCGGCGCCGTTGTGGATGACCTGCAGCGCACCGCGCCAATTCAATTCCCTGCGCACATCGCCGGCCACATGCTCGGTGATGGTCACCACCGCATCGGTCCTGGCCAGCAGCTGTTTCATCCGCCACTGGTGGCGCAAGCGGCTGAGACCGCGCTTTTCGTAGAGGTAGTTCAAGTCGTGCACCGTCACCAGCCGCAAGCCGGTGTCGCCCGGCGGGCCGTAGCGGTTGAGCTGGTTCAGCCGGTGCCACAGGTCCAGTCGCACACCGGCGGTGTGGCGCCATTCCTGGCTGCGCTGTACCGGCAGGTACTGCACGCCAGGGCCAAAGCATCCGGCCAACGCAGGCATGCAGTGCACGTACAGCTCCAGACCATGATCTGCCCGCAGGTTGTCTGCGCGGTCAGCCAGTGCCTGACCGATCTGGCGGGCAAATTCGCCCAGGCCGTCGACAAACCCTTCAAGGTTGCCCAGGCTAATGCCGACGCGCTTCGGCGTTCGTGTTTTCATGGGCGCAAAGTGTAGCCAGCGGGTTTGTGCTCAGTCCCGAGCGCTTTTGTCTGACGGCGGCCGCCTACAAGCAAATATCCGATGCGCTGATGGAGGCCGCCGCCGCTGTTGCCTAAATTAGGTTCATCGGGGCCGTACCCATCGGCGAGGAGATGAACGCATGAAGTTCCAGGAACAAAGCAGCACTGACATGCAGGGCTTGGCCACGCGACTGCAAGGTCAGCGCACAGCGATGCTGACGCTGCGCGATTCGACCGGTTCGATGTCTGCGCGGCCTTTGACGCCGCTGGAAATGGACGTTGATGGCCAATTCTGGTTCATGGTTTCACGCCACTCCCTGGCTGCGGAATTTGCGTCTGGTGACCAGGCCGTCAACTTGGCCTTCAGCGACGAAGGCAAATCGCTTTACGTTTCGATTGCTGGTTCGGGGCGTTTGCTGGACGACATGACACGCAAGGTGGCGTTGTGGTCGGCGATGGCGCGCCCTTGGTTCAGCGGCGCGGAAGACCCTGACCTTGTGTTGTTGCGCGTGCAGCCCCACCGAATCGAATTGTGGGATGGTCCGAACAGCAGCGTCATGCGTGCATTGGCGCTCGCCACTTCTGTAGCAGCCGGACGCCCCATCGGGCTGGGTGAGCGCGAAACATTGAATCCGGCCGCGCAGCCCCAGTCGACGCCCGTTGTGCCGGTTTCCCCCGTCCTGTAACGATCAATCTCCTGAAAGTATCAACATGAAAACCAGCATCAAGCACATCACCATCGCCTGCACCCTGGCTCTGTTCGGGTCAACGGCCTTTGCAGCACCCGGCATCAGCAGCAACACCTACAACGCGGCCAAGGAACAGATTCAATCTGCCTACAAGGTTGAACGCGAGAACTGCGGCAGCCTGACGGCTAACGCCAAAGATGTTTGCCAGGAAGCGGTCAAGGGCGGCGAATCAGTGGCCCTGGCGCACCTGCAGTGGCAGCGCACCGCGACGGTAGCGGATCAGCGCAAGTTAGGCGATGCTCGCGTTGAAGCTCGCTACGCAGTGGCCAAAGAAAAGTGCGACGACGTCTCGGGTAACGCGAAAAGCACGTGCACGACCGAAGCCAAGACCCGACATGACAAGGCCAAGGCCGATTTGAAGATGAACAAGGAAGTCGCTGAGGCGCGTAGCGATGCTGAAGAAACCAAGCACAAGGCCGATTACAAGCTGGCCGGCGAACGCTGCGACACGATGACGGGCGAGGCGAAAGACAGTTGCACTGCTACTGCCAAGGCCCGCTTCGGCATGTAAGTCTTTTTAGACCACCCGTTCTGGTTGGCTTTCAGCGTCATGCGCGGGACGGCGGGGCGCTAGAACGTTGATGCTGGCGGCCGGACAGTCGGCCGGACAGCCGGCCAATTGTGCCGGCGTCAGGGCCGGTCGGCCATCTCTACCCAGGCCCAGCCGCCTGGTGGCAGCCCGTCGGGCAAAACCAGTTTTCCGAACTGGCTGCGGTGCAGCGCCTCGCAGCGGTTGCCCACTGCGGCCAGCATGCGCTTGACCTGGTGGTAGCGGCCTTCAGCCAAAGTCAGCCGCAAGTGATGTTCGGACACGGACTCTGCGGCGACTGCGACCGCCGGGCGCGGGTCGTCCTCCAGCACCACACCGTTCAACAAGGCCGCCACCTGTTCTGGCGACAGCGCATGTTTGGCGGTGACTTGGTAGATCTTGGGCATGTGGTGCTTGGGGCTGGTCAGGCGGTGAATGAGCGTGCCGTCGTCGGTGAACAGCAACAGGCCGGTGGTGTCTTCATCCAGCCGGCCCACGGGCTGCAGGCCGCGGGTGCGCAGCGGCATGGGCAGCAGGCTCAGCACGCTGGGGTGGTGACGCGGCTTGGATGAGCATTCATAGCCCGCAGGCTTGTGCAGCATCACTAGGGCCTTGTCGTGAAAGGGCCAGGCGCGGCCTTGCACCTGGAAGACCAGGCCCGTGGTGTCGAATTCCTCTTGGGGATCGTCGACCACGCGGCCGGCAACCATCACGTCGCCGCGCTGCACCAAGCCCTGGCAATCGCGCCGGGTGCCGAAGCCTTGGCTGAAGAGCACTTGTGTCATGCGCATGGGTTCAGCCCTGATTTCAGCCTTGGTTTGCGGCCAGTACGGCGTTGCGGATGGCGCGCGCC
>JBBQAW010000123.1:0-10814 GCA_038316815.1 Burkholderiales bacterium
CGCCGACGATGAACTGCCCTTCGGCACCGATGTTCCAGACATTGGAGCGAAAGCACACCGCCAGACCCAGCGCGATCAGGATCAGCGGCGTGGCCTTGATCGACAGTTCCGAAAGCGCATAGGCGCTTTTCACCGGCTCGAAGAAAAACACCTGCAGCCCGCGTATCGGGTCTTTGCCCAGCAGCACGAACAGGCCGATGCCGATCAACACCGTGATGGCCAGGGCCAGCAGCGGGCTGGCCAGGCTCATCCAGCGCGAAGGCGTGGGGCGGGGTTCGAGTTTCAGCATGTTCAGGCCACGGCTGCGGGTGCGGTCACGGCGCCCGCCACCGCCACGCTCACGCTCATGGTCACGCTCACGGTCACGCTCACGGTCACGCTCACGGCAGCGGTCAAGGTCATGGCCTGGCCTCGGCCTCGGCCTCGGCCTCGGCCATGGTCACCGCTTCCGGTTGCGGCCACAGGCCGCTCATCCATTGGCCGATGGTCTCGATGCCGGCCTCGGCCACCGGCAGGCTGGGCGACAGCCGGCCCTGGGCCATGACGACCAGGCGGTCGCTCAGCTGGAACAGTTCTTCCAGTTCTTCGCTCACCACCAGCAGCGCGCAGCCGGCGTCGCGCAACGCCAGCAATTCACCGCGAATCTGCGCTGCCGCGCCCACATCCACGCCCCAGGTGGGCTGGGCCACGATCAGCAGCTTGGGCCGGGCGCTGATCTCGCGCCCGACGATGAATTTCTGCAGGTTGCCGCCCGACAAGCTTTTCGCCAGCGCGCCCGGCCCGCCGGCCTTGACCTTGAAACGTTCGATCAATTGCGCCGCCAGCGTCTGCACGTTTGCGGTCGACACCCAGCCGCTGTTTGATACGGCTTCGGTGCGTGTCAGCAGCGTGTTCTGCGCCAGGCTCAGCGTGGGCACGGCGCCGCGGCCCAGGCGTTCTTCGGGCACGAAATGCAGGCCCAGCGCACGCCGCTGGCGCGGGCCGGCGCGCGCGATGTCCTGCCCCAGCAGGGTGATGCTGCCCGGCGCGGCGCGCGGGTCTTCGCCCGACAGCGCCGCCAGCAGCGCCTGCTGTCCGTTGCCCGAAACGCCGGCCACGCCCAGCACTTCACCGGCGCGCAGTTCGAAGCCAATGTCCTGCAGGTCGGTGCCGAAAGGGTCTTGCCGGAGCAGGCTCAAGTTGCGCACCGTCAGCACCGGCGCTCCGTGGGTGGCGGCACGGGGCTTCAGCGCTGGCGGGTCGGCGCCAATCATCAGCCGCGACAGGCTGGCATTTGTCTCTTCCGTCGGGTTCACCACCCCCGTCACGCGCCCGCCGCGCAGCACCGTGCAGCGGTGGCACAACGCGCGAATCTCGTCGAGCTTGTGGCTGATGTAAAGGATGCTGCAGCCGCCGGCCGCCAACTGGCGCAGGGTGACAAAAAGCTTTTCAACCGCATGCGGTGTCAGCACCGAGGTGGGTTCGTCCAGGATCAACAACTGCGGCTTCGTCAGCAGCGCCCGCACGATTTCCACGCGCTGCTTTTCGCCGACGCTGAGCGTGTGCACCGGGCGCGCCGGGTCGATGTCCAGCCCGTAGGTGCCTGCGACTTCAGCAATGCGGGCGGTCACCTGTGCCAGCGTCAACGACTTGTCCAAACCCAGCCAGACGTTCTGGGCCGCGGTCAGCGTGTCGAAGAGCGAAAAGTGCTGGTAGACCATGCTGATGCCCAGCGTCCGCGCCTGCGCCGGGCTGGCCACGCGCACCGGCTGGCCGTTGAAGCGCATCTCGCCGGCGTCGGGCGCCACCGCGCCGTAGATCACCTTCATCAGCGTGCTCTTGCCGGCGCCGTTTTCGCCCAGCACGGCGTGAATCTCGCCCGGCGCCACCTGCAGCTGCACGCTGTCGACAGCGCGCACCAAAGGGTACTGCTTGGTGATACCGGTCAGTTCAAGTCGCAGCATCAGCGCAGGCGTGGCAGGTTCCAAAAGGCAGGGTGCAAACCCACGGCCAAGGGGGTGTCGTTCGAAGGGCCGGTGAACTGGTGCACTGGGGGCTCAAGTGGACGATGTCGATGTAGGTGCGCACTGGAAGCCAGAATCGTAGCCGAGGGTAAGCATCATCCGTGCCCTCCATCCGTGCCCTCCATCCGTGCCTTTATTCGCGCCCATTCAGCCCCCGTGCCGCCGTCCCGCCACCCAGGTTTCGACCCGGTTGCGTTCGTCAGCCAGCGTCACCCAGGCGAAGACACGCGCGTGCAGGTCTTGCGCCGCCACGCCGGGCAAGGCACCCCGGGCGATGGCGTCCCGGTGCTGCGCCACCGCGCCCTGGGCCCAGTCCCACAGCACCAGGTCGGCCTGGGTGCCGGTATCCAGATGCCCGATGTCGTGCGCCAGGCCCAGGGCTTCGGCCGCGCCACGGGTGGCGGTGTACAGCGCCGTCCACGCCGACAGGCGGGTTCCGCGCAGGGCCTGCACCTTGTAGGCCTCGGCCAGGGTGCGTTGCATCGACAGGCTGGTGCCCCCGCCCACGTCGCTGGCCAGGCTGACGCGGTGGGGCGTGTCGACGGCCGCCTGCCAGTCGAACAGGCCACTGCCCAGAAACAGGTTGCTGGATGGGCTGTGGGCAATCTGTGCGCCGGTGTCGCGCAACAGGGCGCGGTCGGCAGTGTCGAGCCAGATGCCGTGGGCCAGCACGGCGCGTTCATGCAGCAGGCCGTGGCGGTGGTAGACGTCGAGGTAACTGCGCGCTTCGGGAAACAGTTGCGCGATCCAGCGCACCTCGTCGGTGTTTTCGGCCACGTGCGTCTGCATGTAGACGCCGGGGTGGCGCCGGCACAGCGCCCCGGCCATGGCCAGCTGTTCGGGGCTGCTGGTGGCGGCGAAGCGCACCGTCACGGCATAGTGGTTGCGGCCACGGGCGTGGTGGCGCTGGATCAGGTCTTCGCAGTCGGCTTCGGCCTGGATGACGTCGTCCATCAGCCCGGGCGGGGCGTGGCGGTCCATCAGCACTTTGCCCGTCACCAGGGCCATGCCGCGTGCTGTCGCAGCTTCGAACAAGGCTTCGGCCGACACCTTGTGCACGGTCGGGAAGACCACGGCCGTGGTCGTGCCATGGTCGAGCAGGGCGTCCAGGAAACGGGCTGCGCCCTCGTGCGCGACAGTCGGGTCGGCATAGCGCTGTTCTGCTGGAAAGGTGTAGGTGTTCAGCCAGTCCAGCAGGCCGGTGCCGTAGCTGGCAATCACGTCCAGCTGCGGGCAATGCACGTGGGTGTCGATGAAGCCCGGCATCAGCAGCCGGCCGCGGTGGTCATGCTGCTGCCAGTCCGGGCCCGGGGGCTGGCTGCCGGGCACGGCGCCGGCGATGCGGCTGCCGTCCACCAGCAACCAGTGGTCGGGGCGAAAACGCACCCCATCCAGACCGGTGCTGCCCCATGTTGGGGCGTGGGTGAAGTCCAGCAGGTCGGCGCGCAGGGCAAATTTCATGCGTTCGGTGTCGATGGCAGCGCGGCCCGACACTTGCGGGCGGCGGCACTTTGGTAAGGTGGCGCGCAAGCATGGCACAGGCCCTGACAGATTCCCTACCCGTCATGACCGGCGCCACGCCCGGCGCCATGACTGAAGCCATGACTGAAGCCGTGACTGAAGCCATGACTGAAGCCGTGACTGCAGCCATGACTCACACCATCACTGACGCACTGACCGCACTGACCGCACTAACAGCACTGACAGCACTGACCGAAGCATCGACCGACAACATGACCGACCAGTTCATCCACAACGTCAGCACGCGCCCCATCCGTTTCTATCACCGCGGCGGCATCGCCGAAGTGGCCGCGGTGGCGCCCACACGCAGCGTGCTCGACTGGCTGCGTGAAGACCAGGGCTGCACGGGCACCAAGGAAGGCTGCGCCGAAGGCGACTGCGGCGCCTGCACTGTGGTGCTGGGCGAGCTGGACGCCCAGGGTCACTTGTGCCTGAAGCCAGTCAACGCCTGCATCCAGTTTGTGCCCACACTGGACGGGCGCGCCCTGTTCACCGTCGAAGACATCGCTGCCCTGGCCGCGCCCGACAAGCTGCACCCGGTGCAGCAGTGCCTGGTCGACTGCCACGGTTCGCAATGCGGCTTCTGCACCCCCGGCTTCGTGATGTCGCTGTGGGCCACTTACGAACGCCACCAGACCGCCGGCACCGTGCCCACGCGCCAGCAATTGGCCGACGACCTGTCGGGCAACCTGTGCCGCTGCACCGGGTATCGGCCGATCCTGGACGCCGGGCAGCAGATGTTCACGCGCCCCGCCGCGCCGCTGCCGCGCCAGGCCGTGACGGAAGCCCTGTCCACGCTGGCCCAAGACCCGCCGCTGCACACCGCCGAAGGTTTCCACGCCCCGCGCACGCGTGCCGAATTCGCCCAGTTGCGCCAGGCACGGCCAGCAGCGCAAGTGCTGGCCGGCAGCACCGACATCGGCCTGTGGGTGAACAAGCAGTTCCGCGACCTGCCCGAACTGCTGTACATCGGCCGCGTGGCTGAACTGCAGCGCGTGGATGTCTATGCCGACAGCTTGTGGATTGGTGCTGCCACCCCGCTGGACGTGGCGTGGGCGGCCCTGGCCCGCGACTGGCCGGCGCTGCGCGACGTCTGGCTGCGCTTTGCGTCCCCACCCATCCGCGGTACAGGCACGATGGGCGGCAATGTGGCCAACGGTTCGCCCATTGGTGACGCTGCGCCGGTGCTGATGGCGCTGGGCGCGCAGGTCGAACTGCAGCAGGGCGAACGCTTGCGCCGCATGCCGCTGCAAGACTTTTATCTGGACTACATGAAGAACGCGCTCGAGCCGGGCGAATTCCTCAGCGGCATCCATGTGCCGCGCCCGCACTACGGGAATGGCGGGAATAGCGGGAATAGCGGGCAGCTTCGCGTCTACAAGATCAGCAAGCGCTTCGACTGCGACATCTCGGCCGTCTGCGCTGCACTCTGGCTGCGCCTGGACGACGCGGGCCATGTGCAAGGTGCGCAGCTGGCTTTTGGCGGCATGGCGGGCATCGTGCGCCGCGCCTGGCAGGCTGAAAACGCATTGCTGGGTCAGCCCTGGAACGAACACGCGCTGCAGGCCGCGCAGGCCGCGCTGGCGCAAGACTTCACGCCCCTGTCTGACATGCGCGCCAGCGCCGGCTACCGCCTGCAGGTCGCGCAGAACCTGCTGCGTCGCTTCTGGCTTGAAACGCGGCAAACCGACCCCCTGCCGGCCGCCGCGCTGAGCGTCTGGGAGGCCGTGCGATGAACGCGATGAATGAGCCGCTGCAAGTCTCGCAAATAGGCGTCAGCCGCCCGCATGAATCGGCCCACCTGCACGTGGCCGGTGCCGCGCCCTATACCGACGACGTGCCCGAACTCGCTGGCACGCTGCACGCCGCACTGGGCCTGTCGCCGCTGGCGCATGGCTTGATCGAGGCCATCGACCTGGACCGCATTCGCGCCCAGCCGGGCGTGGTCGATGTCTTCAGCGCCCGCCACCTGCCGGGCGTCAACGACTGCGGCAGCCTCGTGCACGACGACCCCATCCTGGCCGGTGAGGCTGGCGACACCCTGCGCTACCGCGGCCAGCCGGTGTTTGCCGTCATCGCACGCACGCGCCAGGCCGCACGCCGCGCCGCGGCGCTGGCCGGGCAAGTGATTCAGGCGCGGGCGCTGGCGCCGTTGATCAATCCGCAACAGGCCCACGCCGCCCGCCAGTACGTGGTGCCCCCCATGCACCTGCTGCGCGGC
This sequence comes from Burkholderiales bacterium, assembly GCA_038316815.1. Taxonomy (GTDB): domain Bacteria; phylum Pseudomonadota; class Gammaproteobacteria; order Burkholderiales; family Burkholderiaceae_C; genus Rubrivivax. The sequence goes on from JBBQAW010000123.1 coordinate 5,746, forward strand.
GACGCCAAGCTGGCCATCGCGCAGGCCCCCAACCGGCTGAAGCTGAAATTCGAGCTTGGCGGCCAGGAACAGTTTTACCTGGAAGGCCAGATCAGTTACGCCATGCCGCAGGAAGACGGCGGCATGAAGCTGTGGTGCAGCACCCAGCACCCCAGCGAAATGCAGCACCTGGTGGCGCATGCGCTCGGGCGGCCGGCGCATGCGGTGCAGGTGGTGTGCCGGCGCATGGGCGGGGGCTTCGGCGGCAAGGAATCGCAAAGCGCCATCTTCGCCTGCGTGGCGGCGGTGGCGGCGGTGCGCACCGGCCGGCCGGTGAAGCTGCGCGTCGACCGCGACGACGACTTCCTCATCACCGGGCGCCGCCATTGCTTCAGCCACGAAGTCGAAGTCGGCTTCGAGGACAACGGCCGCATCACGGGGGCCGAGGTCACCATGGTCTCGCGCGCTGGCCATTCGGCCGATCTGTCCGGCCCGGTCATGACGCGCGCGCTGTGCCACTTCGACAACGCCTACTGGCTGCCTCATGTGGCCGCCCACGGCTATTCGGCGAAGACGAACACGCAAAGCAACACGGCCTTTCGCGGCTTTGGCGGCCCACAGGGCGCGTTTGCGATCGAATACGCCATCGACAGCATCGCCCGCCGCCTGGGTCTGGACCCGCTGGAGGTGCGGCGCACGAACTTCTATGGCCGTGAACTGCGCAACGTCACGCCTTACGGCCAGAAGCTGAACGACAACATCATCCATCCCCTGGTGGCTGATCTTGAGCAGCAGTGCGACTACGTCGCACGTCGCCAGGCCATCGCCGCCTTCAATGCCGCCAGCCCGGTGCTGAAGAAAGGCCTGGCGCTGACGCCGGTGAAGTTCGGCATCAGCTTTAATGTCGTGCACCTGAACCAGGCCGGCGCGCTGGTACACATCTACACCGACGGCAGCGTGCTGGTGAACCACGGCGGCACCGAAATGGGCCAGGGCCTGAACACCAAGGTGGCGATGGTGGTGGCGCACGAACTGGGCCTGCCCTTCGAGGCCGTGCGCTGCACCGCCACCGACACTGACAAGGTGGCCAACACCAGTGCCACTGCCGCCAGCACCGGCAGCGACCTGAACGGCAAGGCGGCGCAAGACGCGGCGCGTCAACTGCGGGAACGGCTGGCCGCTTTCGCGGCTGGCCGCTATGGCGGCAGCGCGGACCAGGTTGTATTTGCGAACGGCTGGGTGAAGGTGGGTGGTTTGCAGGCTGGTTTGCAAGCCGGCGGCCAGGACATCGCTTTCGCCGACCTCGTGCAGCAGGCCTACCTGGCGCGCGTGCAGCTGTGGAGCGACGGCTTTTACGCCACCCCCGGCCTGAGTTGGGACAAGGCCACGCTGCAGGGCAAGCCTTTCTATTACTTCGCCTATGGCGCGGCCTGCAGCGAAGTGCTGGTCGATACCCTGACAGGCGAATTCAGGCTGCTGCGCGCCGACCTGCTGCACGATGCCGGAACTTCGCTGAACCCGGCCGTGGACATCGGGCAGGTCGAAGGCGCTTTCATCCAGGGCATGGGCTGGCTGACCAACGAAGAACTGGTGTGGCACCCGGCCGACGGCAGCCCGCGCGCCGGGCTGTTGATGACGCATGCGCCCAGCACCTACAAAGTGCCCACGGCCAACGACGCGCCGCCGGTCTTCCACACGCGGCTCTTCGACCGCGCCAACGCGCAAGACAGCATCCACCGCAGCAAGGCCGTGGGCGAGCCGCCGCTGTTGCTGCCCTTCAGCGTCTTCTTCGCCATCCGCGACGCGGTGTCGGCAGCCGGTGGCCACCGGGTCGACCCGCCGCTGCAGGCCCCGGCCACGCCCGAGGCCATCTTGCGCGCCGTGACGTCGGTGATGGCGAATGCAGCGACTGCAACAGCTGCAACAGCCTCAGTAGCCCCAGCGACCACAGCAGCGACAGCGACCACGGCGTTCGGCCCAGCCGCCGCGCAGCCCTTGGACGCCGCTTGAGCTTCCACACCCTGCAGACCGAAGCCGCGGCCTGGGCCGCTGCCGGCCGCCTGGCGGTCGTGGTGGAAGTGGCAGCCACGCGCGGGTCTGTGCCGCGCGAAGCCGGCACGCGCATGGTGGTGGCGTATGACGCCGTGCTGGGCACCATCGGCGGCGGCCATCTGGAACTGCAGGCGATCGCCGATGCCCGCGCCCTGCTGCAACGCGGCGAAAGGCATTTCGAACGCCAGGTCGCCCTCGGCCCCAGCCTGGGCCAGTGTTGCGGCGGTGCCGTCGAGCTGCAACATCGCGTGCTGGCCGACACCCCGCCATCTTTCTGGGCACCGCCAGGGCCGCGCTTTCATCTGCAGCTTTACGGCGCGGGCCATGTCGGGCGGGCGATCGTGCGGCTGTTGGCGGACGTGCCCTGCCAGGTGCAGTGGATCGACGAACGCGAAAGTGAATTCCCGGCCGGGAAGGAGCCCGCGCACATTCAACGCGTGTGCGTCGAACCCGGTGAATCAGTCGCGGCTGAAGTGACCGCCGCCCCGGCCGGCGCCTGCTTCCTGGTGCTGACCCACAGCCATGCGCTGGACCTGACCATTACCCAGGCCGTGCTGGCGCGCGGCGACTTCGGCTTCTTCGGTCTCATCGGCAGCCAGACCAAGCGCGCCCGCTTCGAAGCCCGGCTGCGCGAACGCGGTGTCAGCCCCGAAGTGCTGGCCCGCATGGTTTGCCCCATCGGCCTGCCAGGCATTCACGGCAAGGAACCCGAGGTGATTGCGCTGGCGGTCGTGGCGCAGCTACTGCAGGTGGCGTCGGTGCGCGCGGCAACCATTTGAAAATTTAGCCTCAGTGATGGGGGGGTTGTTGCCGATATCCAGGTCAGACACTGGCGACCGCACCCCATGCAGACTCACTCATCCACATCCACATCCACATCCACCAGCAGCATCGGTCAGACCGGCGACCGCGTCCTGTTCGCCGCCCTGCTGGTAGCCGCGCTGGCAGCTTTTGCCATCGGCTGGCATTACGAACAGGCGATGACCGGCTTGGTGGGCGGCACCCTGCTGCTGGCACTGGGCGGCGCTGCTTTGCTACTGGGTTCCGGCACGTTGGCCAGCCGGATGGTGCTGACATTGGCGCTGGGCGCCATGGTGGCGTTGCACATCGACCTGGGCCGCGGCACGCTGGAATTCCACTTCGGCGTCTTTGTCTCGCTGGCGCTGGTGCTGGTCTACCGCGACTGGCGGCCGATCGTCGCCCTGGCTGTCTTTTTCGCCGTCCATCACGTAGTGTTCGACCGCCTGCAAGCCGCCGGATGGGGCGTCTACTGCACGCCCGAGCCCGACTTCCTGAAGGTCGTCATGCACGCCGGTTACGTCGTGGTGCAGACGGCGTTGGAGGTGTTCATGGCAATCAAGCTCAGCGAACTGGCGCGCCAGGGCAACGAACTTGAAGCCCTGATCGACGCTGTCGGCCGCAACGAAGGCATCTCGCTCGACGTCGATCATGTGCCGGTGCGCACCCCCGGCGGCATGGCCTTGCAACGCGTGCTAAGCAACATGCGTTCGGCCTTGGTGCAGGTTCAGAGCATCAGTGAAAACATCGGTAGCTCGACGCACGAAATCGCCCAGGGTACGCACGATCTGTCCAGCCGCACCGAACAGTCTGCGGCCAGTCTGCAGCAAACCGCCAGTTCGATGGAAGAACTGACCTCCACGTCGCGCCAATCGGCGGTTTCAGCGCAAGACGCCAGCCGGCTGGCTGGCAGCGCCGCCCAGGTCGCGCAGCGCGGCGGTGAAGTCGTCACCCGCGTGGTGGCCACCATGGGCGAGATCGAACAGAGTTCGCGCCGCATGTCCGAGATCATCGCCACCATCGACGGCATTGCCTTTCAAACCAACATCCTGGCGCTGAACGCCGCGGTTGAAGCTGCGCGTGCCGGCGAACAGGGCCGCGGCTTTGCTGTCGTTGCCAGCGAAGTTCGGCAATTGGCGCAGCGCAGTGCGGCGGCAGCGCGCGAGATCAAGAGCCTGATCGAGGCCAGCAGCGAACGGGCCCAGTCCGGCAGCCTTCTGGTGGCCGATGCCGGCGCCACGATGCAGGAAATTCTGGCCTCGGTGCGCAACTTCGAATCGGTGGTGGCGGGCATCAGCAGTGCCGTCAGCGAACAGAGCCAGGGCCTGGGCGAGATCAACCGTGCGGTGTCTCAACTCGACGGCGCGACGCAGCAGAACGCAGCCCTGGTCGAACAGTCCAGCGCCTCGGCCGAGTCTTTGCGCAGCCAGGCGGTGCGGCTGGCCGAAGTGGTGGGCGTATTCCGTCTTGGCGCGCTGGCAGCTGGCTGAACCTGCCGGCTGGGCTGGTGGGCTGGCTGGGCTTGCTGGCGCACGAAGCGATACGGGCCTGCAGTGGCCCACGCGCTGTGCGCCGGCCGGGCTTTCGCCGTTGGGTGGGCTTGGGAGCGTCAGCAGACGAAGGGTGACGTGGGTTTGCAGGCGAAGTTGGGCGTGGGCTGGGCATGCGCATTGGGCGACAGCGGCCCATTCGCCACTGCGCAACGGCAGCCGCTTCTACGAAGCTTGCTGTCCTACGTCCGGCAGGGGCAGTGGCCGACAGTGGGCGCCCCGGCTTCGGTGCACCGTGGCAGGCATGAAAACACGACGATTTCCTTTCCTGCTGGTGCCGGTGCCGGTGCCGGTGCCGGTGCGGGCGCTGGTGCCGGTGCTGGCGCTGCTGATGCCAACCCTGGCTCTGGCCCAGCCCGCCAAGCCTGGCGACGCAGCCCAGCAGCGATACCAGAAGGAACGCGCCGTCTGCCTGTCAGGCACCGGCCCGCAGGACCGCGCCACCTGCCTGAAAGAGGCCGGCGCCGCCTTGGCTGAATCCCGTCGCCAAGGCTTGACCGACCCCGGACAGGACACCGCAAGCCACCAGCGCCAGCGCTGCCAGGTCTTGCCCGTGGCCGACCGTGGCGCCTGCCTGGCGCGCATGTCTGGCCAGGGCACGGCAAGCGGCAGCGTCGCCGGCGGCGGCATCTTGCGCGAACTGCGAACCGTGGTGCCAGCGGCGTCGGCACCTGCTGTCATGCCGGCGTC
>JBBQAW010000124.1:0-10628 GCA_038316815.1 Burkholderiales bacterium
TGGGCCGTCACGCTGGCTCTGGGCTGGATCCTGCTGCCCTTCTACGGAACCATTCTTTGGGCCGTGATCATCGCGATGGTCTTTGCGCCGGTGAACTCGCGTTTGGTGGTCTGGGCCGGGGGGCGAAAGACCGTCGCCGCCTTGGGTACCCTGTTGATCATCGTGGCGGTGGTGATGGTTCCTTTCACGCTGGTCACTGCCGCATTGGTCAGCGAAGCTTCGCAGGTCTATCAACAGCTGGAGTCGGGCGAAATCGATCTCGCGCGCTTCTTCGCCGGGGTGTTCAGCGCGCTGCCGGACTGGCTGGTGTCACTGCTCGGACGCTTCGGCTTGGGCGACTTCGAGACGATTCAGCGCAGGCTCTCGGTCGGGTTGTCGGAGGCCGGGCAATTCATTGCCAACCAGGCGCTGAACATCGGCCAGAACACCTTCAATTTTTTGGTCAACCTGGGTGTTTGCTCGTACTTGGCTTTCTTCCTGATCCGCGACGGCGAAGCGTTGGCGCGCAGCGCGCGCCATGCGCTGCCGCTGCAAGCCACAGCCAAGCGCGTGCTGTCCGCCCAGTTCACTACCGTGATCCGTGCCACCGTCAAGGGCAACTTGCTGGTGGCCGCAATCCAGGGCTTTTTGGGTGGTTTGGCTTTCTGGTTTCTTGACCTCAGCGGCGCCTTGCTGTGGGCGGTGCTGATGGCCTTTCTGTCGCTGTTGCCTGCCATCGGCGCGGCCCTGGTGTGGGGGCCGGTGGCTGTCTACTTCCTTGTGACAGGGGCCTTGTGGCAGGGCCTGGCGATGGTGGCCTGGGGCGTGTTGGTCATCGGGCTCATCGACAACCTGCTGCGGCCCATCCTGGTCGGCAAAGACACCCGCATGCCCGACTACGTGGTGATGATCACGACCCTGGGCGGTATGGCCGTCTTCGGTATCCATGGCTTTGTTCTCGGCCCGGTGATAGCCGCGATGTTCATCGCGGCGTGGCACTTGCGCGTTGCAGTGAAGGGCGAGTTGTAGGTTCTGCTGCCTTGCAGCGGCGCGGCCTGCGTCTGCTCGCTGGCGCACGCAAAAGACTGCGTTGCCCGCCGGCCAGGCCACTGGTGCAGTGTTCGATGCTGTGTGGAACTTGAGAAAACCGATGGATTGGGTTGTCTGGCCAGGTGCAAACCACAGCGATGCTCTTTTGCATCGCGCGGATTTGCAACGACGCCAGGCGACCCAGGACGCGGTTTTATGTTCTAGACCCCCAGAAGCACAGGCAATGCGGGGTCGGTACGCACATTGGCCGCGCTGCCGTTCAGCACCACTTGTCCCTTTTGCAGAACCAGTGCGTGGTCGCTGCGCGCCAGCACCTTGCGGTAGTCGCGGTCGACGATGAGGGTGGCGATGCCGCTGTCGCGAATCTCGCCGATCACGCGCCAGATGTCGGTCACGATCATCGGCGCCAGGCCCTCTGTGGCTTCGTCCAGGATGATGAGTTCAGGGTGCGTCATCAGTGCCCGGCCGATGGACAGCATCTGCTGTTCGCCACCCGACAGTTGCGCGCCCAGATTGGGCAGGCGCTCTTGCAGGCGCGGGAAGGTGGACATGACGCGTTCGAAGTTCCAGTCGTTGCGGCCATCGCGCCCGCGGCGTGCGGCCATCAGCAGGTTTTCGCGCACGCTCAGGTTCGGGAAGATGCCGCGGCCTTCGGGCACATAGGCCACGCCCAGGCGTGCCACTTCGTGTGGCCGGGCGCGGCTGGCGTCCTGGCCGAACAAGCTGATGCGGCCTTCTCTTTGCGTCACATGGCCGAGAAGGGTTCGGATCAAGGTGCTCTTGCCCATGCCGTTGCGGCCCAGCAGGCCCACGGTCTGCCCACGCGCGATTTGCAGGTCTATGCCGTGCAGCACGTGGCTGCTGCCGTACCAGCTGTGCAGCCCCTGGGTTTCGACAATCCAGTCTGGGTTCATGGCGTCACGGGCTGGCTGCTGGCTGATGTCACTGGCACTCAGTGTTCCCCCAGATAGGCCGACTGCACCTGCGGGTTGGCACGTACGGCAACGGGCGTGTCTGAAGCGATGACAGCGCCGTTGACCATCACCGTGATGCAGTCGGCAATGCGGAACACCGCATCCATGTCGTGCTCGACCAGCAAGATCGCGTGGCCGGGGCGCAGTTGCGCCAGCAGGGACAGCATGCGGTCGGTTTCTTCGGCGCCCATGCCGGCCAGCGGTTCGTCCAGCAGCAGCACCTGCGGTGCGGTGGCCAGGCACATGGCAATTTCCAGTTGCCGCTTCTGGCCGTGGCTCAGCAAGCCTGCAGGCTGCTGCAGCAGCGGCGTCAGCCCGGCCCGGTGCGCAGCCTCGTGCGCGGCTGCCGTGCTGTCGGGGCAGCGCTGGGCGTCTTGCCACCAGTGCCAGGGCTTGGGGGTGCTGGCTTGCGCTGCAAGCCGGCAGTTTTCGAACACGCTGAAGCTGGGGTAGATGGTGCTGCGCTGATAGCTGCGCCCCAGGCCCGCGCGTGCGCGCTGCGGCTGGGGCCAGTGCGTGACGCTCTGCCCCAGCAATTCCACCTCACCGGCCGATGCCGCAACTTCACCCGCCAGGATATTGACCAGCGTGGACTTGCCCGCGCCGTTGGTGCCGATGACGGCATGCACGCTGCCGCGGGCGACGTCGATCGACACGTTGTCCACCGCCACCAGCCCGCCCCAGCGCCGGGTGATGTGGCGGCCGCGCAGCAACACGTCTGCGCGCTTGGGCCCAGCGTCAGGCGGCGTCATTCACGCGGTCCTTTTCACTGGCCAGGCCGGGCGTGGTCAAACGGCCCTGCGTGCGGCCGGCCAGTCGGTCGCGCCATTGCGCTGGCAGGCCCACCAGGCCACGCGGCAGCAGGGCCACGCTGGCGATGATGCTCAGGCCCAGGCCCAGGTGCCAGTGCTTGGAGAAGTCGCCAAACACGGCCTCGCTCTTGAAGAATTCCTGCAGCAGGGCGAATGCGAATGCGCCGATGAGCGCGCCGCGCAGGTGGCCCAGCCCGCCCAGGATGATCATCACCAGCACCGCCCCCGAAAGATGCCATGACAGCAGTTCGGGGTTCACATAGCCGTCTTTCACTGCAAACAGAAAGCCCGCCAGACCGGCGATGCCACCCGAAACGGTGAAGGCTGCCAGCTTGTAAGGGTAGGTGGAAAAGCCCGTCGCGCGCATGCGCTGTTCGTTCACGCGGATGCCCGCCAGCGCACGGCCGAACCTGGAACGCAGCAGCAAGGCCAAGGCCGCAAAAACCAGAGCCAGGCAAGCCAGCGTGAAGCCGTAAAGGGGCAGCGGCTGCTCCAAATCCAGCCAAGGGCCCAACGCCGGGCGCACGTTCAGGTAGATGCCGTCGGTGCCGCCGCCCAGCGGCGTGTCGTGCACGACGTAGTAAGCCATCTGCGAGAAGGCCAGGGTCACCATGATGAAGTAGACGCCCTTGGTGCGCAGCGACAGCGCGCCCACCGCCAGCGCGAACGTGGCTGCAGCCGCCACGCAGGCCGGCAGCAGCCAGGCGACGCTGGCGGCCTCTGTTTCGGGCGACAACAATACCGCGCCATAGGCGCCGATGCCGAAGAACGCCGCCTGCCCGAAACACACCAGGCCGGTGGTGCCCACCAGCAGTTCCAGGCTCAAAGCCAGGATGGCGTAGATCATGATCTTGGTGACCAGGTCGATGCCGTAGGAACCTGCGGCCAACGGCCACAGCGCCAGCGCAGCGAAGCAGGCAATGACGAAGGCGACTTTGCTGTTCATTTCAGGACGTCTTGAAGAGCCCGTCGGGCTTCCACAGCAGGATCAGCGCCATCAGCACGTAAACCAGCACCCCGGCGGCCGATGGCAGCAGCACCTTGCCGAAAGTGTCGACGAAGCCGATCAGCAAAGCCGCCAGCAAGGCGCCGCGAATCGAGCCGATGCCGCCAATCACCACCACCACGAAACAGATGATCAGCACCTGGTTGCCCATGCCCGGGTAGACGCTGCTGACCGGCGCAGCCACCATGCCGGCGAAGACGGCAATGGCCACGCCGGCGGCAAACACCACGCGGTACAGGAACTTGATGTCGATGCCCAGGCTTTGCACCATCTCGCGCTGTGGCACGCCGGTGCTGCCGGCGCGAATCATCATGCCCAGCCGCGTCTTGGTGAACACGAACCACATGCCCAGGGCCAGCAGCAGGCACACCCCGCTGACGAAGAGCCGGTAGATGGGGTAGGTCATCAGGTCGCCCAGCGGCAGGGTGCCTGCCAGCAGGGGCGGGGTCTGCACGCCATGCACGTCGTCGCCGACGATCATGCTGCGCACTTCTTCGAAGACCAGGATCAGGCCATACGTCATCAGCACCTGCTGAAGGTGTTCACGTTCGTACAGGAAACTGAAGAACACCCACTCCAGCACATAGCCCAGCAGCACCGCCAGCACGGTGCCCACCAGCAGGGTGGCGAAGAAGCCGCCGCCGAAGGTGGCCGCCACTGGCGCCGCCAGCGCAAACGCCATGTAGGCGCCGATCATGTAGAAGCTGCCATGCGCCAGGTTGATGACGCCCATGATCCCGAAGATCAAGGTCAGCCCGCTGGCCACCAAAAACAGCAGCAGCCCGTACTGCAGCGAGTTCAGGCACTGGATGAGAAAGGTGACCAGATCCATTCAGCAGCGCGGGCTTTCAGGCGAGGTGATTTCGGTCTCAGAGCCTGCAGCCGCGCGCCGGGTCGGCAAGACCCTTGCTGGCCACGCCAATGATCCTGTTTTCCTTGCCCACCACCTGCCGCAGATAGATGTCTTGCACCGGGTTGTGCGACTTGCTCAGGCTAAAGGTGCCGCGCGGGCTGTCGATCTTGGCCTTCTGCACGGCAGCGGCGAACTCGGCCTTCTTCGACAAGTCGCCCTTCACTGCTTCCAGGCCAATACGCAGCATCTGCGCCGCATCGAAGCCCTGCACGGCATAGACGTCGGGTTGCAGCTTGTAGGCCTTGGCGTAGGCCAGGCGGAAGGCGTTGTCGCGCGGGGTGCCCAGGCTGTCGGCGTAATGCAGGGTGGTCAGCAGGCCTTCGGCGTCAGCGCCCTGGGCTTCCAGCGTACCGTCGGTCAGGAAGCCGGCGCCGTACAGGGGGATGCTTTTCTTCAGGCCCGCAGCGGCGTAGTCCTTGACGAACTTCACCGCGCCGCCACCGGCGAAGAAGGTGTAGACCGCATCGGGCTTGGTGGCCGCAATCTCGGTCAGCAGGGCCTGAAATTCGACGTTCGGGAAGGGCAGGCTCAGTTCCTTGACGACCGTGCCGCCAGCTTTCTCGAACGACTCTTTGAAGCCGCGCACGCTTTCGTCGCCGGCAGCGTATTTCCAGGCGATGGTGACCACTTTCTTGTGGCCCTTCTTGGCCACCACATCGCCCATCGCATAGCCCGGCTGCCAGTTGCTGAAGCTGCTGCGGAAGATGTTGAGGGCGCACATCGGGCCGGTCACGGCATCTGCGCCTGCATTGGGCACGATCAGGATGGTGCCGGTGTCCTTGGCCACGCGCGCCATGGCCATGGCCACGCCGGAATGCACCGTGCCTATCAGCACGTCGACGTTGTCGCGCTTGATCAGCTTGTTGACGTTGTCGGTGGCCTTGGCGGGGTCGCTCTCGTCGTCCACGCGCACGAATTCCACTTCGCGCCCGGCCAGCTTGCCGCCGTTTTCAGCCACGTGCAGCCGAAAGCCGTTTTCGATCGCCGTGCCCAGCGCGGCAAAGGTGCCGGTGGCCGGCAGCATCAGGCCGACCTTGATCTTGGTGCCGGCCTGGGCAAAAGCGGCGGGTGCGGCGGCGCTCATCAAGGCGGCGCCAAAGGCGGTGGCAAGCAGTCGGGTCGTCTTCATGGTTTGTCTCCAGGGGTTTGAATGAAAGCCACGGCCGCATCGATGACGGCCTGCGGCTGGTCTCTGTGCGGCGAATGCCCGCACGCCGGCAGTTCCAGCAACTGCGTCTGCGGCACGCGCCGGGCAATGCCGCGAATTTGTTCAAGTGTCCCGTATTCGTCGTCCAGACCTTGCACCGCCAGCAGCGGGCAGCGGATGGCCGCCATCTCGTCTTCAATCGACCAGGCCCTGAATTCTGAAGCCAGCCAAATGTTGTTCCAGCCCCAGAACGCCGAGTCGGGGTCGTCGTGGTACTTCGCCAGGCGCTGGCGAAGTTTGGTCGTCTGATAAGCGATGCGTGCCTTGTCGATGCTGGCCACCGACAGCTCTTCGACCCGAATGTGCGGCGCCATCACGACAGCCCCGGCCACCGGAAAGCGCGCGGCATACAGCAGCGCGATCGAGCCGCCGTCACTGTGGCCGAACAGCCAGGGCAGCCGCTTCACGCCCAGCGCCTGCAGCAGGGCGGGCAGCACTTCATGCGCCTGCTGGTGCATGAAGTCTGGCGCCCAGGCCTCGTGCGGCAGACGCGGCGTGCTGCCGCCGTAGCCCGGGCGCGACCAGACCAGGCCGCGTGCGCCTGCGGCGTGGCACAGGCGTTCGGGGAAGTCGCGCCACATCGCCAGCGAACCCAGGCCTTCGTGCAGGAAGACGATGAACGGTGCCTGTGCGCCTGCGTCTGCAGCTTCATCTGCAGCTTCATCTGCAGCTTGACCTTCAGCTTCATCTGCATATGCATATGCATCCGCCACGCCGACCCACGCGTGTTCGATGCGCACGCTGCGTCCACGCCAGGGGATGTCGACGAAGGCTCGCGTCACGCGCGCGACCTTTCCAATTCGCGCAGCTTGAAGCGCTGGATCTTGCCGGTGGCCGTCTTCGGCAATTCGGCGACGAATTCGATCTGCCGCGGGTACTTGAAGGGCGCGAGCTTGTCCTTCACGAAGGCCTTCAGCTCGGCGTCGGTGGCCTGCCCGTTGGGTGTCAGCACCACGAAGGCCTTGGTCTTGGTCAGGCCCTCGGCGTCGGGCACGCCGATGACGGCGGCTTCCAGCACCGCCGGGTGCTGCACCAGGGTGGCCTCGACCTCGAACGGGCTGACGTAGATGCCGCTGACCTTCAGCATGTCGTCGCTGCGGCCGGCATAGGTGTAGCTGCCGTCGCTGTTGCAGATGTACTTGTCGCCGCTCTGGGTCCAGCCGCCCTGGAAGGTGTCGCGCGTCTTTTCGCGGTTGCCCCAGTACATCAGCGCGGCGCTGGGGCCCTGGATGTACAGGTCGGCCGGTTCTCCAGCAGCCACGGCCGCGCCGGCTTCGCCCCGCAGTTCAATGCCGTAGCCCGGCACCGGCCAACCCGTGCTGCCATAGCGCACGCGGCCAGGCTGGTTGGACAGGAAGATGTGCAGCATCTCGGTGCTGCCGATGCCGTCGATGATGTCGACGCCGAAGTGGGCCAGCCAGCGTTCGCCGATATCGGCCGGCAACGCTTCGCCGGCCGACGACACCAGGCGCAGTGCCACCTGGCCGCGCGCGGGCAGGGCAGCTGAGGCCAGCATGCCGGCAAAGCCGGTGGGGGCGCCGTAGAAAACGGTGGGCCTGTGCTGGCCGGTCAGGCGCTTGAACGTGGCGTCGGGCGTGGGCCGTTCAGCCATCAATAAAACGGTGGCGCCCACGGCCAGCGGGAAGCTCAGTGAATTGCCCAGGCCGTAAGCGAAGAAGAGCTTGGCGGCCGAGAAACAGACGTCGTCTTCGCGCAAGCCCAGCACGCGCTTGCCGTAGAGCTCGCAAGTCCAGTATGGGTTGGCATGTGAATGCACCGTGCCCTTGGGTCGGCCGGTCGAGCCAGACGAATACAGCCAGAAGGCCGGGTCGTCTGCGCCGGTGGGGGCGGCCTTGGGCATTGCGGCATGGCTTTCGACGAAGGCCGTGAAGTCGAGTTCGCCAAATCCCAGCGGCGCCACCTGGCGCGAGACGATGACCGTTTGCACTTCGTGTTCGCTCTTCGTGAGCGCGGTCTTCAGCGCCGGCAGCACTGCGCCGGACACCAACACCGCCTGCGCGCGCGAGTGTTCCAGCATGTAGGCGTAGTCGTCAGCCGTGAGCAGGGTGTTGACTGCCACCGGCACCGCGCCGGCATAGATGGCGCCCAGGAAGGCCACGGGCCAATCGGCTGTGTCTTGCATCAGCACCAGCACGCGTTCTTCGCGTTTGACGCCCAGGCTGCGCAAGCCGCCAGCCATGCGCTGCACGCGGTCGGCCAGTTCGCCGTAACTCAGGGTGCCGGCGTCGTCGATGAAGGCGGCCTTGTGGGGGCGGCCGGCGTTGGCGGCCAGCAGGTGTTGGGCGAAGTTGAAGTTGGGGGGAGGGGGTAAAGGTGAAGTTAAAGGCGGAGCTAATGGTGGAGTCAAGAGCGGCAATGCAGGCGGCGATGCAGGCAGCGTTGCAGGCAGCATTGCAGGCGGAGCTTCCTGCCCGGACGCGGCTTCTGGCGGCATGCTGTTCAAAGCGGTCTCCCCGGATGGGCTGGTGTGCCGGTGCCCGGGCCGGCGGGTGAGGCCTTGTCACCCCGGGCGGTATGCAGTATTGTGCGCATCGCAATCTACGTTCGGCAAACCGCCATGTCAAGCACTATATTGCCAGCTACCGGGTTAGTCCCGACTCAGAACGAGGTCGACGAACCCGGCGCGCAGGCCAAACACCCCTTCCTGGTGGCGCTGGGTGAACGTGTGCGCACGCTGCGCTCGCGCCGCGGCCTGACGCGCAAGGCGCTGTCTCTGGCCACCGATGTGTCTGAACGCCACCTGGCGAATCTGGAGTACGGCGTCGGCAACGCCTCCATCCTGATCCTGCTGCAAGTCGCCGCTGCGCTGCAGTGTTCGCTGGCCGAACTTCTGGGCGACGTCACGACGCGTTCGCCCGAATGGCTGCTGCTGCGCGAACTGCTGGACCAGTGCGACGAAAACACCTTGCGTCGGGTGCGCGTGGCCGTGGGCGAGCTGCTGGGCACCGGCGGTGAACACGGCGCTGGCGCCCGCGTGCGCAGCGCCCGAGTGGCGCTGGTGGGCTTGCGCGGTGCGGGCAAGTCCACCCTGGGTGCGATGCTCGCCGAAGACCTGGGCTACCCCTTCATCGAGTTGTCGCGAGAAATCGAGAAGTTCGCCGGCTGCAGCGTCGGCGAAATTCAGGCGCTTTACGGGCAGAACGCCTACCGGCGTTACGAGCGGCGGGCGTTGGAAGAGGCGATACAGATCCATCAAGACGTCGTCATCGCCACGCCCGGCGGCATCGTCAGCGACCCCGCCACCTTCAACCAGTTGCTGAGCCACTGCACCACGGTCTGGTTGCAGGCCGAGCCCGAAGACCACATGCAGCGTGTCGTGGCCCAGGGCGACATGCGGCCCATGAAGGCCAGCCGCGAAGCGATGGAAGACCTGAAAAGCATCCTGGCCGGGCGCGCTGCTTTCTACTCGAAGGCCGAACTGCGCGTGGACACCAGCGCGCAGTCGCTGTCTGAAACCTTCGCCCTGCTGCGTGGCCAAGTGCGAAAGGCACTGGGCCTTCACCAACAGGCATAAAACTGCATTCCATGATGGACGCGAGAGGTTGACGCGCGAAGAAAAATGCAATATCGTGCATTAAATCGAGACCGAATGCATCATCCTTCAGGAGCCGCCGATGCACCCAGCAGCCCCGCCCGCCCGCGTTGACTACCAGACGCAACCATCGCATTACCGCCACTGGCAGCTGAAATTCGAAGGCCCGGTGGCCACGCTGCTGGCTGATTTCGATGAGGCCGGTGGCCTGCGCGAGGGCTACAAGCTCAAGCTCAACAGCTACGACCTGGGCGTGGACATCGAACTGAACGACGCTGTGCAGCGCATCCGCTTCGAACACCCCGAAGTGCGCACGGTCGTCATCACCAGCGCCAAAGACAAAGTGTTTTGCAGCGGCGCCAACATCTTCATGCTGGGCACATCAAGCCACGCCTGGAAGGTGAACTTCTGCAAGTTCACGAACGAAACGCGCAACGGTCTGGAAGACAGCAGCCGCTACAGCGGCCTGAAGTTTCTGGCGGCCGTGAACGGCGCCTGCGCTGGCGGCGGCTATGAACTGGCGCTGGCCTGCGACGAGATCATCCTGGTCGACGACCACAGCAGCGCCGTCAGCCTGCCCGAAGTGCCCTTGCTGGGCGTGCTGCCCGGCACCGGCGGCCTGACGCGCGTGACCGACAAGCGCCGTGTGCGCCACGACCTGGCCGACATCTTCTGCACCAGCGTCGAGGGTGTGCGCGGCACCAAGGCGAAGGAATGGCGCCTGGTCGACGACATCGCCAAGCCCGCAGTCTTTGCCGCCAAGGTGCAGGAACGGGCGCTGGAGCTGGCACGCAGCAGCGACCGCCCTGCTGATGGCAAGGGCGTTGCGCTGACGCCGCTGGCCCGCCGCATCGACGCCGATTCGCTGCGATACACGCATCTCAGCGTGCAGATCGACCGCGGCCAGCGCACCGCCACGTGGACCGTGTCGGGCCCCAGCGGCGCCCAGCCCGCTGACATCGCCGCCATTGAAGCCAAGGGCGCTGCCTGGTACCCGCTGCAGCTGGCGCGCGAGCTGGAAGACGCCATCCTCGAGTTGCGCACGAACGAACCCGAGATCGGCATCTGGCTCATCAAGACCCAGGGCGATGCTGCCACCGTGCTGGCCATGGACGCCACATTGCTGGCCCACGC
>JBBQAW010000125.1:0-10585 GCA_038316815.1 Burkholderiales bacterium
ACGCCGCCGGGGTGATGGAGCAGCACCGCGTCACCAGCGTGCTGGTGGTGGACGCGGCGGGCAAGCTGGTGGGCGCGCTCAATTCCAACGACTTGATGCGGGCCAAGGTCATCTGATGCCGGCCCTGAACTTCGCGCCCGAACTGCTGCTGCGCGCGCAGGGCCACGGCCTGGCGATGCGGGCCGCCATCTTCGACGTCGACGGCGTGCTGACCGATGGGCGCATCTACATCAGTGAAGCGGGCGAAAGCTTCAAGGCCTTCTCGACGCTGGACGGGCACGGGTTGAAGCTGCTCAAGCAAGGCGGCATCGAGCCGCTGGTCATTACCGGGCGCGATTCACCCGCCGTGCGCCGCCGCGTGGCCGACCTGGGCCTCGTGCACGCGGTCTATGGCGCTGCTGACAAGTTGGCCGCAGCCACCGACCTGCTGGCCAGGCTGAACCTGGCGTGGCCCGACGTGGCCGCCATCGGCGACGACTGGCCCGACCTGCCCCTGCTGGCCCGCGCCGGCCTGGCCTGCGCGCCAGCCAATGCACATGCCGAGGTGAAGGCCATCGCGCACTACGTCACCTCTGCAGCGGGCGGGCATGGCGCAGCGCGCGAGTTCTGCGACCTGCTGCTGATGGCAGCCGGCCGCTACGCCGGCCTGCTGCAGGGCCACCTGCAGACGCTGGACGGGGCTTGAGCGCCATCCTCGCGCCCGCCGACGCCCGCCCGCCCGCGGCGCGCCGGCGCGAACCCTGGCCCCGGCGGCTGCTGGGTGGGCTGGTGAGCTACTTGCCGCTGTTGCTGATGCTGCTGCTGGCCTTGGGCACGTGGTGGCTGGTGGAGAACTCGCCGCCGGCCGCAGGTTCGACGACCGAGGCCAGCGCCCGCACCGAGCCCGACTACACGATGACCGACTTTGCCGTCGAACGCTTCGACGCCCAGGGCGCGCTGAAGTTGCGCCTGGAGGGCGCGCTGTTGCACCACTACCCGGCCACCGACCGCATCGAGATCGAGGACGTTCGCATCCGCGCCATCAGCCCGCAGGGCCGCGTCACCCTGGCCCGCGCCCAGCGCGCGCTGGCCAATGGCGACGGCAGCGAAGTGCAGTTGATGGGCGGCGCCGAAGTCAACAGCACCGATGCGAGCGGCACGCCCCTGGTGATGCGCAGCGACTTCCTGCACGCCTTTCTGGTGACCGAACGGGTGCTGTCGAACCGGCCGGTGGTGGTGGTGCACGGCAAGACCGAAGTGCGGGCTGCCGGACTGCTTTACGACCACCCGTCGCAGAAACTCGATCTGAGGGGCCCGACCCGGCTGACCCTGGCACCGCGCGGGCGCCAGCCATGACCGCGCCCCTGGTCTTCATCACCGGGGCCTCCAGCGGCATCGGCCAGGCCCTGGCCGCACGCTACGCGCAAGCAGGCTGGCGCCTGGCGCTGGTGGCGCGACGCACGGGCGAGGCGCAGGCCTGGGCGCAGGCGCAAGGCCTGGCGCCGGCACGCTATGCCGTGTATGCCGCCAACGTTGCGCGGCCCGAAAGCGTCATCGCTGCGGCCGAAGCATGCATCGTCCAGCAGGGCCTGCCCGATGTGGTGGTGGCCAGCGCCGGCATCAGCATCGGCATGGACAGCACCGAACGCGCCGACCTGGGCGTGATGGCCGACACCTTCGCCACCAACAACCTGGGCCTGGCCGCCACTTTCCACCCCTTTCTGGCCGCCATGCGCCAGCGCGGCGCAGGCACCCTGGTGGGCATCGCCAGCGTGGCCGCCATCCGCGGCCTGCCGGGGCACGGGGCTTATTGCGCCAGCAAGGCCGGCGTGGTGGCCTATTGCGAAAGCCTGCGCGGTGAATGCCGGGGCACGGGCGTCCGCGTCGTGACCCTCCTGCCGGGCTACATCGCCACGCCGCTGACGGCGCGCAATCCGTATTCGATGCCCTTCCTGATGCAGGCGCCCGTCTTCGCCGAGCGCGCCTTTCAGGCCATCAGCGCCGGGCGCAGCAGCATCGTCATCCCGTGGCAGATGGGCTGGGTCGTGAAGATCATGCGGCTGCTGCCCGACGCGCTGTTTGACCGCCTGGTCGCCGGACGTGGGCGCAAACCGCGGCGCAGCGCGCCCGGCTGACGCAGCCTGGCGCGCGGCCCCGCGACCCCGCAACCTGCAAATTCAATGATGCTCGACGTCGTTGTTCTGTTCTTCGTTCTGGGCGTTTTCGCGCGCTTGGTGAAAAGCGATCTGCGCCTGCCCGAGGCGCTGTACGAAACACTCTCGATCTACCTGCTGCTGGCCATCGGCCTGAAGGGTGGGCTGGAACTGAGCCGCCAGCCCCTGCAGGACCTGCTGCCCCAGGTGATGGCCTGCGTTGCGCTGGGTTTCACGATTCCCTTTCTGCTGTTTCCGCTGTTGCGCTGGCTGAAACTGGCCGCCGTGGACGCAGCGGCCCTGGGCGCGCACTTCGGGTCGGTCAGCGTCGTCACCTTTGCCGTGGCCACGGCCAGATTGCAACGCGAAGGCATACCGTACGAGAGCCATGCCGCACTGTGGGTGGCCGTGATGGAAGCGCCGGGCCTGGCCGCGGGCATCCTGCTGGCGCGCTGGGCAGCCGGGCGGGGCGAAGGCGAAACGACGGTGGCCGCCACGCGCTGGGGAACACTGGCGCACGACGTGTTGTTCGGCAAGAGCGTCTTGCTGCTGTTGGGCGGCATCACCATTGGTGCCGTGGCGGGTGATGTGGGCATCAAGCCCATCCAGGCCGTCTTCATCGACCCCTTCAAGGGCGTTCTGGCGCTCTTCCTGCTGGAACTGGGCCTGGTGGCCGGCGGCCGGCTGGCAGAAGTGCGGCGTTTCGGCGCTGTGGTGCTGGTGCTGGGCCTGGGCCTGCCGCCCCTGCTGGCCGTGCTGGGGGCCGCAACGGGCCTGGCACTGGGGCTGTCGACGGGCGGCGTTGCGGTGCTCGCCACGCTGGCCGCCAGCGCCAGCTATATTGCCGCGCCCACGGCCATGCGCATCGCGCTGCCACAGGCCAATGCGGCACTTTCGATCACCATTGCCCTGGGCATCAGCTTTCCGTTCAATATTCTCCTGGGCATCCCGATGTACATCGCGTTGGCGCAATATCTGCACGCATGATGGCGCCGCGAGGCAATTGTTCAGCGTTGACCTGGATCACCGGCGCCAGAGCGTGCCGCACGGAGACACCTTACTTGATACCCAAGCACCCCAAGACCCTGCTCGTCATCGTGGCCGAGGCCGTGATCGAGAAGGCCCTGCTGCGCGAAGCACGCGAACGGGGCGCGCAGGCCTGGACCGTCAGCGAAGTACGCGGCGCCGGGCGCGAGGGTGTGCGCGAAGGGGACTGGGAGGCCGACCGCACGGTCGAGATCAAGCTTGTCTGCGAAACCGAAGTGGCCGACAACATTGCACAGCATGTGCTGGCCCATTACGCCAGCCACTACCAGGTGGCCATGTACTTCAGCCAGGTGGCGGTGCTTCGGCCTGAGCGTTACTAGCGCAAGGGGGCAACCCTGACAGCGACCCAAAACTGAGCCCAGAACTGAGCCCAGAACCGAGCTTAGAAGGCAGCTCTCTGGACGCTGGCGGCACAAAAAAATAGCGCCGGGCCGCGAGGCCCAGCGCATTCACTCTGCGCATGCTGCCTGCGCCATCTATTCATGGGCGCAGAGCAGCCTGACTCAGTCAGTCGCCGTAGCCGCCGCGGTTGCCACCGCCACCACCACCGCCACTGCCGCCACTGCCACCACGGCTGCCGCCGCCACCGCCGCTGCCGTAAGGGCTGCGACCGCCGCCACCACCACCGCCACCGTAGGGTGAACGGCCACCGCCGCCGCCGCCAGCGCCACCGCCACCGGTACCGCCGCCGCCGCCACCACTGCCGTAACCACCGCCGCCGCCACCGTAACCGCCACCACCGCCGCCGGTACCGCCGCCGCCACCGTAGCCGCCACGGCTACCGCCGCCGCCACCACCACCAAAGCCGCCCGGGCGCTCTTCACGCGGGCGAGCTTCGTTCACGACGATGGCACGACCTTCCAGCGCCTGGCCGTTCATGCCGTTGACGGCCGACTGGGCCTCGGCGTCCGAACCCATTTCGACGAAGCCGAAGCCCTTCGAGCGACCCGTGTCGCGGTCCATCATGACCTTGGCCGAAGTAACGGTGCCAAATTGCGAAAATGCCTGGAGCAGCGAGTCATCGCGGACCGAATAGGCCAGGTTGCCAACGTACAGTTTGTTTCCCACGGGGAGCCCTTAATCAAAAACCGAAGTAACCATGTGGAGCTTGAACCCGGCGTGAACCAATCAGGCTGAAGGCGTGGCTTCCGAACACAGAACTTGCATTATGAATGCGAGTTTTTCGTGCCTGTAAAGCCTCAGCACGCATTTTGTTGTTTTGCGACCCCGGCAAAAACCCTTGCCACCCGCCCGGCTGCGCCCTGCTGACGCAGCGGCGCACCAAGGCTGGGCGCCGCGCACGCGATAGACACCCGACGCACCCGACGCACCCGAGCCCCATAACGCATGAAGCGACCCCTAACATCAAGGCCATGGACCTGCTCAAACCGCTGATCGCCCTGCTGGCCATCGTGAACCCGATCGGCGTCGTGCCCTTCTTCATCCACTTCACGCAGAACTTCTCGCGTGCAGAGCGCCTGCGCACCATGCGCATCAGCGCGTTCACGGCTTTCGTCGTCATTGCGGTCAGCGCCTTGGCCGGGTTGAAGGTGATCGAGTTCTTCGGCATCAGCCTGGCGTCATTCCAGGTCGGGGGCGGTTGCCTGTTGTTGATCAGTTCGCTCGCGATGCTCAACGCCCGACCGGCCGAAACCAAGCCTGACGATGTGCAAGAGGGCCAAAAGAAAGTCGATACCGGCGCCAGCATTGCCGTGGTGCCGCTGACCATCCCGCTGCTGACCGGCCCGGCGACGATATCGACCATGATCATCTACTCCGAGAAGACGCGCCACCTCTGGGAGCTGGGCGTGCTGGTGCTGTACGGCGTGGTCATCGCGGTCGCCACCTACGCGGTGTTCGCGGCCTCCGGACGCATCGCCAAGGTTCTGGGCAGCACGGGCATCAACGTGATGACGCGCCTGATGGGCCTGATCCTCGCGGCCATGGCGGTTGAACTGCTGGCCGACGGGTTGACCAAGCTGTTCCCGGTGCTCGGCAGCCATCTGGCGCGCTGAAGCTCCTCCAGCCAGCACCCCACGCCGGGCGCGGCGGGTTAGTCCGGATAGCCGCGTCTGAAGGCAGGACTACATTGCGGGCACTTGCCGTCGGGCCCGTTTCGTTGGGTCGGTGGCAGGAGGTTCGAGGAGACAACTCGTAACGCAGAGCCGAACGCGAAAAGACCGCGATACTGAAGTCGCGCATAGCCGATTCAAAACAACATCGCGAGGCAACATCGCGAGACAACATCGCCCCGGTCACAAGCCGTAAGGGGACAAAAGCGCCGCACAGTCGGCGCTTTTTTGTGCGCTGGCCTCACTGGCGGCCGCCTAGCATGGACGGACCTCTTCTTCGGGCCGCCGCCATGTCCGTGAACCCCGAACTCCGCTCGCTGGACGTGGACATTCCGGCGCAGCCACAGTCGCTGGTGCAGTTGTCCTTGCTGCTGGCCGACGAGCAGATCAACATCCAGGCCACAGCGCGCCTGATCGAAACCGACATGGCCCTGGCCTCTGCCGTGATGAAGGCGGTGAACTCGTCGCTGTACGGCTTGAAAGGACGTGTGCAGAGCGTGCACCAGGCCATTACCTACCTGGGCATGCGCGAGGTGGTGGCCATCACATTCGAGATGGGGCTGCGCGCCGCTTTCCCGCCAGCACCAGAACTGGATCCGATATGGGCCCGCGCTGCCCGTCGTGGCCTGCTGATGGGCCGTCTGGCCAGCGCGCTGTCTTTGGACGCCTGGGCTGCGCATTCGGCCGGGCTGTTCGAAGAGTGCGGCAAGGCAGCCCTGTTCCGCCACGCGCCCGACCACTACCGCAGCATGCTGCGCGCCGCCGCTACCGACCCCGAACTGGCGCAGATGGAACATGCCGGCTTCGGCGTCAGCCATGACGCGCTGGGCGCGGCGCTGTGCGAAAGCTGGGGCCTGGGCGCAGCGGCCGTGGCGAGTGTGCGCCACCATGTGGCGGCACAGGCCGAACTGCGCCTGCCCGCGGCCCTGGCCCGGCGGCCCATCTGCGCGTTGTCGGTGCTGGTCAACCGCTGGATGACGAACCCGGCCACCGTGATTGAGGCGACGCTTGTTCTGGCACCGCTGGCTGACCTGGACAGCGCCCTGGTCGAGCGCGCCCTGCAGCGCCTGGGCGGGCAGATGGCCGCCGTCGAAGCTGAAACCTCGTCTGCCTGAAGCAGCAGCGACGGCGGCGATGCTGCGCTGAGCAGACGCCACCCCTTTCCGAAGACGTGCGCCGCAGCGGGTGGCCCTGCGGTAAGTCCGGCTGTTGCAGGGCTGGCGCCTTCAGTAGGCTAGACAGCTCTACTGAACTTGGCCGCACCCGCGGCCTGTCAACCATCATGGCCACTACTGCCACCCCTGATTCGCTTGCCCTGCAGCGCCTGTACCACTGGGAAAAGACCACGCCCGAGCGCGTCGCCCTGACCCAGCCCCTGGGCGGCGGCGCGGTTGTCGACTACACGTTCGCCGAGTTGTTGAACCAGACACGCCGCATGGCCGCGCACCTGCAAAGCCTGAATCTGCCGGCAGGCTCGCGCATCGCCCTGCTGTCCAAGAACACTGCGCACTGGCTGATGGGCGACTTCGCCATCTGGATGGCAGGCCACGTCTCGGTGCCGCTGTATCCCACGCTGGCCGCCGGCACGATCCGGCAAATCCTCGAACACAGCGAAGCGAAGCTGCTGTTCGTCGGCAAGCTCGACGGCTGGGCAGGCATGAAACCCGGCATCCCCGCCGGCCTGCCCTGCATCGCGCTGGCATTGGCGCCGGCCGACGCGCTGAAGAGCTATTTGAGGTGGGAAGACATCACCGCCAAAACCGCGCCGATGGCCGGGAACCCGGTGCGCCCGGCCGACGAGATGTGCACGATCATGTACACCTCGGGCACCACCGGTGCGCCCAAGGGCGTGATGCACACCTTCGGCAACTTTGCGCTGGCGGTGCAGGATGGCCTGAAGCGAGTCCCGCTGCGCCAGGACAGCCGCATGCTGAGCTACCTGCCGCTGGCGCACGTGGTCGAACGTGCCCTCGTCGAGCACGGGTTGCTTGCCACCGGCATGCATGTGTACTTCGCCGAAAGCCTCGACACCTTCACCACCGACCTGCAACGCGCGCGGCCCACGGTCTTCTTCAGCGTGCCGCGGCTGTGGGTGAAGTTTCAGCAAGGCGTGCAGGCCAAGATGCCGCCCAAGAAGATGGACCTGTTGCTGAAACTGCCCATCTTGAACGGCGTGGTCAAGAAGAAGGTTCTCAGCGCTCTGGGCCTGCAGGACTGCATCTTCGCCGCCGGCGGCGCAGCACCAATGCCGCTGGAACTGCTGCGCTGGTATGCGCGCCTGGGGCTGCGCCTGGCCGAAGGCTACGGCATGACCGAGAACCTGGGCGCCACCCACATCACCGAAGGCGGGCTGGACGCCGCCGGGACGGTGGGCCGGCCGTACGAAGCGGTGCAATGCCGCATCGACCCGGCCAACGGCGAGATTCAGTGCAAGACCCCTTGGACGATGCTGGGCTACTACAAGCAACCCGAACTGACACGCCAGGTGCTGACCGACGACGGCTGGCTGCAAACCGGCGACAAGGGTGCGGTCGACGCCCAGGGCCGGCTGAAGATCACCGGCCGGGTGAAAGACCTGTTCAAGACCAGCAAGGGCAAGTACGTGGCGCCCGCGCCGATCGAAGACAAGCTGGTGATGAACGCCGCCGTCGAGGCCTGCTGCGTCACCGGCGCCAACCTGGGCCAGCCGCTGGCCTTGCTGATGCTGAACGCCGACGCTGCCAAGAAGGCGCAGGACAGCGCCGGCAAGGCCGAACTCGAGGCCTCGCTCACCGCCCACCTGGCCAGCATCAACGAAACACTGGACCCGCACGAGCAACTCGACTGCCTGGTGCTGATGACCGAACCCTGGTCGGTAGACAACGACCTGATCACGCCCACCTTCAAGGTCAAGCGCAACCGCGTTGAAGACTTGTTCGCCAAGAACTACGACACCTGGGTGGGTTCGCGCAAGAAGGTGATCTGGGTCGAGCGCTGAGGGCCGACCTCAGAGCGCTGGCCGCTGGCCACCACTTCCGCCAGGCCGTTCAGCGGCTCGGGGTGCTGGCGGGTGTGGGTGCGGAAGCGGGTGCGGGTGCGGGTGACTGTGCCGAAGCAGGCTGCGTTGGCACCATCACGCCGGCAGCCAGAGGAATCTCGTCGCTGACCGTCAGACCCGTCACGTAATAGCGCGTATCGCCGAAGCAAGTGCCGGGCAGGCCCACCTTCTCGTCGTAGTGCAGGGCCACGCGCTTGCCCATGGCGCGGGTCAGGTCCTTCGCCACGGCCTCGTTCCAGATCGTGAACAGGAACTTCTCCGGCGTCGTGCCCGGCAGCGAGACGAGCGCCAGTTCGCCTTCCCAGGTCTTGCACAACCAACCCTTCTTGGAAAGCTTCTGCACCCAGCCGGCCCGTTCGCCAGACGAATAGCTCCACTGCAGGGCGGCCCAGAAATACAGCGCCGCCAGCACAGCCAGGACCAGCAGTGGCAGGACAACGAACTTCAAGATGCGCATGGGGCGGGGCCAGCTTTGGCCAGCGTTGACGGGGTTCTGACGAACCTTATTTTGTATTCGCCTTGAAGCTGGTGAAGACGCGTGTCTGAATGCGGCGAATGTCCTGCGGCACGGCGTCTGGCACGGTCAGCTTGGCGATGTCAGTCGCGCTCAGGAAGACGGTGGGGTTGTCGGCCACCGCCTTGTTGACAAACTTCTTCGACGCTGCATTCGGGTTGGCGTAGAACACCGTGTTCGTCAGCGAGGCGTGCACCTCGGGGCGCAGGATGTAGTTGATGAACGCATGCGCATTGGCCACGTTCTTCGCGTCCTTCGGAATCGCCATGGTGTCGAAGAACAGGGTGGCGCCCGTGGCCGGAATCAGGGCCTGGATGTCATGCCCGGTCTTGTTGTCGATGGCGCGCTGGCGGGCGATGTTGATGTCGCCCGAATAGCCCATGACCACGCACAGCTGGCCGCCGGCCAGGTCGTTGATGTAGCCCGATGACGAGAAGCGTGTGACGTTCGGGCGCGCTGACTTCAGCACCGCGGCGGCGGCTTCGTAGTCCTTGGCGTTCTTGCTGTAGGCATCTTTGCCGGCGTAGAGCATGGCCACGGGCAGCACTTCGCTGGCCGAGTCGAGCACGTTCACGCCGCAGCCCTTCAGCTTGCTGGCGTATTCGGGCTTGAACAGCAGGTCCCAGGGGTTGGTGGGCATCGGCAGGCTGCCCAGCGCGGCCTTGACCTTGCCGGTGTTGATGCCCACGGTCACGTAGCCCCACATCCACGTCACCAGGTGTTCGTTGCCCGGGTCCACCTGAGCCAGCTTGGCCAGCAGGGCGGTGTCCAGGTTGCCCCAGTTCGTCAGCTTGCTGCGGTCCAGCTTCTGAAACAGGCCGCCGCTGATCTGCATCTTTGCGAAGTGCGCGCTGGGCACCACGATGTCGTAGCCGCTGCGGCCAGCCACCAGCTTGGCTTGAAGGATCTCGTTGCTGTCGTAATTGTCGTAACGGACCTTGATGCCGGTCTCTTTCTCGAAATTCTTGATCGTGTCTGGCGCGATGTAGTCGGACCAGTTGTAGATGTTCAGCACCTTGCTCCCGCCCTGGGCCTGGGTTTGAGCGAACGCTTGAAAGTGCGCGGTGGCTGTCGTGGCGAACAAGGCGGCGGCAAGAACCGAGCGGAAGGCGTGCAGGGTCATGGCAAGCTTTCTATAGAAAGGTAGGAACGGTGGAGGGCAGAAAACGCTTTGGCCGAAGCCGAAACCCGAATTCTGGCTGACCCGCAGTTACCAGGGGATTGGGCTGCCGTCCCAGGCATGAAAACCGCCGCTGGCGCCCTCGGCGGGCAGGCCGTCCATTACCGCCAGCAAGTTTCGCGCTGCCTGTTCAGGCGTGGCAGCCTCAGCGTCGCCGATGATGGGCGCCGACAGCCTGGAGGCCACCGTTCCCGGGTGCAGCGCCGCCAGCACCGCCAGCGGCCGCCGGCGCGCCACCTCGATGGCAGCGGTGCGCAGCAGCATGTTCAGCGCCGCCTTGCTGGCGCGGTAGCTGTACCAGCCGCCCTTGCGGTTGTCACCGATGCTGCCCACGCGCGCCGAGAGCACAGCCAGCAGCGCGCGTTCCCGCAGCGGCAACAAGTCATGGAACTGCTGGATGGCCAGCGCCGGCCCGATGGCGTTGATGGCGAAGGCGCGGGCCAGGGTGACGGCGTCCAGTTCGGCCAGGCGCTTTTCGGGCCCGCGCGCGCCCAGTTGCAGCGCGCCCGTGGCACACACCACCAGATGGAATGGCGCATTCGGGCGCAGCGCCACAGCGGCGGCAGCCAGGCTGTCGGGCTCGGTCAGATCGATCGCGGGTTC
>JBBQAW010000126.1:0-10537 GCA_038316815.1 Burkholderiales bacterium
ATCATGCGCGAAGGCCGGCGCGACCCCACGTACCTGGACGACCCGGTGCTGCTGGACTACCTGCAGTCGCTGTGGGCGCCCCTGGTGCTGGCCGCGCGCCAGCGCGGCGACATCGACGCCGACACCGGCAACTATTTCGCTTACGAATTGTTCTTGCTCAGCGAACGCAGCGTGAACGCCTTCGCGCTGCCAGGCGGCTTCGTGGGCATGCATCTGGGGCTGATCGGCATCACCACCAGCCGCGACCAGCTGGCTTCGGTACTGGCGCATGAACTGGCACACGTCACGCAACGCCACATCGCGCGCAGCATTGCGCCGGGGCAGCGGTCTTCGATGGTCGGGTTGGCGGCCATCTTGCTGGGCATCCTGGCGGCTTCACGCGGGGCCAGCGCCGACGTCGTCAATGCTTCCATCGCCGGCGGCCAGGCCGCGGCCATTCAGGGGCAGCTGAATTTTTCGCGCGACATGGAACGCGAGGCCGACCGCATTGGCTACGGCATGCTGGGTTCGGCCGGCTTTGCCACCGCCGGCATGGGCGAGATGTTTGAACGCATGGAAGTGGCCAACCGGCTGAACGACGCCGGCAATTTTCCGTACCTGCGCAGCCACCCGCTGACGATCGACCGCATTGCCGAAGCGCGTTCGCGCACGCTGGTGCCCGGCAGCGCGCCGCCTTCGCCGCCACTGGCCCACGCGCTGATGCAGGCGCGTGCCCGCGTGCTGATGGACACCAGCGCCCAGGGTTTGCAACGGCTGGTGGGCGGCGCCACTTCGTCCAGCGTGCTGGCCGACCGCCTGGCGGCCACTTATGCCGGTGCGATGGCCGCTGCGCTGATGAAGGACGGCCCGCGCATGGCCAGCGCTGCCCCGGCCCTGGACGCAGCCTTGCGCCTGGCCCAGGCCGCCAGCCCGCGCGAACCGATGGCCGAACGCGCCTTGCTGCTGCTGAAGGCCGAACTGCAACTGGCGCGCGGCAACAGCAGCGACGCCGTAAGCACGCTGGACGGCACGCCCGCAGTCGACAGCCCGGGCGTGAGCCCACGGCCGGTGCTGCTGCTGCGCGCCAGGGCCGCGCTGGACTGGGGCCGGCAGCAGCCCCAGCAGGCCGCACCCGAATTGCGCCGCATGACTGAAGACCTGCAGACCTGGGTGACCAACCAGCCGCAAGACGCCGCGGCCTGGGAACAACTGGCCGCCACGGCCGAAGGCGCCGGCCTGCAACTGCGGGCGCTGCGGGCATCGGCCGAAGCGCGGGCTGCAGTGGGCGACCTGACCGGCGCCATCGACCGACTGCGCGCGGCCCAGGGCACTTCGCGCAGCGTGGCGGGGCAGGAATTCATCGAGGCATCGGTCATCGACGCCCGACTGCGTCAACTGGTGGCCGAACGCCGGCAACTGGCGCTGGAAGCGCGCGGCCAGTAAGGCCGCGCGGCGGGGCGGTTCAACTGCCGCTGAACAGCCTTTCGGTGGCCACGTCGATGAGCATGGCGCACAGGCTGTAAAGCAGCGAACCAATCAGCGCGGCCATGAAGCCGGTGACCTGAAAGCCCTGCAGCACCGAAGCCGCGGCCCAGAACATCAGGGCGTTAATCACGAACAGAAACAAGCCCAGGGTAATGAGCGTGACAGGCAAGGTCAGCAAGACCAGCAGGGGCCTGACCAGCGTGTTGAACAGGCCCAGTACCAGGGCTGCAATGAGCGCCGAAGTGAAGCTGGCAACCTGCACGCCCGAGTACAGATGGGCCACCAGCAACAGGGCTGCGGCCAGCAATAACCAACGCACGATGATCTTCATGACCCCAGCATAGCGTGGCGCGCGCGCATCTGAACACGCTTTCCTTGGTGAATCAGAGCGTTTCTCCTATGAAAACGCCTTCTCGCAGCCCCTTGCAGGCAGTACGATCGCGCTTGCTCGGCAGACCCCTGCATAACGCCAAGCAGTGCCAGGCTTGAAACACAGTTCGAAACAAGGTTCGAAACAAGGTTCAAGTGAAGTACTGACAAGGCAGGCCACAAGCAACGCAAGTGGCCACAGGCATGCTGGCATGTCACTCAACAACTGACGGAGAAATCAAAAATGGCAACTGCGAAAAAGGCACCTGCAAAGAAGGCAGCACCTGTGAAGACGGCCGCTGCAAAGAAGGCAGCACCGGCAAAGAAGGCAGCACCCGCTGCAGCGGCCACGAAGGCTGCGCCGGCCAAGACGGCTGCACCGGCTAAAAAGGCCGCCAAGGCCCCGGCCAAGAAGCGCACCCCCAGTGCCGCCTTCATGAAAGCCTTGACGCCCAGCCCCGCGCTGGCCGCCCTGGTGGGCGACAAGCCTCTGCCGCGTACCGAGGTGACCAAGAAGGTCTGGGAATACATCAAGAAGCACAACCTGCAGGACAAGGTCAAGCGGACGCTGATCAATGCCGACGCGAAGCTCATGGCGGTGGTCGGCATGGCCCAACTGTCGATGTTCGAGCTGACCAAGAAGATCAGCCAGCACTTGAAGTAAACCGCTCGCGGCACATTGCCGCCACGGGGCCCTGTTGCTGCAACAGGGCCCCGTTTTTCATGGCGCGGGGGGTAGATGGCGCGCAGGGTGCGCGCAGCGGCGGCTGGGTACTTTGCAGCGGGCTCAAGTTTTTTCGCCCCGGCCCGAAAACAAGCTTCAGGCGCCGCGTGGGGTGGTGCCAGCTTGCAGGTAAGCCATGTTCAGCACCATCGCCGTCGAGAAACTACGCGTTGGCATGTATGTCCAGCTCAAGGGCGGGTGGCTGTCGCACCCGTTCCCGCGCTCGGCCTTTCGCATCGACGGCGACTCGCAGTTGGCCACGCTGCGGTCGCTGGGGCTGAAAGAAGTGCAGTGGTCGGCCGAGAAAAGTGACCTGGCTGACGCCCCGCCTGCTGTGCCGGGCAACGCCGGGCATGCGCCTGCTGCCGGCAGCGCTGCTGCCGAAGCCACTCAAGCCACTGAAGCGGCCGAAGCCGCCGAAGCCAATGCCACCGCCAAGGCCGCTCAGGAAGCACGCCGCGCCTGCCTGCTGGCCCAGCGCCTGGCCGTGCAGCGCTGCGAACGTCACTACGGCGAAGCCGCGCGCAGCTGGCGCGAAGCCACTGCAGCCCTGGTCACGCGCCCGGACGCTGCGCTGCAGTGCGGCCAGGCCCTGGCCCAGGGCATGCTGGACGAACTGCTGGTCGAAGGCGACATCGCCATCCGTCTCGTCAACAGCCCGGGCGGCGACCGTGCCGCCGCGCATGCGCTGAACGTGTCGGTGATGTCCATGCTCATCGGCCGCACGCTGCAGCTGCCGGAAGTAGACCTGCTCGACCTGGGGGTCGGCGCGCTGATGCACGACATCGGCAAGCTGGACTTGCCTGACCGCCTGCGCCACCCCGACGAACACTTCACCGCCGCAGAGACCGCCGGCTACCGCGACCACGTGGCCCGCGGCGTGGCCCAGGGGCGGCGCCTGGGGCTGACGCCCGGGGCTCTGGCCGTCATCGCCCAGCACCATGAACATGCCGACGGCAGTGGTTTCCCGCGCAAGCTGACAGCCGACACGATGACGGTCCCAGCCCGCATCGTGGCCATCGTCAACCGCTACGACAACCTGTGCAACCCGCCCGCGCGCGTGCATCCGTTGACGCCGCACGAAGCCGTGTCGATGCTGTTCGCGCAAGGCCGCACGCGTTTCGACGCCGGCGTGCTGTCGGCCTTCATCCGCATGATGGGCGTGTACCCGGCGGGCTCGCTGGTGCAGTTGACCGACGACCGCTACGCCATGGTGATGGGCGTGAATTCGTCGCGCCCGCTGAAGCCGCGCGTGCTGGTGCACGACCCCAAGGTGCCGCGCTCTGAGGCCCTGCTGCTGAACCTGGAAGAAGCGCCAGGCGTCGGCATCCGGCGCAGCCTGGTGGCCGCCAAGCTGCCGCCTGCTGCACTGGAATACCTGGACGCGAGACCGCGCGTGGCTTACTACTTTGAAGCCCTGACGGCCAGCGTGCCGCAGCAGGCTGAAGTGGCGTGAACCCGAACGACGCCATGCCAGCTGCAGACGCCAGCCCCGACTGGCAGGCCCTGCTGCAGGGCCTGCCGGACGCGGCCTGGCTGGTGGCACTGGCCGACCAGCGCGTGGTGGCAACGAACGACAGCGCGGCGGCGCTGTTCGGGCGCAGCCAGGCTGAACTGCAGGGTGAATCGGCCCTGCACCTGGCACCTTCGCCCGAAGACATGGCCTTCTGGGACGCGTGCGCTGCCGGCGAACGCGGGCACTTGCTGTCCGACACCGTCGTGGCCACGGCCGACGGCCGCCAGTTGCACGCCAGCCGCAGCATCCGCATCGTCGGCACGCAGCATGCCCTGGTGATGCTGCGCGACCGCAGCAGCGAAGAACGCGCCGAACGCGAGCGTGAATCGCTGCTGTCTGAACTGCAGGCCACGCTTGAGAGCACGGCCGACGGCATTCTGGTGACGGACCTGTTCGGCCGCATCCGGGCGTTCAACCGCCGCTTCGCGCAAATCTGGGGCCTGCCGCTGGACTTGCTGCAGCAGCACGACGACGAGGCCGTGCACGCCTGGTTGGCCGACAACGTCGTCGACAGCGCCGACTACCAGCACCGCCTCGACACGCTCAGGAATGCCACCTTGCTGCATGCCAGCGACCGGCTGCGCCTGCGCAGTGGCCAAGGCGTGGAACGGGTCACGCGACCGCTGTTCAGCGACGGCCAGGCCAGCGGCCGGGTCTGGAGCTTTCGCGACCTGACCGAGCGCCTGGCCGCAGACGAACGCATCGAGGCGCTGACCTTCAGCGACGCGCTGACCGGCTTGCCCAACCGCCGCCGCCTGGGCATGCGGTTCGCCGAGATGGCAGGAACGGCGCAGGGTTCGACCCGCCCGTTCGCGCTGCTGGTGGTTGACCTGGACCACTTTCGGCAGATCAACGACAGCCTGGGCCACGACATCGGCGACCGCGTGCTGCTGGACGTGGGCCAGCGTATGCAGGGTTGCCTGCGCGACAACGACTTGCTGGCGCGCATCGGCGGCGACCAGTTCGCGGTGCTGCTGTCCCAGGCCGACGGCCCGGCCGCCGAAGCCAGCGCGCGCCGGCTGCTGAATGTGGTGGCCCAGCCCTGCAGCCTGGACGGGGCGCAGTTCACGCTCACCTGCAGCATCGGCATGGCCCTGTACCCCAGCCATGGCAACAGCATGGACGACCTGGTTCGCCATGCCGAATCCGCGATGCGCGGCGTGAAGACCGCTGGCCGCGCCAACTTCCGGCTGCACCAGGCCCGCGCCGAGGGCGACCGCCGTTCGCACATGCGGCTGGACCACGCCATGCGCCAGGCGCTGGTGAGCAACCGCTTCCGCCTGCACTACCAGCCGCAGGTGCGCATGACCGACGGGCAGATCGTTGGCGCCGAGGCGCTGCTTCGCTGGCGCGACCCGGAACTCGGCGAGGTCTCGCCCGGCCGCTTCATTCCTGTTGCCGAGGACACCGGCTTCATCGTTGCCATCGGCGACTGGGTGCTGTCGCAGGCCGTTCGTCAGGCGGCTCTGTGGCACCAGCGCGGGCACGCCATGCCGGTGGCGGTGAACGTGTCGGCACTGCAGTTTCAGCAAAGCCACTTCGTCGACCGGGTGGCCAATGTGCTGGCGGTCAGCGGCCTGCCGCCGCACCTGCTGGAGCTGGAGCTGACCGAAAGCATCCTGGTGCACGACGCTGCCGACGCCCTGCTGCGCCTGGGGGCGCTGGCGCAACTGGGCGTGAAGATGTCGATCGACGACTTCGGCACGGGCTACTCGAGCCTGGCCTATTTGAAGCGCTTCCCGATCCACAAGCTCAAGATCGACCGCAGCTTCATTTGCGGCCTGCCCGGCGACGACAGCGACGCCGGCATCGTGCGTGCCATCCTGCAGATGTCGCAGGCCCTGGGCATGCACGTCATCGCCGAAGGCGTGGAAACAGAAGCGCAGCGCCAGTTTCTGCTGGACGCAGGCTGCGACGAGTTCCAGGGCTTTCTGTTCTCGCCCGGGGTCGACAGCCTGAGCTTCGAGCGGCTGCTGGGCCCGCCGCGTGATGCGGTGCCCGTGCCCCAGGCCATCGGGCCGGCACGGGCCAGCCAGCGCGGCAACCCACGCCGCATTCGCCTGGTTCGCGGCTGAACCTCAGCTTAAGCACGGCCATGCGGCTGCCTGCTGGCCGCACAATGGGTGTTTTGGCGCCAGGAGGGACCGCAGCGTGATCTACAAGTTCAAGAGCAGGGCCACAGGCGACCTGATCATGCTGGGGCCGCAGGGCGACCAGTTCCTGCAGCTGCTGGGCCGCGAAGGCAGCGAGCGCGGCATCATCGAAGTTGCGGCCATGCCGGCCGCGCTGGCGACGCTGGAAGCCGCCATTGCAGCCGCTGACCTGCCGCGCGAAGACGAGAAGGCGCCAACCGAAGAGGGGCAAGCCGAAGAATCGCAAGCCGAACCCGCCGTCGGCCTGCGCCAGCGGCTGTGGCCCATGGTCGAAATGCTGCGCCAGGCCCATGCCGCTGGCCAGCCTGTGGTCTGGGGCGTCTGAACACGCCAGTACCCGAACGAACACGGACAAGAAGGACCCCTTTGATGAGACTCTGGAGCAACAGCTGGACCAATGGTGACCACATCCCCGCGCGCTATGCCGCCGGCCAGCCCGACGGCCAGGGCGGCGCCGGCTTCAGCGACAACATCAGCCCGCACCTGGCCTGGGACGACCTGCCCGCGGGCACGCAGTCCGTGGTGCTGATCTGCCACGACTTCGACGTTCCCAGCCGGGGCGACGATGTCAACCAGCCCGGCCGCGAAGTGCCTGCCGACCTGCCGCGCGTGGACTTCTTTCACTGGGTGCTGGTGGACCTGCCAGCGCAGCCCAGCGCGATTGCCGAAGGCGAATTCAGCCGCGGCTTCACCACCCGCGGCAAGCCTGGCCCGGCCACGCTGAGCCCTGCCCGCCATGGCCTGAACGACTACACCGGCTGGTTTGCCGGCAACCCCGACATGGCCGGCCAGTACTTCGGCTATGACGGGCCCTTTCCGCCTTTCAACGATTCGCTCGTGCACCATTACGTCTTCACGCTCTATGCCGTTTCAGTGCCGCGGCTGGCAGTAGAAGGCGCGTTCACCGGCACCCAGGTGCGCGAAGAGCTGGCCGGCCGCGTGCTGGGTGAAGCCACGTTCTCGGGCACTTACACGCTGAACCAGCGCCTGATCGACCTGGGCGGCTGAAGGCCTGCGGGTGAAACTTCGCTGAAGCCGGTCCCAGCCTGGCCCGACCCTTGCCAGACCCTTGCCACAACCTTGCCAGAAGTCACCCAGCTCATTGCCCTGCGCCACGGCGAAACCGCCTGGAATGCCGAGCAGCGCATTCAGGGCCAGTTCGACACGCCGCTGAATGACACCGGCCGCTGGCAGGCCGAACAGTTGGGCCATGCCCTGCAAGAGGCCGGCGTGCAGGTGGTCTACAGCAGCGACCTGTGCCGCGCGGCCGACACCGCTGCGCCTTTTGCGCGCCTGGCCGGGCTACCGGTACTTTTGGACGAGGCGCTGCGCGAGCGGCACTTCGGCCAGTGGCAAGGCTGCACCTACGACGAACTGCATGAACGCTGGCCCGACGAAGCCGCCGCCTGGCGCCGTCGCGACCCCGGTTTCGGCCCGCCCGGTGGCGAGACCCTGGCCGATTTCCACGCCCGCAGCGTGGCCGTCTACACCCGGCTGTGCCAGCGCCACCCGGGCCAGGTGCTGGCGGTGTTTGCGCATGGCGGGCTGATCGACAGCCTGTACCGCGCCGCCACGCACCAGCACCTGCAGGCCCCGCGCGGCTGGCTGTGTGCGAATGCGCGCATCAACCGCGTGCTCTACAACGGCGAAGGCTTCGCGCTCGTCGGCTGGAACGACGACGCGCACTTGCAACCGGCCTGACGGCCTGACCCCGCTTGCCGCCATGGAAGCGGCTCCGCCGGGCCGCAGGCGGACGGCCTCCTGGGATAGCGAGCGTTAACGAGCTTGCGGGCTCCATCTCACGAAGGCCAGAACACGACAACCCAGGTGGCGACACACAGGGCCAAGGCCAGCAT
The DNA here is from genome assembly GCA_038316815.1 of Burkholderiales bacterium. GTDB lineage: Bacteria > Pseudomonadota > Gammaproteobacteria > Burkholderiales > Burkholderiaceae_C > Rubrivivax. The sequence goes on from JBBQAW010000126.1 coordinate 8,083, forward strand.
CACCGCCGCGCTGCCCATGTCCTTGGCGCGCCCCAGCAGCGGGTTGTGCTGGGGTGACAAGGCATCGGCCACGGCCTCGATGGCCGAATTGAGCAGTTCCACCACCCACACCAGCACGACCGAGGCCGACAGCGCCAGCGCCTGCCAGCGCGTGGGCGCCAGCACCCAGGCCAGCACCAGCAGGGGCAGGCCCAGAACAAGTTCTTGCCGGAAAGCGGCCTCGTGGCGCACGGCGGCGCGCACCCCGGCCCACGAATAGCCCGCGGCGCGCCAGATGCGCTGCAGGCCGCCGCGGCTTTTGAAGGGGGAATCGAGCGGGGAATCGGTTTCGGGCGGGTGGGGCACGGGCAGGCTCATGTTGGGCAGCTTGCCCGGGGCAGATGAAGGGGGGCTGAAGCGCTTGCTTGAAAACGCGACCGTAACACCCCGGGTTGGCTTCAGCCTGGCTTCATGTGTGCGGGTTGCAATGCGCAGGATGCTCCGTACACCTCTCGTTCCCGTCACCCCACCTGCGCGCAAGGCCCGCCTTGGCTGGCTGCCCACTTTCGAGATCGGCGTGATGCCGCTCGTCTTGCTGGCCGCGCTGTTCTGGACGCTGTCGGCCAACCGCGGCTTCTTCGCCGCCGCGTTGCAGGGCCGGACCCTGGCCGAACCGGCGGCCTGGGGATTCGCCGCAGCGCTGTTCGTGGGCGTGACGGCACTGCACGTGCTGTTGCTGGGCCTGGTGGCGCACCGCTGGACGATCAAGCCGGTGCTGGCGGTGTTGATCGTGGTCAGCGCGCTGGCGGGCTTTTACATGGCCGCGTATGGCGTCTACATGGACCCGACGATGCTGCGCAACGTGATCTACACCAACCCTGGCGAGGCACGCGAACTGCTCACCGGAAGGCTGGCGCTGCACCTGCTGCTGTGGGCCGGTCTGCCGCTGCTGGTGTTGTGGCGGGTGCAGGTTCGGGTTCAGGTTCAGGCGCCGGCGCGGGCGCGGGCGAACAAGCGCCCCGGCGTCGGCATGGGAGGCCGGCGCAGTGCCAGGCCACTGCAGGCCTTGCGCGACACCGCCTGGCGGCTGGGCCTGCTGGGTTTGAGCTTTGCCGTCATGGTGGGCGCGGTCATGGCCGTTTTTCAGCCTTTCGCTTCGATGATGCGCAACCACAAGGAAGTGCGCTACCTCGTCACCCCGGCCAACGTGGTGTGGTCGCTGGGCGCGGTGGCGGCGGCCGACGCGCGCGGTGCAGCCAAGCCGCGCCAGCCCATCGGGCTGGACGTGGCGCGCGGCCCTTCATGGGCGACGCGCAGCAAGCCGATGGTGGTGCTGATGGTGGTGGGCGAAACGGCCCGCGCCGCCGACTGGGGCCTGAGCGGCAGCGCGCGCCAGACCACGCCTGAACTGGCCCGGCTGCAACGGCAGGACCCGGCGGCGCTGCTGAACTTTCCCGACGCCACGGCCTGTGGCACGAACACCGAAACTTCCCTGCCCTGCATGTTCGCGCCCGTGGGCCGGCGCGACTACGACGAAAGCCGCATCCGCGGGCAGGAATCCCTGCTGCACGTGGCCGCACGCGCGGGTGTGGCCGTCCACTGGCGCGAGAACCAAAGCGGCTGCAAGGGCGTGTGCGACGGCCTGCCCGGCGACCGCGTCACGCCCGCCCTGGCCGGCGCTGCGTGCGAGGGCGGCAACTGTCTGGACGAAGGTCTGATTGCCGACCTGGACCAGCGCCTGCAGGCCCTGAAACCCGTACCTGGAAAGTCCGCTGGCCAGCCCCCCGGCACCCAGCTGTGGGTGCTGCACATGATGGGCAACCACGGCCCGTCCTACTTCCGGCGTGTGCCGCCGGCCTTCGTGCGCTTTCAGCCGGCCTGCAACAGCGACGATTTGCGCCAGTGCACCGTCGAGCAGATTGCGAATGCCTACGACAACGCCGTGCTCTACACCGACCACCTGCTGGCCCTGGCCATCACGCGCTTGCAGGCGCATGCCAAGGACGTCGACTCGACCCTGATCTACATGTCCGACCACGGCGAATCTCTGGGCGAACACGGGCTGTTCCTGCACGGCGTGCCCTTTGCCATTGCGCCCGATGTGCAGAAGAAGGTGCCCCTGGTGATCTGGACCAGCCCCGGCATGGAAGCCGCTGCCGGCCTGCAGGCCGGTTGCCTGCGCCCGGCCCTGGCCCGTCAGGCCACCCAGCCTGCAGCGCACGACCACTTGTTCCACACCATCCTGGGCTTGTTGGACCTGCAAACGGCGCTGTACGCGCCTGAATGGGACTTGGTCGCAACTTGCCGCGGCGGCCAAACGCCGGCTGGGACTGGGACTGGGACTGGGACTGGGACTGGGGCCGGGGCCGGGGCCGGGGCCGGGACTGGGACTGGGACTGGGACTGGGACTGGGACTGGGGCCGGGGCTGCGGCTGGGGCGGTAGCTGCGGCTCGGGCGGTGGCCACCAAGTGAGCC
>JBBQAW010000127.1:0-10504 GCA_038316815.1 Burkholderiales bacterium
CGAAGTAAAGGAGGAGCCGTCGGCCGCAGGCCGGCGGCGGGGGACATGAGCGGAGGGGGCCACCCGGCTGACGTAGCCCAGGGACAACGCATGCATGCCGAAGGGTCCGAGAAGAACTTCCGCAACAGGCGAGAAACGAACGACCGCAATGGGTCGGCAGCGGCCAGTCGGCCATCGGCCTTGACCGGCTGCTTGATGCGCGCCAGCCGCCACACAGCTTCGCCGAGCGCAAGAACGTGCAAGAACATCGGCGCCTCAACCGGCTTACACGTCAACCTGCGCGCACGCCACCGATGAACGGCTGCGTGGCCATCGCCAAGTCGCAGGCGCCACTTTGGCCACAGATCAACCAATCTGGCGCACTGCGGCTGAACAGCACTGCCCGCTGCGCCGATCCCTCGGGTATAAACCGTCGCCCGGCGGGGATGCGCCGGCGCCTCGTACAAGGACAAGAGTGCAAGCATGGCCAAGACCCTGAAAGACCTTCTCGCCACCGGCGCTGACGCAGCCCACGCGCTGTCGGCCCCCGGCCGGCCGGCCATGACCTACGGCGCCCTGCGCGCGCAGGTCGAGGCCACCGTGCACGCGCTCAACGCGCTGGGCATCGGCCGTGGCGACCGTGTCGCCATCGTGCTGGCCAATGGCCCCGAAATGGCCGCCTGCTTCGTGGCTTGCGCCAGTGCCGTCACCAGCGCACCGTTGAACCCGGCTTACCGCGGCGACGAGTTCGAGTTTTACCTGTCCGACCTGAACGCCAAGGCGCTGATTGTCGAGGCCGACAGCACATCGCCGGCCATCGAGGTGGCGCAGAAGTTGGGCGTGCGCTTGCTGAACCTGGTGGTGGCGCCCGACGCACCGGCCGGCACCTTCAGCCTGGTGCCGCGCGACGGCGTCACGGGCCGGGCACCTGAAACAACACCAGTGGCGCGGGGCGGTTATGCCGAACTGCAAGACGTGTCGATGGTGCTGCACACCAGCGGCACCACGTCGCGGCCGAAGATCGTGCCGCTGTCGCAGGCCAACCTGGTGGCTTCTGCCACGCACATCGGCCGCACGCTGGGTTTCACGGCGGCCGATTGCGGGCTGAATATCATGCCGCTGTTCCACATTCATGGCCTGATTGCTGGCGTGCTGGCGCCGCTGGCGGCGGGTTCGCAGGTGTTCTGCACGCCGGGCTTCAACGCGCTGAAGTTCTTCGGCTGGATGGACGAGGCCAAGCCAACCTGGTACACGGCCGTGCCCACCATGCACCAGGCCATTGTTGCGCGCGCATCCAAGAATGCCGAAGTGATTGCGCGCCACCCTTTGCGCTTCATCCGGTCGTCGTCGTCGTCGATGCCGCCGCAGGTGATTGCCGAACTGGAAGCCGTGTTCAAGGCGCCGCTGATCGAAAGCTACGGCATGACCGAGGCGGCGCACCAAATGGCCAGCAACCCGTTGCCGCCTGCCGTGCGCAAGCCCGGCAGCGTGGGCATCGCAGCGGGCCCGGAAGTGGCCATCCTGGGTGATGACGGCAGCCTGCTTGCCGCAGGCGAGATTGGCGAGATCGTCATTCGCGGCCCCAACGTCACCGCGGGCTACGAGAACAACGACAAGGCGAATGCCGAAGGTTTCACGTCGCCTGAACACGGCGGCTGGTTCCGCACCGGCGATCAGGGCGTGAAGGACGCCGACGGCTATGTCAGCCTGACCGGGCGACTGAAGGAAATCATCAACCGCGGTGGCGAAAAGGTCAGCCCGCGCGAGGTTGACGAAATCCTGATGGACCACCCTGCCGTGGCCCAGGTGGTGTGTTTCGGCATGCCGCACCCCAAGCTGGGCGAAGAAGTGGCCGCCGTCGTGGTGCTGCGCGAAGGCCAGCAAGCTGACGAACGCGCGCTGCAGGCCTTCGTGGCGCAACGGGCGGCCGATTACAAGGTGCCGAAGAAAATCTTGTTCATGGACGAGATTCCGAAGGGCGCCACTGGCAAGCTGCAGCGCATCGGCTTGGCTGCCAAGCTCGGGCTGGCCTGAAGAAGCAGCCCCGTGGCTGAACCGCCCAGCGCGCAGCCGCCTGCTGCGCAGCCACGAAACCCGTTGCACGGCCTCACGCTCGAGGCCATGTTGACGGCGCTGGTCGACTCTTACGGCTGGCCGGGGCTGGCCGAACGTGTGCCTTTGCGCTGCTTCAGCAGCCAGCCCAGCATCGCTTCGAGCCTGAAGATGCTGCGCCGCACACCCTGGGCCCGCGAAAAGCTTGAAAGTCTCTACCTGTTCATGTTGCGCGAACAGCAGCGCGCCCGCCGCGACTGATGCAGGCTGGCGCATGCTGACCATCAGGGGCGGGTTCCGGTGAAGTTCGGTTAAGAAAGGCTGAATGCGGCCACGGGTAACTTCTGGATTTGCGGAAGTTGCAGCCCCCTAGACTGATTCATTATTTGTCCTGAACCTGGAGATGACCCGTGAAACACATCAACCGCCGTATCGCCGCCGCCGCTTTAGCTTGCGTGGGTCTGGTTGCCCTGCCGGCCTGGGCCTGGGAGCCCACCAAGCCGGTTGAATTCATCGTGCCGGCCGGCACGGGTGGTGGGGCCGACCAGATGGCGCGCTTCATTCAGGGCGTGGTGTCGAAGAACGGTTTGATGAAGCAGCCCATCGTCGTCATCAACAGGTCGGGCGGCGCGGGCGCTGAGGGCTTCCTCGACGTCAAGAGCGACAAGGGCAACCCGCACAAGATTGTCATTACCCTGTCGAACCTGTTCACCACGCCGTTGGCCACTGGCGTGCCTTTCAACTGGCGCGACCTGACGCCAGTGTCAATGTTGGCGCTGGACCAGTTCGTGCTCTGGGTGAACGCCGATTCGCCCTACAAGACCGCAGCTGAATTTCTGGCCGCCGTGAAGGCCGGCCCCGACCGCGGCCTGAAGGTAGCGGGCACAGGTTCGCGGCAAGAAGACCACATCATCAGCGTGATGATGGAAAAGGCGGGTGGCAAGAAGATCACCTACATCCCGTTCAAGGGCGGCGGCGACGTGGCGGTGCAGCTGGTCGGCAAGCACGTCGACGCGACTGTGAACAACCCGATCGAAGCTGAAAGCCACTGGCGTGCTGGCACGCTGCGCGCGCTGTGCGTGATGGACGCGCAACCCATGCCGTACAAGGCCAAGATCACCACCACCCAGGCCTGGGGTGACCTGTCCACCTGCAAGTCGGCCGGCTTGCCGGTTGAATACCAGATGCTGCGCGGCATCTTCATGACGCCCGGCGCCACGCCCGAGCAGGTGAAGTACTACGTCGACCTGTTCGCCAAGGTGCGCGCACTGCCCGAATGGAAGCAGTTTATGGAGAAGGGCGCCTTCAACCAGACCAGCATGAGCGGCCAGCCCTTTTTTGAATGGCTTGGGCGCACCGAACAGCAGCACCGCGTGCTGATGCGCGAAGCCGGCTTCCTGTCCAACTAAGCCACCGCCGGCGATGAGCGAAGAGAACGACAACGCCGGGCCGGCCGAACCCACGCTCGGTAACCGCTGGCCTGAACTCTGCCTGGCGTTGGCCCTGATGGCGGTGGCGGTGGTCGTGATGGTGGATGCCAAGCGGCTGGGCACCGGCTGGGACGAATTCGACGGCCCGCGCGCCGGCTACTTTCCGTTCTATGTCGCCTGCCTGTTGCTGGCCGCCAGCGGCTGGATCGCCTTGCGCCAGCTGATGACGTGGAGGCAGAACAACCCGGTCTTCGCCGCGCGCAAGCAGCTCGGCCGCGTCTGGGCCATGGTCTGGCCGATGGCGGTTTACCTGGCGTTGATCCAGCCCATCGGCATTTACTTCGCTTCGGCACTGTTGATTGGGTACTTCATGCGCTGGCACGGCAAGTACGGGTTTCCTGCGCTGTCGGCGGTGTCGTTCGGCGTGCCTTTGTTCTTCTTCCTGGTGTTCGAGCGCTACTTCCTGGTTGCGCTGCCCAAGGGCCCGATTGAAGCCATGCTCGGTTTCTGACGAAAGCGCCTGATGGAAGAGCTTGCTGCCCTGGGACAGGGCTTTGCCGTGGCGCTGACGCCAGTGAACATCGGGCTGATGTTCCTCGGGATCATCCTGGGGGTTCTGATTGGCGTGCTGCCGGGTCTGGGTGGCGCCAATGGCGTGGCCATCCTGTTGCCGCTGACCTTCACCATGAACCCCACCTCGGCCATCATCTTGCTGAGCTGCATCTACTGGGGGGCCTTGTTCGGGGGTGCGATCACCTCCATCCTGTTCAACATACCCGGTGAACCCTGGAGCGTGGCCACCACCTTCGATGGCTACCCGATGGCGCAACAGGGGCGTGCAGCGCAGGCGCTGACAGCGGCGTTCACTTCGTCGTTCTTCGGCGCCCTGGTGGCGGTGATCGTCATCACCTTCCTGGCGCCTGTGCTGGCCAAGTTCGCGCTGAAGTTCGGTCCGGCCGAGTTCTTCGCCGTGCAGTTGCTCACTTTCGCCAGTTTCGTGGGGCTGAGCAAGGAACCCGCGGCCAAGACCCTGGCCTCGATGATGCTGGGCTTCGCACTGGCAGCCGTGGGGATGGACACCGTTACCGGCCATCTGCGCATGACTTTCGATCAGCCGGAGCTGTTGAAGGGCTTCAGCTTTCTGGTCGCGGTGATCGGCCTGTTCGGCATTGGCGAGATTTTGCAGACCATGGAAGACGGGCTGGCCTTCAAGGGTAAAAGCGCGCGCATCACGCTGGGCGTGGTGCTGAAGACCTGGGGCGAGCTCTTCAAATATTGGCGCACATTCATCCGTTCGGCCGTCGTGGGCTGCTGGATGGGCATCACGCCGGGCGGCGCCACGCCGGCCAGTTTCATGAGCTACGGTTTGGCGCGCCGCGGATCGAAGAACCCGCAAAACTTCGGCAAGGGCGACATGGAAGGCGTGGTCGCCCCTGAGACCGCCAACAACGCCGCCGGCACCGCGGCCCTGCTGCCGATGCTGACCCTGGGCATTCCGGGTTCGCCCACGGCAGCCGTGCTGCTGGGCGGCCTGCTGATCTGGGGTCTGCAGCCCGGGCCGATGTTGTTCATTGAACAGAAAGACTTCGTCTGGGGCCTGATCGCCAGCATGTACCTGGGCAACATCGTGGGCCTGATCGTGGTGCTGACGACCGTGCCCTGGTGGGCCGCCATCCTGCGCATTCCTTTCACCATCATCGGCCCGGTCATCATCGTCATCTGCGCCATCGGCGCGTACACGGTCAACAACTCGATGTTCGACGTCTGGATGATGCTGGTCTTCGGTCTGCTGGGCTATTTGTTCAAGAAACTGAAGTACCCGCTGGCGCCCCTGGTGCTGGCCCTGGTGCTGGGCGACATGGCCGAGGCCAGCTTCCGCCAGGCCATGCTGATGAGCCAGGGCTCGGTGGCCATCTTCTGGAGCAACCCGCTGGTGGGCACCATCTTCGCCATTGCCGTGGCCATGCTGTTGTGGCCGCTGTGGGGCACGGCCCAGAACATCGCGCGCCAGCGCGAAGCGCGCAAGGCCGCAGCATGAAGATCTGCGTTGTTGGCGCCGGCGCCATTGGTGGCTACCTGGGCGCACGCCTGGCCCTGGCGGGCCAAGAAGTGAGCTTCATCGCTCGCAACAAGAACCTGGCAGCCATCAACGCCAACGGCTTCAAGCTGATTACCGAGGACGGCACCGAGCAGGTGGCCACCACCGTGCGCGCGGTACAAGACTACGCTGACGCCGGCCCGCAGGACGCCGTGTTGCTGACGGTCAAGGCGCATCAGGTCAAAGACTTGCTGCCCGACCTGCGAACCCTTTTCGGACCCGAGACCATGGTCGTGACCATGATCAACGGCATCCCCTGGTGGTACTTCCACAAGCTGGCAGGCGCACACGAAGGCCGAGGCCTGGACAGTGTCGACCCCGGCGGCTTGCTGGCGGCCGGTATCGAACCCGAACGCGTGATCGGCAGTGTGGTCTATCCGGCGGCCGAGCTGGTGGCGCCGGGCGTGGTGAAGCTGATCGAAGGCAACCGTTTCACGCTGGGTGAGCCGAATGGCGAGCGCACGCCGCGCATCGAGGCCCTGTCCCAAGTGCTGATGAAGGCCGGCTTCAAGGCACCGGTCAGCCGCGACATCCGCAGCGAGATCTGGGTCAAGCTCTGGGGCAATCTCAGCTTCAACCCGATCAGCGCGTTGACCCACGCCACGCTGGAAGACATCTGCCGCTTTCCTGAAAGCCGCGCCCTGGCCGCGGCCATGATGAGCGAGGCCCAGACCGTGGCCGAAAGCCTGGGCGTGCGCTTCAAGATCAGCCTGGACCAGCGCATCGCCGGCGCCCAGGCCGTGGGCGCGCACAAGACCAGCATGCTGCAAGACGTCGAGGCCGGGCGCGCGCTGGAACTCGACGCGCTGGTGGGCGCCGTGGTCGAACTGGGTCGCATCACGGGCACGCCCACGCCCACGGTGCAGGCCATCTATGCCGCCACCCGGCTGCTGGGTCATACGCTGGCCCTGCAACGGGGCCGCCTGGTTGTGCAGCCGGCGGGCTGAAGCGCTTCGGGTCTGGCTTGTTCGGCCCGGTGCAGCCCGGGCCGTTTTCGTTTCTGCCCCGCTCGGGTGCCAGGTTCGTTGGGATGGGCTGGCCTGGGCAGGCCTGTGTACGCACGCATTGACGCCCCTCAGAAAAGTGTCTATTCTTCGTGACACTATGAATGTCCGTATTTTCTGACATTCGCCCGACACCCTCATCGGTGTCAGAACTGAGGTCACGCATGGAAACCCTGGCAAGAATTGAAGAGGCACTGGCTGCGGCCATCGCCGCGACCCAGGCGCCGGGCTGCCCGCCCAAGCTGGCCGCAGCCGTTCGCCATGCTGTGTTTCCTGGCGGCGCGCGCATTCGACCGATGTTGTGCCTGTCGGTGGCGCGTGCCTGTGGCGACGACGACCCTGCCTTGTCTGACGCGGCAGCCGTGGCCATCGAGCTCTTGCACTGTGCTTCGCTGGTCCACGACGACTTGCCTTGCTTCGACGACGCCCCCACGCGCCGCGGCCAGCCATCGGTGCACGCCGCCTTTGGCGAGCGCCTGGCCGTGCTGGCAGGCGACGGGTTGATCGTCCTGGGCTTCCAGGCCCTGGGCCTGGCCGCAGGGCGGAACCCGGCCCGGCTGGCGCGCTTGCTTTCCACCATCAGTGCTGGCGTAGGCATGCCCTTTGGCATCACGGCCGGCCAGGCCTGGGAATGCGAACCGCGCGTGGCGCTGGGCGACTACCAGCGCGCCAAGACAGGCGCCCTGTTTGCCGCAGCCACGTGTGCCGGCGCCGAAGCTGCGGGCATGGACGGCAACACCTGGCGCGCCCTGGGCGAATGGCTGGGCGAAGCCTACCAAGTGGCCGACGACGTGCGCGACGTGATGGCCGACCCCAGCGTGCTGGGCAAGCCGGTGGGCCGCGATGTGGCCCTGGGTCGCCCCAGCTCAGCCAGCGAACATGGTTTGTCTGGCGCCATCCAGCACTTCGACCGCCTGGTGGCCTGCGCTATCGAGGCCATTCCGCCGTGCCGAGGCTCTTCGCAGTTGCGTGAACTGGTGCGGCTGGAGTCAGAGCGCCTGGTTCCCAAGAGCTGGTGCGAAAAGGTCTTGCGTGATGTACAGCTTCAGGCCAGGCCTGTGGCGTCACCACCCCGGGCGCCGCGCGCGCCACGTGCAGCGCGAAATGCGCCCCAGCGGGTGGCTGTCAGCGCCATCACACCCAGCCTGCCTTGAGGTGACCCGCGATGGAACAAGTGCAGCGCCGGCCTGTGCCGCCAGCGCCAGGCAGCGCTATGGCCGGAGGTAGCTGGATAGAGCGCCTGCGCGACTGGCGCCACCGCACCGTGGCCAAGCCGGGCTTCCAGCGCTGGGCGGCGGCATTTCCCCTGACCCGGCCGGTGGCGCGCAAGGAAGCGAGGGCGCTTTTCGACCTGGTGGCCGGCTTTGTTTATTCGCAAGTGTTGCTGGCCTGCGTGCGTCTGGACATTTTCGACATGCTGGCTGACGGCCCCTTGCCTGCCGAAACGCTGGCCGAGCGTCTGGGTCTGGGGCCTGAAGGTGCCGAACGCCTGGTGGCGGCAGCGGTTGCGCTGGAACTGCTGGAGCGCCGCAGCGGCAACCGCGTGGCGCTGGGCCGGCTGGGTGCGCCGATGGTCGGCAACCGGGCCATTGCGTCGATGGTCGAACACCACGCCACGCTGTACGCCGACCTCAGCGACCCGGTGGCCCTGCTGCGCCGAGAAGGCCGCCCGGCCATGGCCGGGTACTGGCCTTACGAAGCCGCAGCCTCGTCGGCCGTTGAATCGCCAGCCGCACTGGCACCAGAACGCGTGGCCGAATATTCGGCGCTGATGTCTGCCTCGCAGCCCCTGGTGACGCGCGAGGTCATCGACGCTTACCGCTTCGACCGTCACCACACCTTGCTGGACGTGGGCGCAGGGGAGGGCAGTTTCATCACCGCCGTGGCCGCGCAGGCGCCGCGCTTGAAGCTGATGCTGTTCGACCTGCCAGCGGTGGCCGAGCGCGCGCGCAGCCGCCTGGCGGCCAGCGGCCTGGCGCAGCGCGCCAGCACCCATGGCGGCGACTTCTTCAACGACGAACTGCCTCGCGGTGCCGACATCGTCAGCCTGGTGCGGGTGGCTTTCGACCATCCGGACGAGCGTGTGCTTCGCTTGCTGCAGCGCGTACGACGGGCTTTGCCGGACGACGGCACCCTGCTGCTGGCCGAACCTCTGGCAGGGGTGCGCGGGGTCGAAGCGATGGGCGATGCCTATTTCGGTTTCTACCTCATGGCGATGGGTCGCGGCCGGCCGCGTTCGGCGGCGCAACTGTCAGCGCTGATGGAACAAGCCGGTTTCCAGGCCGCGCGTGTGGTGCCCACCCGCATGCCGCTGCAGACCGGGCTGCTCGTCGCCCGCTGCCGCCCCGTGTAAACCCTAGAAAACAAAAGTGTCCATTTCTATTGACACATGTCAACGTCCACCTAAGATGACGCTGTCACTGCACCACTCCATGTCAAAGCCTCTGAACCCTCTCACCCCATCGACCCTGCGTTGCAGCCATGCCGCCGGGACCGTTGTTTACGGGGATATCGCATGAAGACCATGGCCATCGTGCTCGAGCAACCCGAGCACATCGCATTCAGCCGGCTTGAACTGACGCCCCCGGAAGCGGACGACGTCGTCGTCGACATCGAATTCAGCGGCATCAGCACCGGCACCGAGAAGCTGCTGTGGAACGGCAGCATGCCCAAGTTCCCCGGCATGGGCTACCCGCTGGTACCGGGTTATGAATCCGTCGGACGCGTGGTTCAAGCCGGCCCGCAAGCCCGCCACGCTGTCGGCGAGCGCGTGTTCGTGCCTGGCGCGCGGTGCTACGGTGAAGTGCGCGGCTTGTTTGGTGGCGCCGCGTCCAAGATCGTCGTCGCCGGGTCGCGTGTCGTTCCGGTATCCGCAGAACTCGGCCGCGAAGCGGTGCTGCTGGCCCTGGCCGCCACGGCTTATCACGCTGTGGCCGTGGGCGGCAAACGCGAAAAGATCGTACCGCCCGACCTGATCGTCGGCCACGGGGTGCTGGGTCGCCTGCTGGCGCGCATGACTGTCGTCGCCGGCTTTGCGCCGCCGACTGTCTGGGAAACCAATCCGAGCCGCGCAATGGGCGCCGAGGGCTACCCGGTCATGCACCCGGACGAAGACACCCGCCGCGACTATCAGGCCATCTACGACGTCAGCGGCGATTCGCAGATCCTGGACCGCCTGGTACAGCGTCTGGCCCCGGGCGGCGAAATCGTCCTGGCCGGCTTTTACACCGACCCGCTGAATTTCATGTTCGCGCCCGCCTTCATGCGCGAAGTCAACATCCGTTGCGCTTCCGAATGGCAGCGCCCCGACCTGCTGGCGGTGAAGGAACTGACCGAAACCGGCCGCCTTTCGCTGGACGGCCTGATCACGCACCACGCCGACCCCTTGCATGCCGACAGTGCCTACCGCACGGCTTTCGGCGATTCCGACTGTCTGAAGATGGTCCTTGACTGGAGAAGTTGCCAATGAATGCCCCCGCCCAAAACGTGATGTTCATGCGCGACGAGCGCCTGAAGGCTGAAGCCGCGATCGAACCCGATCCGGTGTCAACATCCCCCGCGGCCAAGACCACGCAGATCATTGCCATTTACGGCAAGGGTGGTATCGGCAAAAGCTTCACGCTCGCCAACCTCAGCTACATGATGGCGCAGCAGGGCAAGAAAGTGCTGCTGATCGGCTGCGACCCCAAGAGCGACACCACCAGCCTGCTGTTCGGCGGCAAGGCTTGCCCCACGATCATCGAAACCAGCAGCAAGAAGAAGCTGGCCGGTGAAGCCGTGGCCATCGGCGACGTGTGCTTCAAGCGCGACGGCGTCTACGCCATGGAACTGGGCGGCCCCGAAGTCGGCCGCGGCTGCGGCGGGCGCGGCATCATCCACGGCTTCGAAACCCTGGAAAAGCTGGGCTTCCACGACTGGGGCTTCGACTTCGTGCTGCTCGA